>JBKPOU010000107.1:0-21556 GCA_046733255.1 Pseudomonadota bacterium
AGACGGCATACGAGATACTTCCTAGCGTCTCGTGGGCTCGGAGATGTGTATAAGAGACAGCGAGCGGCATCAGCGCTTTCGCGAACGCGGGGTAGGTCTCGCCCCACATGAAGATGTGCATGCAGCCCATCGACGTGCCCATGATCAGGCGGAGCTGCGTGACCCCGAGCTTTTCCAGCATGTCGTGCTGGGCGCGGACCATGTCGGCGTAATCATACTTCGGGAATTTCATCCGGAGCCCGTCGGACGGCTTCGACGAACCGCCGTGGCCGATATTGTCGGGAAGGATGATCCAGTACTTGCCGATGTCGAGCGGCTGGCCGGAGCCGTAGAGCTCGTCGGCGAATTGCGGGCGGAGGAACTGCGTTCCGCTTCCACCCGTGCCGTGGAGGACCATCACCGCATTGTCGATGGCTCCGGCCGAGTTGCGGTGCGGCGATCCGAGCGTCGTGTAGTGGATCTTGAGCTCCGGCAGGCTTTCGCCGCTTCCAAAATGGAAGTTTTTGAGGACGACGTCGCTCTCCTGCGTCGGCCAGCTCTTTGCCTCGGCTGTCGCTGGGGCGGGTGGAACCGGAGGCGCTGCCTGGGCGGCGAGCGCGGCAAGCAAAAGCAACATCACATCACCTCGTCGATCGCAGTTTCTCTTCGAGCGCATCCAATATCGGAAGCTGGCTCGGGAGCATCATCCGCCGCGCCTTGTCGATTGTCATCCATGCTGCGTCGTCGGCTTCGGGGTAGCGCCGGATCTCGCCGGTTCTCGGCGGCCATTCCATTTCGAACTCCGTGCTCTTGAGCCTGGAGGTGTCGAAGTCGCCCTCCGCCGCGAAGACCTCGACAATCTTTCCGCCCGATTGCCTGATCCGGCACAATGGGAAGGGGCGGCAAGCGAGCGGCGCGCCCAGCTCCTCCTGGAACTCACGGATTGCCGCGTCTTCGGGCCGCTCGCCTTCGTCGATGCCGCCTTTCGGGATCATCCACGCGCCAACCTGCTTGTTCGCCCAATAGGGGCCGCCGGGGTGGATAAGCAGCACTTCGACGCCGCCGCGGGCGCGGCGGAACAGCAGGATTCCCGAGCTAAGCGGCGGCGGCACAGGCGACGCGCGGGTCGGCGGCGAGAGTCTCGGCGATCCAGCCGCCGCCGAGCATCCGCGAACCGTCATAGAAAACAGCGGCCTGGCCGGGGGCGACGCCATATTCCGGCCGGTCGAAGACGACCCAGCCCTGCTCGATACGGGCGGAGACTGGCGGCGCCAGCGAGCGGACCTTTACTTCGACGACCTTCTGGTCCTCGCCGATCCAGCTCAAATCCTCGACACGCATCCGCTGGACTGCGAGCGCGCTCCGCGGACCGACGACGAGACGGCGTTCGTCCGGCTCGATCCGCACCACGTAGAGCGGCTCGGGACTGCCGCCGATGTCGATTCCACGCCGCTGACCGATCGTGAAGTGAACGACGCCGCGATGCTCGCCGAGAACCCGGCCGTCCACGTGGACGATCTCGCCGGGCGCCTCGGTCTCGGGACGGAGCCGCTTCACCAGCGACGCATAATCGCCGTCGGGAACGAAGCAAATGTCCTGGCTGTCCGGCTTGGAGGCGACGGAAAGCCCCGTTTCCATGGCGATTTCACGCACCACGCTCTTCGGCAGGTCGCCAAGCGGGAATCGGAGGATTTCCAGCTGCCCAGAGGTCGTACCGTACAGGAAATAGCTCTGGTCTCGCTTCGGGTCGGCGCCCTTGTGAAGCTCGACCCTTCCATCGGTCGCGACCCGGCGGACATAATGGCCGGTGGCAAGGCAATCGGCGCCGAGATCCTTCGCGAACGCGATGAGGTCGGTGAACTTTACGCCCTGGTTGCACAGGGCGCACGGGATCGGCGTCCGCCCGTGCGCATATTCGTCGGCGAACCTGTCGATCACCCCCTCGCGGAAGCGGCTTTCGTAATCGAGCACATAGTGGGCGATGCCGAGCCGGTCGGCCACCTGGCGAGCATCGTAGATGTCCTGCCCGGCGCAGCAGGAGCCGCTGCGGTTCACTGCTTCACCATGATCGTAAAGCTGCAGCGTAACCCCAATAACCTCGGCGCCGGACTGGGCGGCGAGGGCAGCCGTCACGGAGCTGTCGACGCCGCCGGACATGGCGACGACGATCCGCGAGCCCTCAGGGCTGTCGAGGCCGAAGTTCACGTTCATTGTCGTTGTGGATGCGCTCTTTACCCGAAGTTCACTCCTCACTGCTAGTCCGGGATCGACAGGGGCAATTCCGGGGGTGCCGTGTCGCGTATCGAAAGGAAGATTGGTGACAAAGACGACCAGCCGGTCGACGCTGCGGAAATCCTGGCGTCTCTCGCCAGGGAAAAGCGGCCGGACGGCGGGCGGCGTCAGGGCGCAGTGAGCTGCTACCTCTCCGCAAGCGAGGGATGGCGGCAGGCGGCGGCCCTGCTCGGCGGAGCCTTCGCGCCCCGGGGGTCAGGGTTAAGTGCAGACGAGGAAAAGTGAGCGGCCAGTTAACCAGCGGTCTTGAGAATATCTTCAACGCGCCGGGCTTAAGACAAGTGTCACAGCGATTGATGCAACAGGTTTGGTGAGAATGCTCGAGAATCAAAATATTCGCCCTGCACAGGTCATCGGCCCCCTTGGGGAGCCGCTGACGCTCGATTCGCTTCCGCCGGCCGACACCGACCGCTGGGTCGTTCGTCGCAAGGCCGAAGTCGTTGCGGCAGTCGCAGGCGGCCTGCTGTCCGTCGACGAAGCCTGCCAGCGCTACACCCTCAGCCTCGAGGAATTCACCAGTTGGCAGCGCGCCGTCGAGCGCAGCGGAATGCCTGGTCTCCGGGTCACCCGGATCAAGCATTACCGCGACGTCTACGAACGCCAGCAGCGCTACTGACGAGCTGGTAACCTTACCGGCTGGTTCGTTACAGCCATTCATCGACCCGCGGATTTCCGTGGATTATCTCCCCTCGGACAGCGTCCGAGTCTGGACACAAGCGACCTAATCCGGAACAACGGGCGTGCATCGAGCGTCTTTGCGGTGCTCACGGCCGCCGGGTAAGCGTGGCGGTCACGAACAGAGGGGAACGCTCATGGGTTTCATCATTTGGCTGATTATCGGGGGCGTCATCGGCTGGCTAGCCAGCCTCGTCATGCGGACGGATGCACAGCAGGGCATCATCCTGAATATCGTCGTCGGTATCGTCGGTGCGGTCATCGCCGGCCTAATTTTCGGCGGCGGCAACATCAACAGCTCCAATCCGCTCGACCTGACGAATATCCTCTGGTCGCTCCTCGGCGCGATCATCCTTCTCGCGATCGTGAACCTCATCCGCAGAGGCACGGTTCGGTAAGGGTCTGAATCGGTTTCGATCGTCTGGGCCGCGCGGAGACAATCCGCGCGGCCCTTTCGTTTACTGCAACTCGAACACCATCGACAGATTGACCTCCAGCTTCTGCTCACCGGGCTCGATCTTCGTCGAGGGTGCGGAGGCGGCCATTGCCCTCTCGGCATATGGCATTGGCGGCGGGACCGGATAGGATCCGCCGGTTTCGCTGACGGAGACCACGCGCACCACCCGCATTCCTAGCGCCCTTGCGTAGAGGTCGGCGCGCGCGCGGCCGTTGGCGATGGCTTTCGACCTCGCCTCGTCGAGCGCAGTTTCGGGCCGCTCGATGGTCATTGTGGGACCGTTGATCTGGTTCGCGCCCTCGGCGACCAACGCATCGAGGACCTTGCCGCTGTTGCGGATGTCGCGGAAGCGGACCGTGACCTGGTTGGAGGCCGTGTAGGCGACCAGCTGCGGAGACTGGTTATCCGGATAGCGATATTCGGGATTGAGGCTGATCGAGCTCGTCTGGATGTCGCGGTCCTCGATGCCCGCCCGCTTGAGAGCGGCGATCACGCGGTCCATCCGGGTCGAATTTTCCTGGAGCGCAGCGCTTGCCGTCGTCGCCCGGGTGAGTACGCCCGCCGAAATCACTGCGAGATTGGGCACTCGAGTCGCTTCACCCGTCGCGCTGATGTCCAGCCTGGTCCCGGTGATGGCCTGGGTCACCTGGCCGGTCGTCTGGGCGGCGGCCGGGACAAGCGGAATCGCGGCCGAAATCAGCAGCGCCGTTAAAATTGCCTTCATCTGGTCAATCCCTCGTTCAGTCACATTGCACGAAGGAATTGCCGTTCCGATATGGCCCTGCAGTGAACGGAAGTTCAATCGGCCGTCAGGGCCTGCGGCTGACGACCAGGCGGTAGATCGCAAGAATGACGAACGCACCGATGATCGCGGCGATGAAGCCGGCTCCCTCGTTGTTGTCGTACCAGCCGACGGCGTGGCCCAGCCACCCTGCGACAAAGGCGCCCGCGATGCCGAGAAGGACAGTGACGATGCATCCGCCGGGATCGCGCCCGGGCATCAGCATCTTGGCGATCGCTCCGGCGATCCCGCCGATGATGATCCACCACAGCCAGCTATAGGATTCCAACATGCCGCTTCCCCTTGCTTGTTCGATGGGCCAAGGCCGCCCTCCGTCGAATGAGCCAACGCGCCTCTGCTGTTCAAGTGCCGCGGTTGGTAGAAAATTGGTGGCGAAAAGCGGTTGCCGGGAGTGTGTTGCTCTTGGTGCCTTATTCGCGTAATACAGTCGCTCTACAGGGCCGCGCAGGGGGCGGGCAAGTCGAAAGATGCTTGAGATGAACCGGGAAACGTCAATTCGCAGCTCCGATTCGGAGACGGTCGTCCTCGTCGACGACGGCAGCCGCCGCCGCAAGAGGATTGCGATCGTCGGGGCCGCTCTCGTCGCGGTGGCCGCGATCGTGATTGCGATGATGATGATGGGCGGGAGCAAGGAAGATGCGGCTGGGAACGGACCCGGCGCCCAGGCGCAGCTTGCCAGCGTCTCGGTCATCGTGCCCGGCCGCACGGCCGTCGCCGGCAACGTCACCGCCAGCGGTCCGCTCGGAGCGAAGCGCGACCAGCCGATCGGGATCGCGGGCGTCGGCGGCAAGGTCGTCCGAGTCCTCGTCGACGCCGGAAGCTGGGTTCGCGCTGGACAGGTCCTCGCAATCGTCGATCGGTCGGTGCAGGCGCAGCAGGCGGCGCAGCTTTCGGCGCAGGTTGATTCCGCGAAAGCGAATGCCGAGCTTGCCAAGAACAATTATGAGCGCGCTCTCGCCCTCAAGGACCGCGGTTTCGTCTCCAAGGCGGAAATCGATTCCAAGAAGGCGACCCGCGACGCCGCCAATGCCCAGGTTCGCGTTGCGCAGGCGCAACTCGCCGCCACGCGCGCGGAGATCGGCCGGCTCAACGTCACGGCGCCCGCCGCCGGACTCATTCTCGACCGCAGCGTCGAAGTCGGCCAGATCGTCGGCCAGGGATCGGGCGCGCTCTTCCGCCTTGCGGAGGGCGGCCTGATGGAAATGCGTGCACAGCTTTCGCAGCAGGATCTTGCCGCAGTTCACGTCGGCATGCCCGCAACGGTCACCCCCGTCGGTTCGGATCGAAGCTACGCCGGCACCGTATGGCAGGTGTCGCCGATCATCGATCCGCAGAGCCGGCTTGGGGAAGTTCGGATTTCGGTGCCCTACGGCCCCGAGATGCGTCCGGGCGGTTTCGCGGAAGCGCGGATCACTGCCGGAACGACCACCGCGCCGCTGCTTCCGCAGAGCGCTGTGCTCAGCGATGACCGCGGCAATTACGTCTACATCATCAATGGCAAGAACGAGGTCGAGCGGCGCGACATCAAGATCGGAACCGTCGGCCAACAGGGCGTCTCTATCGCCGAAGGCCTGTCCGGCAATGAGTCGGTAGTGCTGTCCGCAGGACCCTTCCTGAACCCGGGGCAAAAGGTGAGCCCCCGGCGCCACGCCGCGCAGTAACGCCAGGAAAGTAGTGACGTCATGAATTTCCGTAACATCTCCTCCTGGTCGATCCGCAACCCGGTGTTTCCAATCGTGCTGTTCGTCGGGCTGATGCTCGCCGGGCTGGTGTCGTTCGCACAGATGCAGGTGAACAACGCGCCGGACATCGACTTTCCCGGCGCCATCGTCTCGGTGAGCCAGCCGGGCGCTGCCCCCGGCGAGATGGAGACTCAGGTTACGCAGCGTGTCGAATCGGCCATCCGCGGAGTGACCGGGGTGGAGGAAATCAGCAGCAACGTCGTCGAGGGCAACAGCACGACCTTCGTCACCTTCGAGCTTGGAACCCCGAGCGACCGCGCGGTGAACGACGTTCGCAATGTGATTTCGCAGATTCGAAGCAGCCTCCCCGAGGGTATCCTCGAGCCGCAGATCAGCAGGATCGACGCGGAGGGCGAGCCCATTTCGTACATCGGCGCGCAGGCGACCGACATGACGCTCGAGCAGCTCAGCTGGTACATCGACAACAACGTCGCCAAGCGCCTGCTGGGCCTCGAAGGCGTCGCAGCAGTCGAGCGCGTGGGCGGGGTCGACCGAACGATCCGCGTCATTCTCGATCCGGCCGCGCTCCAGGCGCAGGGGATCACGGCTGCCCAGGTCAACCAGCAGCTTCGCGCGAGCAACTTCAACGGCGCCGGCGGCCGCGCCGAGATCGCCGGTTCCGAGCAGTCGGTCCGAGTCCTCGGCAATGCCCAGGACGCCTATCAGCTGTCCCAGACGGAAATCGCTCTGCCAGGCGGCCGGTTCGTCAAGCTGGCGAACCTCGGCCAGGTGCGCGACAGCAGTTCGGAGCAAAGGTCGATCGCCAAACAGAACGGCCGCCAGGTCGTCACCTTCTACGTGCAACGCGCCAAGGGTTCGTCCGAAGTCACCGCCTACGAGAATATGTGGGAAGAGCTGCGCAAGCTGCAGAAGGAAAATCCGAACGTGAAGTTCGCGGAGGTCTTCACCTCCGTCGACTATACGAAGGCTCAGTATCGCTCGGCGATGGAAGGCCTGATCGAGGGCGCTCTCCTCGCGGTCTTCGTGGTCTTTCTCTTCCTTCGCGACATCCGCGCCACAGCCATTTCGGCGCTCGCCATCCCGCTGTCGGCGATTCCCGCCTTCTGGTTCATGTCGATGATGGGAATCACGCTCAATTTCATGTCGACCATGGCGATGGGTCTCGTCGCCGGCGTTCTGGTCGACGACGCCATCGTCGAGATCGAGAACATCGTCCGCCACATGCGAATGGGCAAGTCGGGCTATCAGGCGGCCATCGACGCCGCCGACGAGATCGGCCTCGCTGTGTTGGCGACGACGATGGCGATCGTCGCGGTCTTCTTCCCGGTCGCATTGATGCCCGGAATTGCGGGTCAGTATTTCAAGGCGTTCGGCTTCACCGTTGTCATCTCCGTGCTGATGAGCCTGTTCGTCGCCCGGATGATCACGCCGCTGATTTCGGCTTACTTCCTGCGTTCGCGCGGTGTGCAGCCGCACGCCAACTGGAAGTGGATGGAGGTCTATCTCAAGGTCCTCAACTGGAGCCTCGATACGACCAGGGCGCACGCGCTGCTCGAACGCCTGCCGAAGGTCCCCCGCCGCTGGGGCTATTGGGCCCTCGCGGTCCTGCTGCTCCTGCCGGTGATCGCGGCTTTCCTGGTGGGAACCGGCGGAGGCACGATGCTTATCGGAAAGATCGGCATTCCCGGCGCGGTCGCGTTCATCTTCGGAACCGCTGCCGGTGCGGCGCTGGGTTACTTCACTGCAAGGCTGATCGTCTGGCTCGTTCAACGCGTCGGAAGCCGAAGCTTCGCCGAGTGGTACGGGATCCTCGTCTCGCGCTGGAACGCCCGGATGCACGACCACCGGCTGGCGATGGTCGGTGCCGGCATCGTCACCCTGCTGCTGAGCGTCGGCCTTTTCGGAACGCTCTCCCAATCCTTCTTCCCGCCGGAAAACAGCGACTATTCGCGGGCCAACATCACCATGCCGCCCGGTGCGACGCTCAAGGAGACGGAGGTCGCGACCGACCGCGTCGCCGCGATCGTTCAAAAGGACCCAAGCGTCGAGCGGGTGTTCGAGCGAGTCAACGTCGGCTCAGGCCGGGTGAACATCGTCCTGAAGAAAGACCGGGACGTCACGAGTACCGAATTCGAACGCAACCTGTCACCGGCGCTCGCCGCATTCCCCGACGCGCGAGTGAGCTTCCAGAGCCAGAACGGCGGCGGTCCGGACGCGGATTCGCGCGACATCATGCTTTACCTGGGCGGTGACGACCCTGTTCAGCTGACTGCAGTGGCGAACAAGATCGCGAAGGAGATGGAGAGCGTCCAGGGGCTCCGCGCGCCGCGCGTCGGAAGCCAGCTCGCGCAGCCTGAAATCACCATCAAACCGCGCTTCGACCTTGCCGCGGACCTCGGCGTCACGACAGCCGCGCTCAGCCAGACGATCCGGATCGCAACCTTGGGCGAGATCGAGCAGAACAGCGCGAAATTCTCACTGTCGGATCGCCAGGTCCCAATCACCGTCTCCCTCTCGGAGAATTCCCGGCGCGACCTGTCTACGCTCGAGAACCTTCCGGTCCCGACGTCGGGCGGCGGATCGGTCCCGCTAAAGTCGGTTGCAGAAATCGGCTTCGGCTCGGGACCGACTACGATTCTTCGGTCGAACCAGCTTCGCCGGCTGGCGGTCGGCGCCGATCTCGCACCGGGCGTCGTCGAGGGTGACGTATGGGCCAAGGTCAATGAGCTGCCGTCGCTGAAGAACCTGCCACAGGGCGTCCAGAAGATGAATCTCGGCAACCAGAAATGGCAGGCCGAGCTTCTGTTCAACTTCGCGGTCGCGCTGGTCTCCGGAGTCTTGCTCGTGTTCGCGGTCCTGGTGCTGCTCTACCGCCGTTTCCTGGCGCCGTTCGTGAACATGGGCTCGCTGCTGCTTGCCCCGCTCGGCGCGGCGGTCGCGCTTCACATCGCGGGCCAGCCGGTATCGCTGTTCGTTCTGATCGGAATCCTGATGCTGTTCGGGATCGTCGCGAAGAACTCGATCCTGCTGGTCGATTTCGCGGTCGAGATGATGAACCACGGAATGGCCAAGAACATGGCCATCTGGGAAGCCGGGCATAAGCGCGCCCAGCCGATCGTGATGACGACGGTCGCGATGGTCGCGGGCATGCTTCCAACGGCGATCTCGATCAGCGGCGACAACAGCTGGCGAGCGCCGATGGGCATCACGGTGATCGGAGGACTGATCTTCTCGACCGTGCTCACCCTACTGCTGGTGCCGTCCTACTTCTCGATCGCAATCTCGATCGAATCGCGGATCGGGCGGCTGTTCCACCGGTTCGTGGGAAGCGAAGCGCACTCTACTGGCCAGCCTGTCCCGGCGGAGTAATACCGCCGGCGTGATTCCGCCGGCGTGATTCCGGTGGGCCCCCCGGCTATGGCTGGCCGATGACTCCGGCAACGCTCGCACGGTTCAACCCCGCCCAGCCCGGCGCCACGGGAATGAAGCGCGCCGCGACGGGGCTGCTCGTCGTCATGGCCGCCCTGTTCGCGGTCACCCGGGTCCTCGAGCCGGCCTACCCATGGCTGGGCTTCGTCAAGGCCTTCGCCGAGGCGGCAATGGTGGGCGGCCTTGCCGACTGGTTCGCCGTGACAGCCCTGTTCCGCCACCCCCTTGGCCTTCCGATCCCGCACACGGCGATCATCCCGCGCAACAAGGACCGGATCGGCCAGGCGCTCGCCAATTTCATCAACGAGAACTTCCTGATCCCGTCCGTCGTCGCGCGGCGCATGCGCAACATCGACGTCGCCGGCGCGGCAGGCCGATTCCTTCGCACTCCCGCTGCCGAGGGAACCCGAATACGGCACGGCGCCTCCCGGCTCATCGCCGACGTTTTTGAGGGGCTCGACGACGAGCGGCTCGGCGGCATTGTCAAAAGCGCGATCGCCGCCCGGATCGAGAAGATGGAAGTAGCGCCGGTGATCGGTCACGCGCTCGCGTCGGCGATCAATGAGGACCGGCACGTGCCGATGCTGGAGGCGGCGATCAGATGGATGGCGCGGGCTCTCGAGGCCAATGAAGAGCTGATCCGCGACATGGTCCACAAGAAGGCGAACTGGGTGCTCAAGCTGGCGGGACTGGACGCGAAGCTGGCCGACGCGATCCTCGACGGGCTCCGCAAGCTGACGACGGAAATGTCGACCGACCCGGCGCATCCGGTTCGCCTCAAGGTCGAAGAGGCTTTGGCCCAGCTTGCGAACGACCTCCAGACGAAGCCTGAAACGCGCGCGAAGGTGGAGGAAATGAAGGCGCAATTGCTGGGCAACCGCTCGGTCGCCTTGTGGATCGACACGCTTTGGCAAAAGGGCCGGGAAGCGATCATCCGGGCCGCCCGCAATCCCGATGCGGCGATGGCCGGGCGCCTCGGCGAAGTGCTGAGCTCGATGGGGACTTCGCTCGAGCAGGATCCGAGGATCCGTGCCGCGATCAACCAGTTTGTGCGCCGTGCCGCCGCGGGGATGGCACAAAGCTATGGAAGCTCAATCGTGAAGCTCGTTTCCGAGACGATTCGCAGCTGGGATGCGCGGACCGTAACGGCGCGCCTCGAAGCGGCAGTCGGCCGCGACCTCCAGTATATCCGGATCAACGGAACGCTCGTCGGGGGTCTCGTCGGAATCGTTATCCACGCACTCGATTCAATTTAGCAGACGGCGGAAGCCGGGTCATCGAAATGGGTAAATAACGCAGCGGACTGCTTTTCGCTGTGACTCATCGAATACTTGCGCTATGCGTAAATTTCTCATCAATAGAGGAGAACAGCGATGAAAAGTGCATTTTGCACGATAGCCGCGCTTGCATTGGTTTCGTCTTCAGCCGCATTGGCGGGAGAAATAAAGGGGCCGCCGCCGACGGAAAATCGCGATCCAGCGCCTCCTCTGAGCAACGGCAACTCCTTCTGCAAATATTCGGGGCTGAATGACACTCCAGATGGCTTGACGAACCCGCAAACCGGGGCAGTCATCGATCCGGGCGGCAAAGTGCAGTCCTATGGCTATTTTATGTCTCATTTCGACGCTTTCGATCCGAGCGATCCTGAGCAACGGGACACTTTCAACTTCCCCGGGACAGGCTGCAACGGTCACGACATTCCGCTGCACGGCTGATTACTGCGAATGGAACCGCCGGCGATGCACCCGCGGGGTGCCGCCGGCATTCCTTTTGTCGGCACCACGGTTGCGTCCGTCGAAATGAACGGAGCGGTCAGGGGTGATTCACCTTTTCAGGCAGATCAGTCCTGAATGACCACCCGATCGCTCCTTCTTGCAGGCGCCACATTCTTCGTTTGCGCGGCTGCAGCGAACGCGCAGGACTCGTCCGCGCCACCGTCACCCGCCGACCGGCAGACGCAGCAGGACCAGCCCGGCGCATCTGCCACGCTTCCGGAATATGAGGATGAGGGCGACGGCCAGACGATCGTCGTAACCGGCGCCAAGCCGCGCGGTTCGGTGATCGGCAACATCCCGCCGGAAGGCACTCTCACCAGCCGCGACATCCAGGCCACCGGCGCCAACGACATCACCGAGCTTCTCGAAGCGATCGCGCCGCAGGTCGGAAGCGCCCAGGGCCGTGGCGGCGAGCGGCCGGTCATGCTGCTCAACGGCCAGCGCGTCTCCAGCTTCCGCGAGCTACGCGATATCCCCACGGAAGCCATCAGCCGGCTCGAGATCCTGCCGGAAGAGGTGGCGCTCAAATATGGCTATCCCGCCAACCAGAAGGTCGTGAACATCGTCCTTCGTTCGCGATTCCGGTCCACCCATGCGCTTCTCAGCGGAAAGGCCGCGACGGAAGGCGGCTATCCTGCAACCGCGGCGGACGTCACTCGGCTGATGATCCGCGAGAAAGGCCGCACGACGGTCAACGTGCACGCCGAAGGCAACGGCATGCTGACGGAGGACGAGCGCGACATCCTGCTCGGCGAGACGCCGCCCGCGGGCTCGGACGAATCCGATCTCCTTGCGGCGCGCTCGCTTATCGGCACGAAACGCGACCTTCGCGCAAGCGTCACCGTTAACCGCGAGCTCGGCGCCGTGGGCGCGACGGGCAACGCTGAAGTCGAGCATGTCGAAGGCCGGTCGCTGATCGGGCTTGGCGAGACCCTGCTGACGCCGCTCGCCCGCAGCACATCGACCGATAGCGCCCATGCGGGGATGGTTTTGAACGGCAGTGCGGGTGACTGGCACTGGTCGGTGACCGGCAATGCCGACGCGCAGCGCGACGTTACCAAGACCGATGTCGACGCTGAGGACGAGCGCAACCGGACCAGGACGACCACCCTCTCCGGCGACGTCGACACGATGGCGAACGGAAAATTTTTCGAGCTTCCCGCGGGAGATGCCGAAGCCACTTTCCACGTCGGCGCAAGCACATTGCACCTCGACGGCGATTCCGACCGCGGCCCGATCGAAACCTCCAGCTCGCTCGGGCGAACGACCGGCAATGCGACGGTGAACGTCGACCTTCCCGTTTCACGCCGGAACAGCGATTTCGGAAGCGTCGGCAATCTCAGCATCAACGCAAATGGGGCGGTGGAGCAGCTCTCCGACTTCGGGACGCTGACGACTGTCGGCGCGGGTGCGAACTGGTCGCCGGTGAAGCGGCTGAACCTCATCACCAGCTGGACGAGGGAGGAGGGCGCGCCCTCCGTCCATCAGCTCGGCGATCCGCTCCTGCAGACTCCTGGCACCCGGATCTTCGATTTCACGACCGGCGACACGGTGCTGGTCACGGCGATTACCGGCGGCAATCCGAATCTCGAGGCGGACAGCCGGACCGTGCTCAAGCTCGGCGGAAACTGGCAGCCGCTGGAGAATACGGACCTCAGGTTTCGAGCCGATTACGTCCGTTCGACGATCGACGGCCCGATTTCCAATTTCCCGGGTCCAACGGCTGAGCTCGAAGCCGCTTTCCCCGAACGCTTCGTTCGCGACCCAGACGGCAATCTGGTCGCGGTCGACCTTCGTCCGGTCAATTACGATAAATCGAAGCGCGACACGCTTCGCCTCGGCTTCGATTTTTCCAAGCCGCTCAAGTCGGCGGCCCCGTCGCAAGCCGCGATCGCCGCATTCCGGGTACGGCGGGAAGCTTCGGGCCAAGGCCGAGGTTCGGGCGATGACAATCCACCTTCGAGTTCGGAAGGGTCCGAGACGGGCTCGCCCACCGGCGTCCGCGGTGGCGGCCGCTTCGGCGGCCGGCGCAACGGCGGCCGGCTGACCTTCTCACTCGCCGACACGATCACGCTTGTCGATGAGGTGACGATCCGGGACGATCTCAAGCTCGATTATTTGCACGGCGATGCGCTGGGCCAGGCCGGCGGGCGACCACGGCACGAGGTCGAGGCGCGGGCGGGCTATTTCAACAACGGGCTCGGCGCTCGGCTGTCGGCCGACTGGCGCAGCGGTACCGAAGTGAACACATCCACCGGCGACGACCTGCGCTTTTCGCCGCTGGCAACGTTCGATCTCAGGCTCTTCGCCAATCTCGGCCAGAGGTTCGACCTCGTGGCCAGGCATCCCTGGCTTCGCGGCTCCTCGGTCAGGTTCGAGGTGGATAATATCTTCGATTCCAAACCGAAGGTGCGCGATGCGTTCGGAAGCGTACCGTTGAATTACCAGCCTGATCTTCTCGACCCGCTCGGCCGGACGATCACGATCACGTTCCGCAAGCTGTTCCTGCCGCCGCCGAGCTTCTTCCGGCGAGAGGCGTCGGGCGGCGGCGAGGAATAGGATCCGCGGCTAGCGTCGCGGCGCAAGCAGAGCGTCGAGCGTGCCCTGGCCCTTACCGGTCTTTTGCAGGCGTGGGTACTTCAGCCCTTCGTGCCAGTTCAGGTCGAGGGTTCGATAAAGGTCGCCGCTTTTCACGAGGAGCTTGATGGGTTGGGCGGTGCGTTTGGCCGACGTGATCGCGGCCTTCAGCGCATCCCCGTCATACTCGCGTCCGTTGACCGCCAGGATCGATGAACCCACCGTGATTCCGGCGTTGAATGCAGCGCTGTCCCAGATGACGGTGCTCACCTTCCCGTCGCTGTCGACGACCAATCCGCCAGAATAGGTAAGGTCGGTGTATTTGCCTTTCTTCTCCGCGAGCTTGATCCAGTCGGTCGGCTCTTCGGTGAAGACGAGCTTGTATCCACCCTTGTTGATGCCATCGAGCGGCGGTGCCGCGTAAATGTCGTAGACGTGCGCTTTGAGATAGCTGGCCCAGTCATACGGCTGGACGGCGTTCAGCGTCTTGACGACGTCGCCGAACGCGTAGGTCAGCTCGCCATAGTCGCCGTCCTTCCCGCCGAAGAACGTGCGCGCGAAATCGTCGATCGACTTCCTGCCGCCGGACCGTTCGCGGATGATGCGGTCGACGTCGGTCCAGATCAGCAGCCCCTCGCTGTAATAATCCTCGCTCCGCTGCCAGCTTCGCCAGGCCGCCGGCCGGCGCTCCGCGATGATCGGGTCGTTGGTCGTGTCGATCAGCGGCCGCCACGCACGTCCTGGAGTCGCATAGCCGTATGTTGCCGCGGTCGAGGCCAGTGCGTCGAGCGTGTCCTGCTTGGAGAGCATCCCGGAACGGGCCCCGAGGATATAGCCCCAGAACTGCGTCTGGCCTTCGTAGACCCACAGCATGCTGTCCTGCATCGGCGTTCGGAAATCAGGGGTCCATAGGTCCGCGCCGCGGCGGTACTTGCCGTTCCAGCTGTGCGTATATTCGTGGGGAAGGAGGTTGCGGTCGCGCCCCGCATTCTTCCAGTCGGTGAAATAGCCGGGATCGACCCCGTCCTCCGAGCTGCGGTGATGCTCAAGCCCGATTCCGCCGAGATTATCCGATATCGTCAGCAGGAAGTCGTAATGGTCGTAATGCTGCGCCCCGAACAATTTCACCGCCTGGTCGACCAGCTTCTTGTGGATGGCGATGACTTCCGGAGTGGCGGCGAGCTCGGCTTCGGTGTCTGCGACAACGTCGAGCGTGACTCGGTCGCTGAGCGGGATCTGGCGGTAATGTGCGCCGGCGATCAGGGGCGAGTCTGTCAGCACCTGGTAGTTGACGGTGCCGAAGGTGATCCGGCTTCCGGCCTCGGGGCCGCTCGGGCGTAGGGCCGTCGCCACCGTCCAGCCGTCGGGAAGGATGACCGTCGGCTCAACCTGGATCTGGCGCGTGTAATGGCCGGCCGGGTAGAGCGAGGTGGCGATCCACTGGATGCTCGCCATGTCGGGAGTGGCGACGATCCGGCCCTGGTTGCCGGTCGTCGCGGTCACGAAGTCGAAGTTGGCGTCCACTGCCGTTACCCCTTCCGGCACGGTCACGTGAAACGCATAGACATCGACGTCGTCGCGGACCCACTTGAGCTGCCGCCCGTTCGCCGTGAAGGTGATCCCGGTGACCTTGCGGATTTCGCCGGTCGGCGAGTGGTGTCCGGGAAGCCATTGCGGATAGAGTAGAACGAGGTCGCCCGCGGCGGTCACGGGAACCCGCTCGTGAACCTTGAATATTCCGCGGGTGACGTCGCTTGCGTCGACCGTCAGCTGGATCGTTCCGGAAAATGGGACATCGCCTGCAGTCGGGATCGGCGCGAGCTTGGCTGTGGGCTCGGCGGGCAGGCTTTGCTGGCCTGGCGCGGGTTGCGCACTGGCAGAGGCGAGAGGTGCGGCGGAGGCAAGCAAAAGGCAGGCAAGCGCAGTCGGACGCATCGTGTTTCCTCAATTTGGGTGTGGCCAGACAGGCCTATCGAAAGTTAGACCGCATTGGTGCAGGATCGGCGCAAAAAGTCCAGTGGCCGACCGCCACAGGCAGACGGCTTCCTTCCCTTTGTCGAATGTTTTTGCCATGCGCGCAGCATGACGACGCCGCAACCGGTCCGGGGGATGCAGAGCCTGCTCGGCGAGGAAGCCGACCGGATGGCGGCCGTGGTCGACGCGTTCGACCGCGTTCGGAGGCTCTACGGTTTCAAGCGCGTCGACGTGCCGGTGCTCGAGGATACGGCGGTCTTCGCCCGGACGATGGGCGAGACGACGGACGTCGTGTCGAAGGAGATGTACAGCTTCACCGACCGGAGTGGCGATCCGGTGACGATGCGGCCGGAGTTCACCGCAGGAATCGCCAGAGCATATCTTTCGGAAGGCTGGCAGCAATATGCGCCGCTCAAGGTCGCTGCCCAGGGCCCCGCGTTCCGCTACGAGCGGCCGCAGAAGGGCCGCTTCCGCCAGTTCCACCAGCTCGATGCCGAGATCATCGGCGCTGCCGAACCGGCCGCCGACGTCGAGATCCTGGCGTTCGGCGATCAGCTGTTGAAGGAGCTGGGCATCGGAGGAGTGACTCTGGAGCTGAACACGCTCGGCGATGCGCCGACTCGCGAGGCGTGGCGGAAGGCGCTCGTCGATCATTTCTGGCAGTCGTTCGACAGCCTGTCGGAAGACAGCCGCGACCGGCTGGAGCGCAATCCTCTTCGGATCCTCGACAGCAAGGACCCGCGCGACAAGGCGATCGCCGAACATGCACCCGCAATCGACGAATTCCTCAGCGCAGAAGCGCGGGAGTTCTTCGCCAAGGTCACTTCGGGACTCGACGCGGCGGGAGTCGACTGGAACCGCAACCCGCGCCTTGTCCGGGGCTTGGATTATTACCGCCACACGGCCTTCGAGTTCGTGACCGACCGGCTCGGCGCGCAAGGGACTGTCATCGCCGGCGGCCGCTACGACGGGCTCATTGAGGCACTCGGCGGGCCGCACACCCCGGCAGTCGGCTGGGCTGCCGGAATCGAGCGGCTGGCAATGCTGATCGATGGGCCGGAAGCCGAAGCGCCGTCCGTCGTCGTCGTCCCGCTCGGCGAGCGCGCGCAGCTGGCCGCGGAAGGGATCGTGGCGGGCCTTCGCCGCGAAGGCGTTGCCACCGACATGGCCTATCGCGGGAACATGAAGAAAAGGATGAGCCGCGCGAACGCCGCCGGCGCAAAATATGCGCTGATCATCGGCGATGACGAGCTCGACCGGGGAGAGGCCCAGTTGAAGGACCTCGGCACCGGCGAGCAACGGCCGGTCTCGCTCCAACTTCTGACGGAAGCCATCGCCGAATGAGCGGTATTTCGTCGGAACGTATCGCGTCGATCGAAGCCCGAAAGCACGAGCTCGCGGACGCGATGGCTCGCAGCGACCTCTCGCCCGACGAGTTCGTGAAGCTGTCCAAGGATTATGCCGCAATCGAGCCAGTGGCGGCAGCGGCTCGCGAAGTGCGCAGGCTTCGGGCCGAGCTCGAGAGCCTCACCGCAATGACTCGCGATGCGGACGCGGACATGCGCGCCATGGCCGAAGAGGAGCTGCACGAGATCGAGCGAAAGCTCCCCCAAGCCGAGCGGGCGCTTGCAGTGAAGCTTCTCCCGCGCGACGCAGCGGATGACCGGGCCGCGATGCTGGAGGTGAGGGCCGGCACCGGGGGCGACGAAGCGGCGCTGTTCGCCGGCAATCTGCTGCGAATGTACCAGCGCTTTGCCGAGGACCAGGGCTGGCGGTTCGAACTCATCTCCGCGAGCGCATCGGAGCTGGGCGGCTACAAGGAAGCGGTTGCCTCGATCAGCGGGCCGGGCGTGTTCGCGAAGTTGAAGTTCGAAAGCGGAGTCCACCGCGTGCAGCGCGTGCCCGTCACCGAAGCGGGCGGACGGATCCACACGTCGGCGGCGACGGTCGCCGTGCTTCCCGAGGCCGAGGACGTCGACGTGCATATCGACGACAAGGATTTGCGGATCGACGTGTACCGCTCGTCGGGGCCGGGCGGACAGTCGGTGAACACCACTGACAGCGCGGTCAGGATAACGCATTTGCCCACCGGGCTGGTCGTCATCCAGCAGGATGAGAAATCGCAGCACAAGAACAAGGCGAAGGCGCTGAAGGTCCTTCGTACGCGACTCTTCGAATTGGAGCGCGAGCGGCTTGCGAGCGAACGAGCCGGTGCGCGCAAATCGATGGTCGGATCGGGCGACCGGTCGGAGCGAATTCGCACGTACAATTATCCGCAGGGCCGGGTCACAGACCACAGGATCAACCTGACGCTGCACAAGCTCGACCACATTCTGGAAGGACCCGGGCTCGCGGAGCTCGTTGACGCATTGATCTCCGAAGACGAAGCACAGAGGCTTGCCGGGCTGGAAGACGCGTGAAGCCTGTTGCACGAGCGCTGGGCGAAGCAACGCGTCACCTTTCACAGACCAGCGATACGCCCAGGCTCGACGCAGAGCTGCTGATGGCGGAAGCGCTCCACATCGACCGCGACAGGCTGATCCTGAACCCGCCCGACCGCGAGCCGCCGAAGCGGTTCTGGACGATGGTGAAGCGGCGCGGCAAAGGCGAGCCGGTCGCTTACATCACCGGCCGCCGCGCCTTCTGGAACATCGAGCTTCACGTCGGCCCGGGAGTCTTGATCCCGAGGCCGGACAGCGAGGTGCTGATCGCGTCGGCAATCGAGCATTTCGAGGGGACGGCGGGGCCGAAGCGGATCCTCGATCTCGGCACGGGGCCAGGGACGCTGCTCCTCGCCGCTCTCGATTTGTGGCCGGAGGCAACCGGCATCGGAATCGATTCTTCCCGCCGGGCGCTGTCCTACGCCTCGGCCAATTCGCGAAGGCTCGAGCTTGAAAAGAGGGCCAAGCTGAAGATCGGCGACTGGGCGAACGGGATCGACGAGAAGTTCGACCTGGTGCTGTGCAACCCGCCCTACGTCGCCGAGGGCGAAGCGCTTGGCGCGGGCGTCGCCGAGCACGAGCCCGAGGAGGCCTTGTTCGCGGGGCCGGAAGGGCTGGATTCCATCCGCCGGCTCGCGCCCGAAATTCCTCGACTGCTCGCTCCCGGCGGCCTCGCGGCAGTCGAGATCGGCGCGGACCAGTCGAAGGCTGCCCGCAAGCTTTTGAAGCGGAATGGACTTGCTGCGCGGACAGTCCAGGACTTCGGCGGCCACGACCGGGCAATCCTCCTCACATGGGTTTAGAAGGAATTTGCTTGGAATTTGCCCGAACGCACACTACATCAGGTGCCAGGATCGGGTCCGCTTCGAACTGAGATGAGCGCACCAGTCCTACCCCCGATGCAACCGGCCGTTCGCGAAGCGCTAGGCGCAGAACCGAACGAAAAGCGGAGCTGCGTTAAGCGCAGTCCGCGGTCAGCCCGGGAAACGGGGGAGATTTCGACCTATTAAGGATGTCGGCATTTGATCAACAATCGACAGGGCGGCCGCAGGCGCGGTCGGGGGGGCCAGAGGGGCCAGAGCGTCGGGGGGAACCGGCAGGACAACCGCCAGCGCGGAAACGCGGCGCAGCTCCTCGAAAAATATAAAAGCATGGCGCGCGACGCGCAGCTCGCGGGCGATCGCGTCCAGAGCGAATATTTCCTCCAGTTCGCGGACCATTATTTCCGCGTCCTCGGCGAGAATCGTTCGCGTTTCGAAGACCAGCGCCGACAGCGCGGCGACGACTCATCGGACGACGATGAGAACGACAATGAAATGGAGCAGGATGCCGCCGAAGCCGACGAAGAGGATCGGCGCGAGCAGCAGACCAGAAATATGGGCCGCGACGGGCACGAGCGGTCGCGCCGCAATGGGGCGCAAGCGAATGAGTCCGAGAGCGACAGCGACGAAGAGCGGATAGCGTTTGAGGTGCTTCCGCCGGCGATCGGACGCGAATCCGACGACGATGGCGATGAGCCTCCGGCCAAGCCGAAGCGCCGCACTCGCAAGCCGCGCGGTGACGACGCGGAGGTCGCACCCGCCGCCTGACAGCAGATCACGTTGAAGCGAACAACGGCTCGCCGGCGATGGCGGGCCGTTTTCGTTACTGGTCAGGCTTGGACGTCGACCGACCGGGGCCGGTGACGCTCGTCCAGTGCGACGAAGGTGAAGAGGCCTTCCGTCACCTTGATGTCGGTCTTGCCGCGGTCGCGCGTGGCGATGACCTCGATCCTGACCGCCATCGACGTGCGCCCGACGCGGTCCACGTGAGCGAAAACGGAAATGAGGTCGCGGATGTGGATCGGGGCGATGAACTCCATTCCGTCGATCGCCACCGTCGCGACCGGCCCGTTCGCTCGCTGCGACGCGACGATTCCGGCCGCGATGTCCATCTGGCTCAGCACCCAGCCGCCGAAGATATTGCCGTTGGCGTTGATATCGGTCGGACCCGGAACCACGCGGAGGGTCGGTTGGCGCTTTTCGTCGGTCATTGGTCCTCCTTGTGCCGGCTCACTTCGTCATCGTGCCCGCTTTGCGCGCTGAGGAAGGTCAGAACCATCAGCCCGGTTCCGA
Source organism: Pseudomonadota bacterium (assembly GCA_046733255.1). Classification (GTDB taxonomy): domain Bacteria; phylum Pseudomonadota; class Alphaproteobacteria; order Sphingomonadales; family Sphingomonadaceae; genus Sphingomicrobium. The sequence continues at coordinate 20,219 of JBKPOU010000107.1, forward strand.
GCAATATGGTGAAGAAGACCCCGAGGCCCGTCGCAATGAGCATATGGATGTGCATCGCCGGATCGCCCTGCGCGACGAGGATGACCGCTATCGCCGCCACCACGACGGACAGAAGCGCCATCCACAGCATCGCTTTTCTGAACCGCAGCAGCGTCGATGAACGGGCGCTTGGAACTGGGTCCGGACGTGGCATCGCGCTTCCCTTTGGTCGCCGGGCGTGAGACTATCAAGACGTTGCTCTAGAAAGCCGGAGTCGGACATGACGATCCAGGCGATTTTGGCCGGGAAGGGCCATGAAGTTGCGACAATCGGACCTGATGCGACGCTGTCGGAGGCGGTCGCCCGGCTCGGCGAAAAGCGAATTGGCGCGTTGCCCGTGGTCGAGAACGACCAGGTGGTCGGCATCATCTCCGAACGCGATGTCATCTACTGCCTTCGCGACCGCGGCGCCGACGTGCTGCAGTGGCCCGTCTCGCGAGTAATGACGTCTCCCGCGATTACCGCGGAACCGACCATGTCGGTAATGACCGCGATGGCGATGATGACGCAGCGGCGGATTCGCCATCTTCCCGTGCTGCACCGAGGCGAGCTCGCGGGAATCGTTTCGATCGGCGACCTCGTGAAGCACCGGATGGAGCGGATCGAGGAGGAAGCCGACGCAATGCGCGCCTACATCCAGAGCGCGTGAATTGCCTCTGGTTTCCTGTGCCATACGCTCTTGAATCTGGCGGCGCCGTATCCATCTAGGGATGAAGGCGCCGGCCGTTTGGGCGGCGTCTTTTTCAGGCAGAACCGGTTTTTTCCTCCTCGCGAGCAAAAAGCCGTTGACGCGTCGGGGAGCCACACATATATGGCCCTCCAGCAACGGCGACGGCCCCAAGCGGGTCGGCGACGGTTTCGCGCCTCTTCTTAGTCGGTACAGCCGATGCCCGGAACCAATCGAACCGGGGGAGGATGCGTGTCGGCTCTTTGACATTGTCGGTTTAGATGAAGGGACATGTGGGCGGCGGCCCGGTCACCGATAGCCTCTGGGTATCGGCGGATCGGTCAAATTTATGCCGTTCCTTAATGTGACTTCCGTCCAGGCTTGCCTGGCGGAACGAGCAAATGTCCTCATACGCAAACACACCAGTTTGTATATTTGTGCAGGAACGGCTCCCAGAGATGCCGGTCTTCGCTTCGCGTATTCCCGCGGGGCATCGATCGTACATCAACTTGAGAGTTTGATTCTGGCTCAGAACGAACGCTGGCGGCATGCCTAACACATGCAAGTCGAACGAGACCTTCGGGTCTAGTGGCGCACGGGTGCGTAACGCGTGGGAATCTGCCCTTGGGTTC
>JBKPOU010000108.1:0-3324 GCA_046733255.1 Pseudomonadota bacterium
TCCGGGCGAAACCAACCAGGACCTCTTTGCTCGCGTCGCATCCGCTTATGCCGATGATGCCGAGCATGCGCAGCGCATCTACGATTATATCTCGCGGCACTGGTTCATGCCGGCGACGCCGGTTCTGTCGAACGGCGGAACTGGGCGCGGCCTTCCGATCAGCTGCTATCTCAACAGCGTTTCCGACAGCCTCGAAGGCATTGTCGGAACGTGGAACGAGAATGTCTGGCTCGCGTCGCGCGGTGGCGGTATCGGCACTTACTGGGGAAGCGTCCGCGGCATCGGCGAGCCGGTCGGTCTCAACGGCAAAACCAGCGGCATCATTCCGTTCGTCCGCGTCATGGACAGCCTTACGCTGGCGATCAGCCAGGGTTCGCTGCGGCGCGGGTCGGCCGCCTGCTACCTCGACATCAATCACCCCGAGATCGAGGAATTCCTCGAGATCCGCAAACCCTCGGGCGACTTCAACCGCAAGGCGCTGAACCTTCACCACGGCGTGCTCGTCACGGACGAATTCATGGAAGCGGTTCGAGAGGGGGCCGAGTTCGAGCTGAAGAGTCCGAAGGACCAGAGCGTTCGGGGTAAGGTCGACGCGCGCGCTCTGTTCCAGAAGCTGGTCGAGACCCGCCTTGCGACGGGCGAGCCGTACATCATCTTCATCGACCAGGTGAACCGGTCGATGCCCAAGCATCACCGCGACCTCGGCCTCAAGGTCACGACGTCCAACCTCTGCTCGGAGATCACTCTTCCAACCGGCCGCGATCATCTCGGCGCCGACCGCACCGCGGTCTGCTGCCTGAGCTCGCTCAACCTGGAGACATGGGACGAGTGGAACGGCGACAAGACTTTCATCGAGGACGTGATGCGTTTCCTCGACAACGTCCTGTCCGACTACATCTCACGCGCTCCCGACGAGATGGCTCGCGCCAAGTACAGCGCCGAGCGCGAGCGGAGCGTCGGCCTCGGAGTCATGGGCTTCCACTCCTTCTTGCAGGCACGCTCGATTCCGTTTGAAGGGGCGATGGCGAAGAGCTGGAACCTGAAGATCTTCAAGCACATCCGCGCACAGGTTGACGAAGCTTCGATGATGCTCGCGAAAGAGCGCGGGCCGTGCCCGGACGCGGCCGACATGGGCGTCATGGAGCGTTTCAGCTGCAAGATGGCGATCGCTCCGACCGCGTCGATCTCGATCATCTGCGGCGGCACTTCTGCCTGCATCGAGCCGATCCCGGCCAACGTCTACACACACAAGACCCTGTCGGGCAGCTTCTCGGTCAAGAATCCGCACCTTGAAAAGCTGCTGATCGAGAAGTCGAAGAACTCGGAGACGGTCTGGAACTCGATCCTCGAGAATGGCGGGTCGGTCGCTCACCTCGACTTCCTCACGCCGGAGGAGAAGGACACGTTCAAGACCAGCTTCGAAATCGACCAGCGCTGGCTGCTCGAGCTTTCAGCTGACCGCACGCCCTACATCGACCAGGCGCAGTCGCTGAACCTGTTCATCCCCGCGGACGTCGACAAGTGGGACCTCCTGATGCTGCACTTCCGAGCCTGGGAGCTCGGCATCAAGTCGCTCTATTATCTTCGCTCCAAGTCGGTGCAGCGCGCCGGTTTCGCCGGCGGGGTCGAGGCCGACAACACGCCCGACCTCAAGGAAATTCAGCTCGCGTCGACCACCGACTATGACGAGTGCCTGGCGTGCCAGTGATGCGCCTGATCCCAAAGCTCCCCAAGCCGAAAACCAAGGCCGGCAAGGCCGGGATGATCGCGGGTGGAGTCATTGGCGGCTTGATCGCGCTCGACCTCCTTGCACTCGCAGCAACTGCGGTGATCGCCGCAACCGCAGGATTACGTTGATGATGAAATCCATCCTTCTGCTCGGAGCGGCGACCGCGGCTCTTGGAATTGCCGCACCGGCCACCGCTGCCGATACGTCCGGCATCGAGCAGCGCTTCGATTCCATGATTAGCGCAACCGACCAGCAGCAATGGCTTCAGCAGATGTCGTCGGCGCCCAACCATGTTGGCTCACCGCACGACAAGGCCAATGCGGAGATGGAGCTGGCGTTGTTCAAGCAATGGGGCTGGGACGCGCGCATCGAGACGTTCGACGTCCTCTATCCCACACCGATCTCGACAACGGTCGAGATCGTCGCCCCGCAGCCCGTCGCGCTCGGCGGGCAGGAGCCGCCGGTCGCCGAGGATCCGACCTCGAACCTTCAGGGCATGCTTCCGCCCTACGTCGCCTACCAGGGCGACGGGGACGTCACCGCGCCCGTGGTCTACGTCAATTACGGGATGCCGGACGATTATGACGCGCTCGCAAGGCGCGGCATCGACGTCAAAGGGAAGATCATCCTCGCGCGCTACGGCGCCGGGTGGCGCGGCCTGAAGCCGAAGCTCGCGCAGGAACATGGAGCAGTCGGAACGCTCATTTATTCCGATCCGGCCGATGACGGTTACGCGGGCGACGATCCCTATCCCAACGGCGGCGCGCGTCCGCCCGGGGGAGTCCAGCGCGGATCCGTGCAGGACATGACAATCTATCCGGGCGACCCGCTCACGCCGGGCGTCGGAGCGACCGCGAACGCCAAGCGCCTGACCCGCGAGGAAGCGCGGACGCTTCTGCGCATCCCGGCGCTTCCGATCTCGTACGCCGATGCGTCGAAGATCCTTGCTCAACTTCAGGGCCCGGTCGTGACGGGCAATGAGCGCGGCGGGCTTGGAATGGCCTATCACTGGGGCGGGACCGACGCGGTGAAGGTCCACCTCGCGGTCAAGTCCGACTGGTCGCTGAAGACTCTCTACGACGTCATCGCCGTGATGCGCGGCAAGACATATCCGGATCAGTGGATCGTCCGGGGAAACCACCGCGACGCCTGGGTCATGGGCGCGTCCGACCCGCTGACCGGACAGGCCGCGCTGATGAGCGAAGCCAAAGCGCTCGGGCAACTCGCCCGCAGCGGCTGGCGGCCCGACCGCACGCTCGTCTACGCAAGCTGGGACGGCGAAGAGCCGGGCCTGCTCGGCTCGACCGAATGGGCGGAGACCCACGCCGACGAGCTGAAGCGCAAGGCGATCCTCTACATCAACACCGACAATAACGGCCGCGGCTATCTATTCGCGCAGGGCAACGGCGAGCTTGAGCGCTTCGTGAACCAGGTAGCCTCCGACGTCGCCGATCCGCAGACGGGCGCAAGCGTTGCCGACCGGAGCCGCGCAGCGACTCTCGCCGCCCATTACCTCGACCCGGACAGCGTTCGCCCAGACCTCCTGGACGATGCGCGCGCCGGCAAGCTGCCGCTGGGTCCGCTCGGCTCGGGCT
>JBKPOU010000109.1:0-18153 GCA_046733255.1 Pseudomonadota bacterium
GGAATAGCTGACATTATAGATGAGGATGATCGCGATGCCGGCAAGCAGGATCAGGATGGCTGCACCGAACACCGCCATTGGAGCGGAGCGCCAGCGGCCGATGAGATCGAGCCGCTTCATTGCTTCACCGAAATTGCAAGCGCGAGAAGGCGCGAGCTGATCTTCAGGCCGCGGTGTTCGGCGTCGGCGTCGTCGATGAAAAACCGCACGCGGCCTTTCACCACCGAGAAGTGGATGATTCCCCTCTGGCCGCCATTTCGCGCGTCGGTGACGGTAAGGACCGGCTTGCCGCGCAGCGACGCGAGCGACTGGGCAATTGCCTGACTGCGGCTACCCGACACGTAGGCGATCTGGCAACTGCCGGCGCTGTCGGCCGAGCCCAGGCGCCGGACGACGATCCTTCGTCCGTCGACCGACTGGGTGCGCGCTGCCGAATCGAGCTCATTCCCGAACGGATCGTCGCCGACAACACAGAGCACGAAGGGATCGGCGCCGCCCGGCAAGGCGGAAGGCGGCCAGGTCACGTAGCGGGCGAAGCGCGGGAGGAAGGCCGCCTTTACGTCGGATGCGCTGACGTCGGCGTGCGCCGGGCCCGACGCGGCGAGACTCACCGTGACTGCGATCGCAGGGAGGATTGCGCGAATCCGCCGCATCAGAAGTGCACGCGGATACCGCCGTAGATGCTGCGCTTGGCAAGCTGCGCGTTCAGGTCGTTATTCTCGAGATGGTCGGAGTGAAGCATGTTCCGTCCGGCCACGTACAGCTCAAGCTGATCGTTGAGCACGTATGCGAGCCGCCCACCGAGCTCGACATAGGAGGGGACTTCCGGGTTCGCTCCAATCTGCTTGATCCGCCCGACTGCGCGTCCATCGAGCGTCAGCTGGAGCCGGCGCGTAATGTCGAACTGCGACTGAGCCTTGGCCTGCCAATTTGGATCGTTGCCAACCACATTGCGCGGAATGAAGTCGAAATGCCCTTCCTTGACGTGAAGGTCTTTCCACAAAGTCGCTGCCCCGAGCGATAGCCGCCACCAGGGCGTGACCTGCGCAGTGCCCCACGCCTCGACTCCGTAGGTCTTGCCTTCCCGGTTGTTCAGCAGCTGGAACACGCCGTTGACGAACTCGGTGGTCCGCAGGTCCCTGTAGAAATTCAGGAACCCATTGATGGAGAACGTGATCTTCGAGCTTGGCTGCCCGCGATAGCCGGCTTCGAGCGCGATTAGGTCCTCGGACTGGAAATTGGGGCTTTGGGCGAGGAAGGGGATTCCGCCGATTTCCGCTTCCAGCTCGCGATCGATCCGCGAGGGCGTGCGGACCGCGCGCGATGCCGCCGCCCATAACAGGGTGCGGTCGTTTGGCTGCCACGCCAGCCGCAAGTTCGGAAGCACTTCCCAACCGGTGAAGCTCGATCGTTCCACTTTCGTGCCGGCGATGAGTTCCACTGTGGGTGTGATGTTCAACCGGTCCTGGAGGAACAGGTTGTAGGTCCACAATCGTCGGCTGGTCGGATCGAGCTGGAACGCGTTGAGATTGTTGATGAAGCGGTCCCTGGTCGTCCTCAGGCCGACACCCGCGACAATGTCGTTCGGGCCGCGCGTAAGATTGACCTGCGCCTCCGTGTCCAGCGTCTCAACCGATTCCTCGGCGAGCAAGAAGTCGCGCTTGAAATAATCGTAATAGGACTGGATCTCGACCGATGTCCTCGGGCTGATCGCGTGCGACCATCGCGCGAGGAGATTCTGGCCTTTCGCGCCGTCGCCCGGAAGCGTTTCGGCATCGGTGCGGAAAAGGTCACCCTGGACAGTGACATGGTCGACGTCGTCGCCGAAGTCCGAACGAAAGCCTGCCTGCCACCCGCGATAATCGTCTTCGGTATCGACGCCGGGGCCCGCCGGAAGCCCCTCACTGTCGTGCCAATTGCCGTAAAGCCGGACCGCGCCCGATCCGCCGAGCGCGAAGCCCTGCTGGATCGCGGCGGTCCTTTCCGTCGCTCCGGCAGTGCCTCGGGCGGTCGTTCCAAGAGTGTCCCGCGCGTCACGGGTCGTGATGTTGATCACGCCGTTGACGGCATTGGGGCCGAACAAGGTTCCCCCGGGACCGCTGATCACCTCGATCTGCTGGATGTCCTCGAGCATCGGCCAGTGGAGGTTCCAGTACACAGCGGAAGCGAGCGGCGCATATACCGATCGGCCGTCGATCAGGACCAGCAGCTTGTTGGAGGATTCGATACCGTTGAAGCCCCGCGCGCTGATCGCGTAATTGCTCGCGTCGATCTGCTGCACCTGGAGATTCGGTGCAAGGCGCAAGGCTTCCGGGAGCGAGTCCATGCCCGACGACAGGATTTCGTCGCCGGTTATCACGTAAAGCGCCGCCGGCGCCGAACTCAACGGCTCGTCGGTCTTCGAGGCGGAGCGAACCTCGATTTGCGCGAGCTGCTCGATCGATAGGTTTGCGAGGTCCTGCTCGCTGGCCCCGGCCGAGGCTCTGGCGGCCGAGGCGATTGCAGCAGCAACGACGCACGCGCCGATGGTAAGACTTCGTCGCATCAAAACTCGCCGGTTCCCGTAGGCTCCCCCCCGGCAACACAGGGTTTGCCGACAACTTCAATAGTGCGCAAGCTATGTTAAATTTTTCGCAATGCCCGGGCCGGATCGGCCGTTGCCGCCGGCTCAGTTGCCAAGCCCGACCGCCACTTTCGCCTGGGCCAGGGTGGGCGCCGCGAGCTCGCTCGCCCGGCGCGCCCCGGCATCCAGAATCCGGTCGAGATCGCCCGGGTCGCGGCGAAGCTCGTCGAGGCGAGCGCGGATGGGGGCAATGAGCTCGACCAGCACCTCCGCGAGTGCCGGCTTGAACTGGCCGAACCCCTGGCCCTCGAAACGATGGAGGACCTGCTGCATGTCCTGGCCGGTGACGGCGGCGTAGATGCCGACCAAATTCTTCGCTTCGGGCCTGGATTCCAGCCCTTCCACATTGTCCGGAAGCGGCTCCGGATCGGTCTTCGCCTTGCGGACCTTCTGACTGATCGCGTCGTCGCTGTCCGTCAGTTGGATCCGGCTCATCTCCGAGGGATCGGACTTGGACATTTTCACCTTGCCGTCGCGAAGTGACATGATCCGCGCCGTCGTGCCGCCGCCGATGAAAGGCTCGGGAGGGACAAATAGCTCGACATCGAAGTCGTTGTTGAACTTCAGCGCGATGTCGCGGGTCAGCTCGACATGCTGTTTCTGGTCCTCGCCGACAGGGACGTGCGTCGCCTTGTACAGGAGGATATCGGCGGCCTGGAGCACGGGATAATCGAACAGCGCCACCGAAGCGCCCTCGCGGTTCTTCCCCGATTTGTCCTTCCACTGCGTCATTCTGTTGAGCCATCCCATCCGCGCCGTGCCGTTCAGGATCCAGGTCAGCTCGGAATGCGCAGGAATCGCGCTCTGCCGGAACAGGGTCGACTTCGCCGGGTCGATCCCGGCGGCGATCAGCGCCGCAGCCATTTCGCGGACGCTCGAACTCAGCTGCTGCGGCTCGATGTCGACCGTCAGCGCGTGAAGGTCAGCGATGAAGAACAGGCATTCCGCCTCGTCCTGCATCCGCACCCAGCGAAGGATCGCGCCGAGGAGGTTGCCCAGGTGAAGGTCACCTGTCGGCTGGATCCCGGAGACAACTCGGGTCGACGAGCGCTCAGCCGGCATCGGTGTAGTTTCTCCTCCGCTTCAGAAGCGCCCTCAGCTCGTCCTTGTCGGTCCCGCCCAGCAGCCAGACGAGCGGGAAATAGACGGCCATTCCCCCGCCCACCAGAGCGACGACCCCGGCCATCCGCTGGATCGCCGAGCCCCTGAACCAGCCGGTAAGGCCGTGACGGATGAGTATGAGCGCGACCACCATTGCAAGCCCGGCAAGGAACTGGCGAGCGATCCTTGAGGCAAGCCACTTTTCGATCCGGAAATGCCCTCGCCGGTGAAGGATCACATAGAGGATCACGCAGTTGAGCCAGCTTGCGATCGCCATTGCCGCCGCCAGTCCCGCGATCCCGAACGGCGGGATAAGCGCGAAATTGAGCGCAATATTGGCGACGAGGACCAAAGCCGCGGTCTTGACCGGAGTCGCCGTGTCCTGCCGGGAATAGAAGCCCGGGGTAAGCACCTTGACCAGGACGTAAGCGGGCAGCCCAAGGACGATGATGCTGAGGACGAGCGCACTGATCCGGGCGTCTTCGTAGGTGAAGTGCCCGCCCTGGAAGAGCGCCGACACCAGCGGCAGCGCTGCGACCGACAAAGCGAGCGCCGCTGGAAGGCAGAGCAGCATCGCCAACTCGGCCGCCTGCCCCTGCACGCGCGCGGCCTGCTCCGGCTCGTTCGCACCGACATGCCGGCTGACCTGAGGGAGTATGGCGGTCCCTAGCGCCGCTCCGATCACTCCAAGCGGCAGTTGGTTGAGGCGGTCGGCATAGTTGAAATAGCTCATCGCGCCGGTGCCTAGACGCCCAAGGAAGAAAGTGTCGATGAAAGCGCTGATCTGATAGACGCCCGCGCCCAGCGTTGCCGGCACCACCACGCGGGTGAACTGGCGCACCGACGGGGTGATCCGCGGCCGCTTGAGGCGAAGCGAGATTCCTGCACGCTTCGTAGCGACGATCAGGAGCGCGAGCTGGATGACTCCGCCCACTGTCACCGCGATTGCAAGGGCCAGCGCCGTCGTCTTTCCTCCGACGGGCACGAAGATCAGCGCCGAGAGCATCGCAAGGTTGAGCAGTGCCGGAGCAAATGCCGCGGCGGTGAAGCGGGTCAGGCTGTTCAATATCCCCGAGAAGAGGGAAACGAGGCTGATCAGGATGAGGTACGGGAAGGTGACTCGGGTCAGGAAGGTCGCGAGCACGAGCTTGTCGCCGACATAGCCCGACAGTGCGGCGACGAAAGGCCCCATAATTACCTGGAAAACCAGGGTGAAGATGATCAGCGTGGGCAGGAAGACCGCGAGGACTTCTTCGGAGAATTGCTTCGCGTCCGCCTCGCCGCCCTCGCCGTGAAGGCGCTGTGAGAATAGGGGCACGAAGCCCGCGGAAAATGCCCCCTCGCCGAACAGCCGGCGGAAGGTGTTGGGAAGCCGGAATGAAACCAGGAAGGCGTCGGCCGCGTCGCTTGCGCCCATTACTCGCGACATCAGCATCTCGCGCCCGAAGCCGGCGATGCGGCTGACGAGCGTCAGTCCGCCAATGGTTCCGGTCGCCTTGACCAGGTTCATGCGCTGTTTCGCTGCAAGCGCGCCGGATCAGGCCTCGCCGGACCCTTCCGTTGCAGGCTCGTCCGCCTTGGACTCGGCGTCGGCGTCTGACTCAACCTGTTGTTGTTGCTGCTGCTGCTGCGCGGCCTGCACCTGCGCCATATAGGCGGCTCCGAAGTCGATCGGCTCGAGAAGCAGGGGCGGGAAGCCCATGTTCTGGATGGACTCGCAGACGATCTGCCGAGCGAAGGGAAAGAGCAGGCGGGGCGCTTCGATGAGAAGGAAGGGCGCAACCGCTTCTTCAGGGAAGTTGCGAAGACCGAACAGGCCCGCGAAGCTCAAGTCGACAAGGAAGTGGACGCCATTCTGCGACTGGGCCTTCACCTCGACCTTGAGCAGGACCTCGCTGACGTCCTCGGAGACCTTTTCGACGTTCAGGTTGAAGTTGACGTCGAGCGCCGGCTGGTCCTGCCACTGATAGACCTGCGGAGCGCTTGGGCTCTCGACCGAGAGGTCCTTGATATATTGCGCGAGGGTCGCTGCCTGCGGCTCGGTGCCGCTGCCGTTTGAGCCGTTCGCGGCGCGGGTCGAATCGTCTTGGGCCATGTCGTCTTCGCCTTAAGCAGGATGGATGCGGACCCGTTCGATTGGCGGGTGCGTTCTCGCTGAGGCGCCTAGCAGTCGGTCAAATGGCGTGCAATGGCGACGGAGCCGCGGCAGGAGCCTTTGATTCGGCTCCCGCGCGCATTATGTTCGTTGTAAACGTGCCACTGGACCAGAAGCAGAAGAATTGACCGTAATCATCATCCTTGCGCTCGTTGCGCTGTTCATCGGGCTTCGCCTCTACAGCGTGCTTGGCGAGCGTACGGGTCATGAACAGCAGCCGATCCTGAAAGCCGCCGATCCGGACGCCCGTGTAGAGCGCCCGACCGCGCCCGTTTCCCCCGCGCCCCAGCCTGCCACCGATGCCAGTGACCTCGCATATTTGCCGACCGCCGGCCCGGGGGTGCGTGCGTTGCTTGCAGCCGATCCGGCGTTCGACGTCGCCCGCTTCCTTGACGGGGCGCAGGCGGCTTACCGGATGATCCTCGAATCCTTCTGGAAAGGCGAGCTCGACAAGGTTCGCAGCCACGTCGACGACCATGTCTATGACGCCTTCTCCTCGTCCGTCGACCAGCGGAGCAAGGAAGGGCTCGTCCTCGACAACCGGCTGGTCACCATAGAGCAGGCGCTGATTGCTTCGGCATCGCTCGAACATACGGTCGCCTTCCTCACCGTGCGCTTCGAAGCCGACATCGCCGCGGTCACCCGCAACAAGGAAGGCGAAGTCGTCGCCGGGTCGATGAGCGATGCCGTGCAGACGCGCGACCTCTGGACCTTCCGGCGCGACATCGCGTCGAAAGACCCGAACTGGCTTCTCGTAGAGACCGACGAAGAAGAGTGAGTCCCTGGTTAAGAGGCCTCGTCCTCACCTCCGCACTGCTCGTTTCCGCCTGCGTCAGCCGACCGGCGCAGCCGCCGCCCACTCAGCCGCCTCCGGTCCAGCCGAGACCGCCGGTCCAGCCCGTCAAGCCGCCGCCGCCCACGAACGCTCGCGCCGCCGGGATCGCCGTTTCGGCCCCCGCCATTGTCTACGAGAGCGATGCCTCCGAGGCGCTCGCTGCGTTCCGTTTGAGCTGCAGCACTCTTGTCAGGCGGACGGACAAATCGGGCCTTACGAATCCCGCCGACTGGACCGGCGTTTGCGCCCAGGCCGCCTATGTGCAGCCGGGGCAGGCCGCGTCCTTCTTCCAGACCAGTTTCGACTGGGTCCGGATAGGCGACGGCAAGGCCTTCGCGACCGGTTATTTCGAACCGGAGATCGCCGCTTCGCCGGTCCAGGCGCCGGGCTACTCCGTTCCGATCTACATGAAGCCCACGGACCTCGTCCGGTGCACCCTGCCCGATGGCAAAACGAGCCGGGGCCGGATCGACGAATACGGCCAGTGCGTGCTCTATTTCACCCGCGCCGAAATCGAGCAGGGCGCGCTCGCCAACAAGGGGTTGGAGATTGCCTGGGCGGCCGACCCGGTCGAATTGTTCTTCCTGCAAATCCAGGGGTCCGGCAGGCTCCGCTATCCTGACGGGACGATCAAGCGCATCGGCTATGCCGACCAGAACGGCCGCGACTATGTCGCTGTCGGCCGCCTGCTCAAGGAACGCGGACTGCTTCCGCCCGGCGGGGTCAACATGGAATCGATCGTCGCCTGGATGCACGCATATCCCGATCAGGCGACTGCCCTGATGCAGGAAGACCTGTCCTACATCTTCTTCAAACCGTTGAGCGGGCCCGGGCCGTTGGGCGCACTCGGCCTGCCCGTCACTCGCCGCTCGAGCGTCGCCGCCGATCCGAATTTCATTCCGCTCGGCGCTCCGGTGTTCCTTGCGCTGGACAGGCCGGAAGCCTGGGGCATGTGGGTTGCCCAGGACACGGGCGGAGCGATCAAGGGCGCGAACCGCATCGACACTTTCTGGGGCGCGGGCGAAGAGGCGCGGCGCATCGCCGGCGGAATGTCCGCCAAGGGCCAGGCGCTCATCCTGCTTCCGAAGGGAACTGCGGCGCGTGCGCTCGCTCAGCGCTGAAGAGCGCGAGCTCTGGGAACAAGTCGCAGCAACCATCCGCCCGCTTTCCCGCGAGCCAACGAAATCCTCCCCAGAGCGGGCAGGGGGATCGGCGAAACCAGTGGAGCGGGCTCCTTCCGTCAATTCCGCTAGGGCGAAACTGCCACCTCCTCCAAAAAAGACGGCACTTTCTACGGCGACTCTCGACGGGACCTGGGACCGGCGGCTTCAGTCCGGCACCGTCGAGCCCGACCGCGTTATCGACCTTCACGGCCTCAATCTCGACCGGGCATGGGCGGCGATCGACCGCGGGCTGGAGCGGGCGATCACCGCCGGCGACCGGGTTATCCTGCTGGTCACGGGCCACGCCCGGTCCGGCGATCCGCCGGTTCAGCGCGGCAAGATCCGCGCTGCCGTCCACGACTGGCTGGAGGCTTCGCGGCATGCCTCGCAAATCGCTTCCGTTCGCGGTGCCCACCGGCGTCACGGGGGAGGCGGAAGCCTCTATATTATTTTGCGGCGTAACCCTCTTCGCTGCACCATTTCTTAACCCTGTCGATTTAACCCGGACTTCGAGACGGATCAGGCCGTCGGACGAGGCGCAACTAGGGATGCAAGCAGGCACGGCCCAAAAGGTCAGCAACGCCATTCTCTCTGGCGCTGCCGGCTTGGCCTCCTTCATATTTTCGTTGGCTGCGCTCCTTTACATCACGGAGCTCAACGAGAAGATCGTCGCCGCGCTCGTCGCGGGCACCTTCTGCTTGCTTGTCAGCTACATCGCCTCGGAGCGTCCGAACAGCCAGAGCGCCCGAGCCCTCTCCGCCCTGGGCGATCGCCTTCTCGCCGTCGAGGATGGGGACCTGATCTCCCCTGCGCCTCCGATCGTCCGTGAAACAATGCCCAAGGTTGCAGCCGCGGTGGACACGCTCTTCGCCGAAGTCCGTGCATCGATCGAAAATGCCCATGCGCTTGGCATGTACGATCCCGTCACCTCGCTTCCGAACCGGCTGCATTTCCGATCGGAAGCCGACAAGCTTTTGGGCGACATTCCGGACGGGGGGCGGGCGGCAATGCTGTTCGTGGACCTCGACCGCTTCAAGAACGTCAACGACAGCCTCGGCCACGCCCGCGGCGACCAGCTCCTGATCATGGTCGCCAACCGGCTTCGAGTCGTCGTCACCGCCGAGCTTAGCGAGAAGGTGTCGAAACGCCCGCTCCTGGCCCGCCTCGCCGGCGACGAGTTCACGATATTCTTTCCGCACATCGACTCCGTCGAGGATGTGGAGCGGGTCGCGCGCCGGGTCGCTCTCGCAATCTCCGAACCGTTCGAGCTTTACGGCCACAGCGTCGACATAGGCGCCTCGATCGGCGTTTCGGTTAGCCCGCAACACGGGACGAGCATCGAATCGCTGATGCGCGCGGCGGACATAGCCATGTATCGCGCCAAGTCGCGCGGCGGCGGCCAGCACTGCCTGTTCAACGACGAGCTCGCCGCCGAGCATCAGGAAAAGATCGAGACGGAAAGAGCGCTTACCGAGGCCGTCCACCACGGCGAGTTCCAGCTTGCGCTGCAGCCGCAGCTTAGCCTCGTGACTGGTGAAATCGTCGGCGGGGAGGCGCTGCTGCGCTGGAACCATCCGCGCGACGGATTGCGGATGCCGGGGACGTTCATCCCCGTCGCAGAGCGGACAGGGCTCGTCAGCGAGGTCGGCGACTGGGTCATCGGCGAGGTTGCGCTTGTCCTCGGCGGATGGGCCCGGGACGGCTTCGAGCATCGCCTGTCGTTCAACGTCAGCCCGAGGCAGCTCGACCGCATCGATTTCTTCACGCGGATGCGCCAGGCCTTCACCGACCAGGGCGTTCCGTTGTCGATGATCGAGCTGGAATTCACCGAAAGCGCGGCGATGGAAGCCAGCGAGGCGGTGCTCGAGGAGATCGCCGCGCTACGCGACGACGGAGCGCGCATCGCAATCGACGATTTCGGGACCGGCTATTCCAACCTCTCTCGCCTTCGGACGATGCCGCTCGACCGGGTGAAGCTCGATCCGTCGCTGATCGCCGAGATCGACACTTGCGAAAAGGCCCGAGTCATCGTCCAGGCCGTCGTCCAGCTGATCAAGGGCGTCGGCTGCGAGATCGTCGCCGAGGCGGTCGAGAATAGCGCGCAGGCCGATTTGTTGCGCGCGATGGGTTGCGACACTGTCCAGGGCTATGTTTTCGGTGAACCGATGTTCGAGCCCGAATATCGCGCCTGGGTCAGCAACTCCCGCGGAAGGATCGACAAATCGGTGGCTTGAGCGGATCCCTGTGGGAACCGCAATTTAGGTTACTTCTTTCTGTAAGCTCTTGCGCCTATGATGTTATTCGCGACATCAGGGGCATTGAATGGCGCATAGCGAGACGAAGGATTCTGGCGGGAGCCGCAGCCAACCGGATTCGCGTCCTGGTGAATCCGGAGCTCCGGCTCCCGAACCAGAATCGCAGGGCAGGCGCGCTCACGACGCCTCCACCGCGCAGCTCATCGCGACGCTCCAATTGCGCCTCGATCTGCTCCGCAAGAGCGGCGACCCGCAGTTGTCCGCGATTGCACGGCAGCTGGAGAAGCAGCTGACCGAAATTCGCGGCGAACTGGGCGGGTCGGGAGAGTGCGAGACGGACAAGGACGCCGGCTGAGGCTAGCCGCGCGGTCCCCGCGAACGCTCCAGGTTTTCGATCTGGCTGCGGATGACGCTGATGAGCCTCCTGCAATCGGTTCCGGCAGCCCGCACCGACTCGGCATCGGCCCTCGATCCGGTTTCGTCCGCGCATTTCTCCAATTCGTCCGCCAGCGATTCGAGGCGGTCGAGATGTTGCGCCAGTCGAAGGAACCTCGCGGCATCGGACCGAGGGTTTTCGGTATTGGAGACGATCCTCAATTCGGGCCTGCCATGTCGAGGGCGTGAAGGCTGCTGCCCCGGCCTCTGCTCGCCTCGCGCACACAGGATGGCTTCTGCGACATTATCCGTGATCATCGCGATCGCTTCGATTTCCTGAGGCGTCGGACCGCCCACGGTTCGATGATAAATGGCGAATGTCCCGAGAATCGCGTCGTCGCTTCCCCGAATCGGAGTCGACCAGCAGGCGCGCAAACCATGCGGAAGCGCCACATTGCGATACTTGGCCCAGAGCGGATCGGACTCGATGGCGGTGACATAGACGGGATGCCCGAAATAGGCCGCAGTTCCGCAAGAACCCGCCGAGGGTCCGATTTCGGAGCCGTCTATTGCCTCGCAATATTCGCTTGGCAGGCTTGGCGCCGCTGCGTGCCAAAGCCTTTTCCCGTCAGGGTCGAGCAGGAGGATAGAGGTCAGCAACTCCCCTTCGGCCATCTCCTCGACCGCGAGGAGGTGCCTGTCGAGAACGGACTGAAGGCTGTCGCCGGTCGCAAGTTCCGACGGTGCCAGGCTCCGTCGGACGCGGAGCGATTCCTGAAGACCGATTGCAAACGCCATCAAGCTTCTCCGCATTGAGCGAAGGTCATCAAGTTACAATCCGCGCGAGCCGGTCGGACAATCAACGCACGAGGCCGGACAACAACAATAGATTGGAATTAAAGCCATACTCCCGGCGAATTCATGCATCAGCTTCGTCGCTTTTCCTACTCGGGAAAAACACGAGATTAGCCGAGCATTCGCTCGACGATCCGCCGGTAAATGCGCGACAGCGCGAGAATATCCTCGACCGCCGCGCATTCACCGACCTTGTGCATCGTCGCGTTGGGCAAGCCGAAGTCGACCACCGGGCACAGCTGGATCAGGAATCGTCCGTCCGAGGTGCCGCCGCTTGTCGACAGCTCCGGCTCCTGGCCGGTTTCCTCGCGGATGGCGTCGACGACGAGGTCGTAGAGCGGCCCCGGCGGCGTGAGGAAAGCCTCGCCCGAAATTCGCGAGCGGACCTTTGCCTCCGGCGCGTGCGTAGCCGCTACCTTCTCGACCATTCGGACGAGCTCGGCGCCGGACTGAACGTTGTTGAACCGGATGTTGAGCTGGGCCGTCGCGGAGCCCGGAATGACATTGCTCGCGTGAGTCGGCGTGTCGATGCCGGTGAACTCCAGGTTGGACGGTGGGAAAGCGTCGGTGCCGTCATCGAGGTGAAGGCCGTCGAGCTCGGCGATGATCCGCGCCAGCGGAGGGATCGGGTTCTCGGTGCGGTGCGGGTAGGCGACATGCCCCTGAACGCCCGGCACGTCGATCCACATGTTGACCGACCCGCGCCGCCCGATCTTCACGGTATCGCCCAGCCGGTCGACCGATGTCGGCTCGCCGATCAGGATCATGTCGGGCCTGATCTGCCGTTCGTTGAGCCAGTCGATGATCCGGGGCGTGCCGTACGTCGAATAGCCTTCCTCGTCGCCGGTGATGAGGAACGACAAGGTGCCCCGTTTCTGCTCCACCTCGGCGAGCGCCGCGACGAATGCGGCGATCGCGCTCTTCATGTCATTCGCGCCGCGCCCTACCAGGACCCCGTCCTCGATCGCTCCATCGAAGGGGCCGCAGCTCCAGTTCTCTCCGGCTGGAACGACGTCGAGATGGCCCGCAAAGCCGAAATGCGGCGCGCCCTCGCCGCGGATCGCCACCATGTTCTCGGTCGGTCCGTCGGGCGGCTCGCCCATAACCCAGCGGTGGACGGTGAAGCCGAGCGCTTTCAGGGGGCGTTCAAGGACGTCGAAAACCTCGCCGCTAGCAGGCGTCACGCTTGGGCATCTGATGAGCTCGCGCGCAAGCTCCACCGGGTCGATTGAAGCGGTCATTGCGAGCGACTAGCAAGCAGACGTTGCCTTGCACAGGGAGCCCGCGCGATGCCCAAGCTGGACCTCGACCAGATCGAGCAGACCAACCGCACCGGATATCCGCCGCCTTTTGACAGCGACGTGCAAGGCCGCTGGTATCGCCGGCTCGCCTCCGCCGGCGGACTGACGCAGTTCGGTGTAAGCCACGTGACGCTGAAACCGCGCGCGTGGTCCAGCCAACGCCATTGGCATGACGAGGAGGACGAATTCCTCGTCATGATCGATGGCCAGGCCGTGCTGGTCGAGGACGAGGGCAGGACATTGCTCGGACCCGGCGACTGCGTCGCTTTCCCGGCGGGAGCAAGGAACGGCCATCACCTGCGCAACGAAAGCCAGTCCGACTGCACGTTCGTCGTCGTTGGAAGCGGGGCTGGCGGCGCCGGCGGCTATTCCGATATCGACATGATGTTCACCGCCGACGGCAGCTACGTGCGCAAGGACGGGACCGCCTACTGATCGCGCTCGGAATGCTTCTGCGAGGCTGCGCCGAAGGCAATGCCCATCGCTATGCCGATGGCGATGCCGACGCCGATGTTACCCATTGCAACGCCGATCGCCACTCCGACTGCGATACCGACGGCAAAACCTGATCCTGCTTTCCTATTCATGTGTAGCTAAGCTGCCTCATTCTCATACTGATCGATTATCCACGGCTCGTCCTGGGCCTTGTCGATCCAGTCTGCGACGTCCGGGTGCGAGAGGACCGCCTTCATATAGGCGCCGGCGAACGGCGGAACCTTGACGCCATAGGTGATGAAGCGGGTGACTACAGGCGCGTACATGATGTCCGCCGCGCACCAGTCGCCAAAGAGGTAGTCGCCGGTGCCGCCGAAGCGGGCGCGCGCCTGCGCCCACAATTGCAGGATCCTGTTGATCTCGTCGCGAACGGCGTCGGATAGCTCGACCGCGGGATAAGTCTTGCGGACGTTCATCGGCAGGTCGCGGCGCAGGTTGGTGAAGCTCGAATGCATTTCCGCCGCCATCGATCGCGCCATCCCGCGCGCGCTATCCTCTTTCGGCCAGAATTTGTCGCGGCCGACGCGGTCGGCAAGGAACTCGACGATCGCCAGGCTGTCCCAGACGACGCATTCGCCGTCCCAAAGGATCGGCACCTTGCCCATCGAAGGAGCGAATTCGTCGCCCTCGCGCCGTTGCTCCCATTGCTCGTCGAACATCGGGACGACGAATTCCTCGAACTCTTCGCCCGAGAGCCGGCAGGCGAGCCAGCCGCGCATCGACCAGCTCGAATAGGCACGGTTGCCGATGATGAGCTTGAGCAAGTGAAGGCTCCTATCGTGTCGCGGCTTCCAGGATCGCCGTTCTCAACTCGGCGATCCCGCTACCCGTTTCGCTGGACGTCGTGAAGATTGCCGGATGCGCCGCGGGATGGCGGACCGCTTCCGCAGCGACATCCTCGAAGATCCGGCCGAGCGCCGACGGCTTCAGCTTGTCGCCCTTGGTGAGGACGAGATGATAGCTGACCGCGGCGTCGTCGAGCATCTGCATCACCTCGCCGTCGACCGGCTTCAGCCCGTGGCGCGAATCGATGAGCACTAGGACGCGCTTCAGCACCGCCCGGCCCCGAAGATAATCGTTCACCAGGTGCCGCCAACGCTTCACGAGGTCCTTCGGCGCTTCGGCAAATCCGTAGCCGGGCATGTCGACGAGGCGCATCCGGATCGGCTTTCCGACGTCGAAGAAGTTGAGCTCCTGGGTTCGCCCCGGAGTGTTCGACGTACGCGCCAGCGACTTGCGGTTCGTAAGTGCGTTGAGAAGCGAGCTCTTGCCGACGTTGGACCTGCCGGCAAAGGCGATTTCCGGCGCTTCCGGGTCGGGAAGGAATTTCAGCTCGGGCGCGGACTTCAGGAATTCGATCGGCCCGGAAAACAGCTTCCGCGCCTGCTCCTCCAGTTCCGGTTTCCCCTCCATCATGTCTCGACCGGGTGGGTGTCCGAAAGGTGCAGCCCGAACTTCCGGTATAGCCACCATTGCTGGAGGATCGTCAGGATGTTCGACGTCACCCAGTAAAGCACGAGGCCCACCGCGAACGGCGCGAGGATGAACATCATCACCCATGGCATTAGCGAGAAGATCTGCTGCTGCGTCGGGTCCATTTGCTGCGGGTTGAGCTTGAACTGCAGCCACATCGTGATTCCGAGCAGGATCGGAAGCACGCCAAGGTGGAGGAATCCGGGCGGCGTGAAATTCAGCAGGCCGAACAGGTTCACCGGCGTCAGCGGATCGGGCGCGGAGAGATCCTTGATCCACAAAATGAACGGCTGGTGCCGCATTTCCACCGACACCATCAGCACCTTGTAGAGCGCATAGAAGACGGGGATCTGGAGGAGGATCGGAAGGCAGCCGGCCGCCGGGTTGATCTTCTCCTCCTGATACAGCTTCAGCATTTCCTGCTGCTGGCGCTGCTTGTCGTCCTTGAAGCGCTGCTGGATCGCCTTCATCTTCGGCTGGACCTTCCGCATCGCCGCCATCGACTTGAACTGCTTCTGGGCGACAGGGAACATGATCAGCCGGACGATGATCGTCAGGCAAATTATCGCGACTCCGAAGTTGCCGGTGACGTGGAAGAGCCACGTCAGGAGGTCGAAGATCGGGCGCATGAACCATTCGAACCAGCCCCAGTCGATCGACTTGGAGAGCTTCGGGATTCCCGCATCTTCATAGCGGTCGAGAAGCCCCTTTTCCTTCGCTCCGGCGAAGAGGCGGGTGTCGGTCTGCGCGACTCCGCCGGCCGGGACCACGTGCTGAGGTTCGGCATAGTCGGCCTGGTAGCCGCCGCCCGGAGTGCCGGTGAAGCTGGCGCTGATCTGGGGAGACCCCACGGGAGCGAGCGCCGTCAGCCAATATTTGTCGGTGAAGCCGAGCCAGCCGCCGTCGCTTGATAATTTTTTCGACTGGCCGCCGTCGAGGTCGTCCCATCCCACCGAATAATTGGCTGCCCCGCCGAGATAGCCGATCGGACCGAAGTGCGTCGTTTCTCCGATCAGCGGGATGCGGCTGCTGTGGTCCGGCGATTTTTCAGCGCGGTTGACGAGGCCGTAAGGGCGAACCGCCACCGGCCCGGAGCCACGATTTTCGACGCGCTGACGGACGCTGAAGAGATAATCCCGGTCGACGCTGACAACGATCTGAAAGACCTGGCCGGTAGAGTTGCTCCAGCTCAGAGTGACCGGCCGGCCGGGCTCGAGCGACGGAGCGCTCGCGGTCCACACCGTATCCGGGCCGGGAACCTGGAGGCCTTCGCCCGTCCAGCCGAAGCTCGCGAAATTCGCGCCAGGCGTTCCGACTGGCGACAAGAGCCGGACCGGCGGCGACTCCTTCGAGATGGCCTGCCGTTCCCTGCGAAGGACGAGATCGTCGAAGCGCGCGCCCTTGAGGTTGATCGATCCCATCAAGCTTGGCGTCTCGATCCTTACGCGCGCGCTCTCTCCCAGCACTTGCGAGACAGGACGGACCTTGTGGACGGGCTGCGTGGTGGGGGCCGCCTGCTGCTGCGGTTGAGCCGCCGGCTTGCCTGCGTCGGCCGTCTGGGCCTGGGGAGCGGGGGTCGGCATCAGCCGGTCCGATAGGAAGGTCCAGCCGAGCAGCACCAATGCGCTCAGCACGATCGCGAGGATCATGTTCCGGTTTTCGTTCACTTGGCGGCTAATCCTCGCATTTCACGTCAGGGCACCGGATCATGGCCTTGGCCGCCCCAGGGGTGGCAGCGGCCGATCCTTTTGAGGGCCAGCCAGCCCCCGCGCAGCGCGCCATAGCGCGACAATGCGGTGATCGCATAGGCCGAGCATGTCGGCTTATAGCGGCAGCTTGGCGGAAGAACCTTCGACGGGCCCAATTGCCAGCCTCGGGCGATGAGGATGAGCAGGCGCGCAATCACTGCGCCACCTTCCGGAGAGCGCGCGCCAAATCCTGCCGAAGGAGCGCGAACTCGCGCTCGATCCCGGCGGACCGGCCAATCATGACATGGTCGGAGCCGGCGTAGCCGTGCGCGGGGATGAGTTCGCGGGCGAGGGCCCGGAACCGCCTCTTCATCCGGTTGCGAACGACTGCGCCTCCGACTTTCTTGCTGACCGTAAAGCCGACGCGCATCCGCGGGTCGTCGTCGCCGCGGTCGCGGACGAGGAGCACGAATCCGGGAGTCGCGGAACGCCGACCGGCGTTCGCGGCGAGGAAATCCGAGCGTTTCTTGAGAACCGCTGGCGGTTCTAGGCGCTGAGCTTCTTGCGGCCGCGAGCCCGGCGCGAGTTCAGCACCTTGCGTCCGCCGACGGTTGCCATGCGGGCCCGGAACCCGTGCCGCCGTGCGCGGACCAGATTGCTCGGTTGAAAAGTGCGCTTCATCGCTCATGCCTCAAAATCAAAAGAAAAGGGCTGCCGCTGGGGCAGCCTCAAGTGCGCCGCGCCGATAGGGGAGGGGGCCGCCAAAGTCAATCGCCCCGGGCCTCGACCTGGCTCTCGATCTGCTTGCTGCGCTCCAGCCTGCGGCGTGCGCTTTGGCGCCTCAATCCCCAGTCGATCCAGTGGCCGGCCTTCGGTTGCCAGCGTTTCAGCCGGACGTAATTACGCTTCGCCCACATGCTGGTCTTGAGGATTAGTGCAAGGCCGGGAGCGATGAAGAAGATGCCGCCGGGGCCAGGCAAGGGGGCGATGGCAAAGCCAAGAATCACCAGCAACACGCCGAAAATGAACAGCAAAGTCTCGCCGAAGGGCGAATCTATGAATTTCGAGAATTTGCTGCGGCTGCTCATCGCGTCCATGTGGTCGACCGCCTGCCCGCTCGCAAGTGCTTGCCTCCGGGCGTGAGGTCGCGTTAGCAGGGCAACGCCGAGCTAGGGGGACTGTTGCGTGATTGCGTACGTGTAACCGGCGGGGGGCGGCGCTAGATGGCCGCAACCGTTGCCACAGTCGCCTATCTCGGCCTCGAGGCCCGATCGGTCGAAGTCCAGGTCCAGCTTTCCTCCGGCATTCCGCGGTTCACGATCGTCGGTCTGCCCGACAAGGCGGTCGCGGAAAGCCGTGAGCGCGTGCGCGCCGCTCTTGCTTCGATCGGGCTCGCGCTTCCGCCCAAGGTCATCACCGTGAACCTCTCCCCAGCCGACCTGCCGAAGGAGGGTTCGCACTACGACCTCCCGATCGCCCTGTGCTTGCTGGCCGCGATCGGCGCCGCCGATGCTGAGATGCTCTCGCATTATGTCGCGGTCGGAGAGCTTTCGCTCGATGGGCGGATCGCCGCTTCGCCAGGAGTGCTGCTGGCGGCGCTGCACGCGTCCGGCCAGGACAAGGGCCTGATCTGTCCCGCCGCCCAGGGAAGCGAAGCCGCCTGGGCGGGCGAGCTCGACGTCATCGCGGCCCCCGACATCCTCGCGCTCCTTGCCCATCTCAAAGGCAGCACCTTGATTCAATCGCCTTCGCCCGCCGAAGCGGAAGTATCGGACTCCGGCCCCGACCTTGCGCAGGTGAAAGGGCAGGAGGTCGCGAAGCGGGCGCTGGAGAT
>JBKPOU010000110.1:0-44403 GCA_046733255.1 Pseudomonadota bacterium
TCCAGAGCGGACGAGCTGTCGGCCGCGCTGCGCACGGAATAGCCCTCGTCCTGAAGGACCCCGCTGACGAGGTCGCGAATATCTTCCTCATCGTCGACCACCAGCACTTCGAGGGCCATCAGATACGCTCCCTAAATATACGTCCCATTTTCACCGTCTTCCTGCGGCCCGTCGCCCAAGGCCTCCCCCTCCCTGTCGGCCAGCTTGTCCACATCGAACGCGATCCTCACGTGCGTTCCCCCGCCCTGACGGTCGAGGAAAGCGATTTCGCCGTGATGCTCCTCGACGATCTTCTTCACGATCGCGAGGCCGAGGCCCGTCCCGCGCACGCGTGTCGTAATGTACGGTTCGGTCAGCCTGTCGCGGTCCTCGGGAAGGCCTACACCCGTATCCGTGATGTCGATGACGAGCTGGTCGCCCTCATTGTGCAGGCGCATTTCCACGCGATCGCCACTGAAATGATGCTCGCCGCGAGACTTCCTGGATTCAATGGCTTCGACGCCGTTCTTGACGATGTTTGTTAGCGCCTGGCCGAGCTGCCGGCGGTCGCAAACCATCGGAAAGTCGCCTGTAGGCGGGTCCAGCGCGAACTTGATGCCCGGATGCGCCACCTCGTGCAGGAACAGCGCTTGCCGAGCGATCTCGTGGACGTCCTCACTCCTGAAGACCGGCTTCGGCATGCGCGCGAAATTAGAGAATTCATCGACCATCCGGCGGAGATCGCCGACTTGGCGAACGATTGTCCCCGTAAGCCGCTCGAACGTTTCGGGATCGGATTCGACTTCCCCCCCGAAGCGCCTTTGCAGCCGCTCCGCCGCGAGCTGGATGGGCGTGAGCGGATTCTTGATCTCGTGAGCGATCCTTCGGGCGATGTCCGACCAGGCCGCACTCCTCTGGTCGGAAAGCTGGTCGGTGATGTCGTCGAAAGTCAGCACCGAGCCGTCCTGGTAGCGGACTCGCTTGACGGCGAGCGTCCGCCTGCCGCCACCGACTTCCACGTCGACATTTGCCTCGCGCTCGTCGCCGTGCATGAACTCGCCGAGCTCGGGCGAAAGTCCGGCGAGAGGGGTCTCCTCGACCGCTTCTTCCCCTTGCTGGAGGATCCCCTCCGCGGAGCGGTTGATGAGAAGGATGCGATTTTCCGAGTCTATCGCGACGACGCCCGCGGTGACGCTCGAAAGGACTGCCTCGATGAAGGCTCGCCGGGTCTCCATCTGCGCATTGGCGGCACGCAACGCGCCCGTCTGCTCGTCGATCCGGGCCGTCATCCGGTTGAAGGCCGTTGCAAGCGTTTCGATCTCGTCTTCGGTGTGCGTGACCGGGACGCGGGCCGAGAAGTCACCTTGCTCGATCCGCCCTGCCGCCTCGGCGAGCTGTCCCACCGGACGAACCAGCCGGTCGGCGAGCCGCAGCGCCGCAAGAATTGAAAGCGCGACGATCAGCAGCGAACCCAGCAGCAGAGCTGCATTGAAGCGCAGCTGGTTTGTCCGCGAGCGGGCAAGCAATTGCTGATAGTCATGCAGGACGTCGTTCGCTCGATCGATCTGCGTCCTGAACTCGGGATCAAAGACACGCGCCTCATAGAGGTAGGTGTCCGGCCCGATGTTGAGCCGAGTGACTGCGCCGATGCGATCCTCGGACGTAATCGGCACGACCTTCCGGGTCTTCAGCTCTTCGATCTTAGCCGGTGGAATGCTCTGTTCGAGCGCTCGATCGTAGGGGTTGATGAGGACCAACGACCGGACCTGCTTGTCCGGCCCGTAGGTGAAGATGATCGCCTCGGAGAGGTAACGGTTGAGCACCTGGAGCTTGCCGAACGCCTCCAGGAATTCCGGGCTGTCGATCGGAACCTGCTCGAGATAGGTCGCAAGGTCTCCGCTCGCAGCCTCCGTCTCGTTGGCGACCCGTTCGACTTCGTTGTTGTACGTCGTCCGCGCCAGCAGCACCGAATTCTCGAGCATGCCCCTGGCGCGATCCGAAAACCAGAATTCCAGACCGCTTTGAAACAGCAGCGAAGCGAAAATGGCGACCAGCACCGTCGGGACCGCGGCGATCACGGAGAACAAGGCGACAAGCCGCGTGTGGAGCCGCCCTGAACCAAGCCCTCCCCTCTCTGCGCGCACCATCGCAATTCGCCGAGACAGGAGGACCATCAGCGCGATCGCCGGGATCAGGTTGGCTATCAGCAGCGCCGCGATAAGCGGCGGCGACAGCAGGCTTCCGGGCTGGGCCGGCCGCTGGAGCAGCCAGGTGCTGAAGGTGACGGTGCCGACGAGGACTGCGCCGATGATGATCGCCGCGTAGCGGTAGAAACGGCCGCTTTCCCGCTCCCGAACGAGCCAGTTGGTTTTTCTCGGCGTACTCAAATCCGATTCGGCGGCGGGGACATCCATTGCTTCCGCCGTAGCATGCACCGTTGCAGAAACAACACAGTTAAGCGGTCGTCGACATCACTTCTGTGGATGAGCCGCAAAGGCCACGGAATCAGAACGGCCGGAAGATGTTCAGCAACGGAATGGACTGGAAGAATTTCTTCTGCGCTTCCTTGATCCGCGATCCGTCGACGATGACGATGTCGCCCGAATAGACCTGCGGATCCGGCATTTCGCCATGCCGGATGCTGAGCAGATCGAATGCCGCCGCCTGGCGGGTTCCGTCGACTGTGCGGAAGACGGCGACTCGATGAAGGTTCGCCATGTCGGTCGTGCCCTGCGCAAGGGCGACAGCCTGCATCAGCGTCATCGGACCGACGACCGGGTAGGTTCCAGGTTTCTGAACGGCTCCGTCGACAGTGACATTGTGGCCGGTGGCTTGCTTGATTCCGACGGTGATGTCCGGGTTTTCCAGATATTTCTCGCCGTATTTCTGGGTCAGGACCGCGTCGAGTTCGGCCGGAGTGCGGTCGAGGGCCGCCACCTCACCGACCAACGGCATTCCGATATTGCCCCTAAGATCCACCTGATAGTCGCCGGTGAGGTCCGGCATCCCGAAGACGCGGATCGACAGCGTATCCATCGGGGCGATTCGGTATCCTTCCTCGATGGGAGCGGCGACAGTCGTATCCGGGGCGCCGAAATTGCTGACCTGGTACGGGATCGGCCCTCCCCGCGAATCCGTGCAGCTGGCTGCAAGGAGCGACACAAGCCCGGCGATCGCTGCCATCGACAGGCGCGAGATGAAACTCAACTCAATGCTGCGCATCGCACATTCTCCCGGGCGGACGTGCAGTTCACCTAACCAAGTTGAGCGTCGAACGAAACCTGTTCGTTTTGAGCCTAATCGAGCGAGATCCGTTCGCTTCCTTCATTTCCCGCCTGGATCAGCCACCGCTCGGAACCCTCGATTCCGAGCGCAGTCAGCCTGCCCGTGCAAAAGGCCCCGGTGTCGATTCCGATGCGGTTTTCCGCCACGTCGACTGTGTTCGTGATCGTATGGCCGTGAACGACGACGAACCCGTGATCCCGCGGGTCGTCGAGGAAGGGATCGCGGATCCAGCGAAGGTCCGACTGGCTCTGTTCGGAAAGGTGCACTCCCGGGCGAATGCCGGCATGGACGAATAGGTAGCGACCGAAGGAAATGCTGTCGGCGAAGCCTTGGAGAAAATCCACATGCTCCTTGGGGATCGCTCGGCGAAGCCGGGACAGGATGTCTTCTTCAGGCAATGTCACGAGCCCGCGCGGCTCGACGCCGTAGCTTCGCAAGGTTTCGGCGCCTCCGAAACGTAGCCAGCTCGGCAGCATCTCGGTTTCGCCGCCGACGACACGGAGCATCACCTCTTCATGATTGCCCATGACAAAGTGAGCCGTTGCTCCTTCGGGCGAATAGGTCCGCAGCCGTTCGACCACCTGAGCGGAGGCGGGCCCGCGATCGATGATGTCGCCGAGAAATACGATTCCCGTTTTCTGCTTCGGCCGCTCCGCGATTTCCGCTTCGATCTCCTCGAGCAGCCGATCCAGCAGATCGAGGCAGCCGTGGATGTCGCCGATCGCATAGGCCCGACGGCCGCGCGGCCCAGCCGGCCTCGAAGAGCGCTTGAAAATCATCGAGTACGAAGCCGTGTCAAAACCAAGCGGCAAAACTCCTTCGCTCGAGCCAGTGAACGCTAGTTAAGGACGCTGGAAGCGATTTTCGACATGCAAGGGGTTGAAACTCGCTTCCCGACTCTTCGCAGGCCCAGTCAAAAATCGGCGCCGCGTTAGTTGGGGACTCTTTCGCCGGCATGCGTTCATGCACGGCGGATTCCCGCGATTGCCGCCGCAATTATCATTTTGCGTTTCACCCATTTTGGTGGCACAAGCAGCCACTCTGGCAGAACAGGAGTTCCGGATGACGTGGGCGATCCGTAGTAGCGTGCTAGCCGCAGGCGCGGCAGCTCTGCTTTCCGCACAAGCCGTATATGCTGCTCCCGTTGCGAATGCTTCGTCGGGGGTCGATCCTCTCGTTTCGCTTAGCGTCCTGAGCACCGCTCAGTCGCGCGGGGCGGTCTGCTCGGGAGCTACCTTTGCTTCGCAGGCGGCAACGTCTTGCGGAATTCCGGTTTCGGTTGTGGCGGCCTCGGCTGCTGCTGCAGCCGCGCAGGATCAACCTCCGCCATCGTCGGGACTTGGGACATTGCCCTTGATTCTCGGGCTGGTCGTGGTTGTCGGCCTGATGGCCGCGATCCTGAGCGGCGGCGGCGATTCGGACGGCGACCTGACCCCGGTCAGCCCCGCCTGAGGCGACGCTCCTGAACACAAAAAGAGGGCGGCCCTTCGGCCGCCCTTTTTCGTTGGCTTCGACAGTTACCCGCGTTCGCCCGCGCCTTGCGTCGTCGGTGGCGGAGGCGGAGGCGCATTCACCGCCGCCGGCATGAATGTCGTGACCTGTTGGCACGAGCTCGTCAGCGCCATTTGCTGCCCGGCCGCGAAAGGCTGCGCATAGGGCCAGCACTCCTGACCACCGTTCGCGCTAAGACACAGCTGGCCGTTTGCCGCCGACCAGGTGCCGGGCACGCTCGTTCCTGCCGGCGTCGTGATCGTCGCCGTCCCATCGGCATTGAACGTGATGCTATTCATGACGCCGTTCGTCTGGACCTGGACGGTCTGCCCGGTGATTTCGGAGCCGGGTGTCCACATCGGCTGAGCGGCGACTCCGACCGGCGCAGCGAGTACTGCGCCAAAGAATGCAGACCTCAACAGCAGTGAGTTGGTCATCGCTCGCCCTCCTTCGGGTTTCCTCCTGATTGGAACGCTCCACAAACCATCCATGGCGGACATGGTTTCGTCCGCTGACGGTTTTTGAGCAGCGGATCACGACGAGTTTCCCGCCAGCGCGCCGATTCGAAGCTGGTCAAATCGCTTTCTTCGCAACTCATCGGGGTCTTCGACGTTACATCCGCTTCGGAGAGACTCTCCGCCAACATGAGCAGAACGGGGAAAGTCCATGAGACCTAGAATCCGTAACGGCTTCCTGGCTGCCGGCGCCGCAGCATTGCTGTCGAGCCAGGCGGTTTACGCTGCCCCTGTCTCCGCAATCGATCCGCTCGTTTCTCTCAGCGCTCTCGCGGGATCGGCGTCGCGAGCCGCGGTCTGCGCCGGTTCCACGGCCGCAACGGCCGCTGCCTCGGCGGCCGCCCAAGCGGCTCCCGCCCCTGGTTGCGTGCTGCCGGTGAACGCGGCTCCTCCTCCACCGCCGGTGGCTGAAGCTCCGCCGCCAGTCATTCCGGTCGAGGGCGGAGGGGGCATCGGCACCTGGCCGCTGTTGCTGGGACTTGCGGCGGTCGCCGGCATTGCCGCCCTTCTGCTGTTGAATGACGACGACGACGAGGGCGATACGACGCCGGTCAGCCCGGCCTGACGGATTACAAGCTTGAATGCGAAGGGCGGTCGAACGGCCGCCCTTTTTCGCATCAATTTGCAGGAGCAACCAACGCGAAAAGCGGAATTGCGACGTCGAACATCGATCCGTCCTCGTCGACCATCCGGTAGCTCCCGCTCATCGAGCCCGATGGTGTGTCGAGCGGGCAACCCGACACGTAATCGAAGCTTCCGCCGGGAGCGATAAGCGGAGTCTCGCCGACCACTCCTTCCCCATGCACCTCGTGCACTGCGCCGCGGCCGTCGACGATGTTCCAGCTTCTCGACAGCAGCTGCACGGACCGGTCCGACCGGTTCTCGATCCGTACGTGGTAGGACCAGAACCAGCGGTTGAGTGAAGGATTGGACTGCTCCGCGAGGTAGCTGACGGCGACCCTGACGCTGATCTCGCGCGTAATGGCTACGTTCGGGAAGAGTACCGAAAGCGCATCGAACGATGAGGCCATCACCCGGAGACTAGAAGGCGCCCGCACCGCGCACAAGCGCCCGCTACGATGTAATTCGTCTTAGCCTGTCGATCAGACGGCCGCGGCTGTCCTCCAGCGACTGTGTGCGGCCTGAAAGCACGTCCTGGAAAATGGGGCGCCCCGAATGCTCGAGCGCAGACAGGACGCGGCCCCAATCGGCGTCCCGGATATCTCCCGGAGCATAGTCGCCCGGCCCGTAGCCGAGCTCGGCCACCAGCAATCGTTCGAATTGGGCAAGCGCACTCGCCCAGCCAACCGCCGAGGGGGCGGCCTCGACCGCATCGAGCAGGCCAGCCATCGCCTGGTGGATCCGCGGGTAAGGCTGGCGTTCCGGAAGCGCCGAAGCGACCAGCGCCGTCAACCATTCGATCGCGGCGGACGGCAGCGGCTCGCCGAGGAGGGGCGCGCGGCTATGCGCCAGCTCGATCGTCGCCTGCGGAAGCTGCGATTCAGTCCGGTACCGGAGCCGCGTTGAAACCATGTTGCCGGGGATCAGGACGGGCCGCATTTGCCGCCCTCGCCCTCCCCGCACATAGGCTGCCACGAGCCCATGGTCGGGAGTCAGCATACGCACGATCGCGCCATGCTCGCCGTGGCTGAGCAGGCTGCACATGATGGCATCGGTCTGCAGCTCCATCAGCCGCGCGGATGGAAATGGTCGTAAACGACACGGGCTATGGTCGTGGAGATGCCGGGCGCCCGCTCGAGATCCTCCAGCGCGGCGCCCTTGACCGCCCTCGCCGTTCCGAAATGCATGAGCAGAGCACGCTTCCTGCTGGGGCCGATCCCCGGGACCTCGTCGAACGTCGACGTGATTAGGCTCTTGGCTCTCTTCTGCCTGTGCGTACCGATGGCGAATCGGTGCGCCTCGTCGCGAAGCCTCTGGAGGTAAAAGAGGAGAGCCGAGTTGGGCGGCAGGGTAAGTTCGCGTCCACCTGGCATGTGGAAGGTCTCGCGGCCGGCGTTGCGGTCGGGACCTTTCGATACCGCAACGACGGGAATGTCGTGCACTCCGGCGTTCTCCATCATCTCGCAGACCGCGGAAAGTTGGCCCTTTCCGCCGTCGATGAGGAGGAGATCGGGCCATTCGCCGCTCCTGCGCTCGGGGTCTTCCTTCTCCAGCCGTGCGAAGCGCCGCTCGAGCACCTCGCGCATCATCGCGAAATCGTCGCCAGGGGTCGTCTCGGCGCGCTTGATGTTGAACTTCCGGTAGTTGTTCTTCCGAAAGCCTTCCGGCCCGGCGACGATCATCGCGCCGGTGGCGTTCGTGCCCATGATGTGGCTGTTGTCATAGACCTCGATACGCTTCGGAATCTCGGGAAGCTCAAAGGTATCGGCGAGTTCACGCAACACTCTGCTCTGGGTCGCTGTCTCGGCCATTCTCCGGTCGAGTGCTTCCTCGGCGTTGCGACGCGCCTGGTCGATCAGCCTGGCCCGCGAGCCTCGCCGGGGCTGCTCAATCGCCACCTTGCGCTGCGCCCGCTCGCAAAGCGCCTCTTCGAGCAATTCACGGTCCGCCAGTTCACGGTCGACGAGGATCCGCCTCGGCGGCGGCACCTCTTCGTAGAATTGAACAAGGAAGGCCGACAGCACTTCCCCTTCCGGAACATCGTTCGTGTGGGCCGGGAAGAAGGCGCGATGGCCCCAATTCTGCCCTCCCCGGATGAAGAAGGCCTGGATGCAGACCGACCCTGCCTTGCAGGCGAGCGCGAAGACGTCGGCATCGCCCAGCCCTTCCGAGTGGACGGTCTGGCTACCCTGGATGTAGGTGAGCGCGCGCAAGCGGTCGCGATAGACCGCCGCGAGCTCGTAATCCTGCTTCTCCGCCGCCTGCCCCATCAGCTTTCCGAGCCGTTCCTGCACGCCGGTCGAGCGCCCTGCGAGGAACGCCTTCGCGTCCTTTACCAGCTCGCCATATTCCTCCCCACTGATCCGGCCCACGCACGGCGCCGAGCAGCGGCGGATCTGGTAAAGCAGGCACGGCCTCGACCTCGTTTCAAAAAAGCTGTCGGAACAGCTTCTTAAAAGGAATAGCTTCTGAAGTGCATTAAGTGTTCGAGTGACCGATCCGGCGCTCGCGAATGGGCCGTAATATTGCCCTTTCGCCCGCCGGGCGCCGCGATGCTTCTGAACGCGCGGGAATTCATGGTCCTCGCGAAGAAGGATGAAGGGAAAGCTTTTGTCGTCGCGAAGGAGGACGTTGTACGGGGGCCTGAAGCGCTTGATCAGCTGCGCCTCGAGAAGCAGCGCCTCCGCCTCGGTCCGGGTGGTGACGATGGTCATCGTGCGAGTCTGCGACACCATTCGCTGCAGCCGCTTCGGAAGCTTGGCCACCTGCGTATAGTTCGTGACGCGGTTCTTCAGCGCTCTCGCCTTGCCGACATAGAGCACGTCGCCCCGAGCATCCTGCATCCGGTACACACCGGGCCGCCGCGGAAGAGTCTTCAGGACGTTCCGGATCGCCGCAACTCCAGCCTCCAGATCCGGCTTGTCCGCGCCGCGAACGGCATAGGTCGCCTGCTCTTCGTTGAAGCGCTCGGCAGCTCGCGGATGCTCGGGACGGTCGGCTGGGGTCCGGTCCATGGACCCGATGTAGGCGAAGCGTCTTCCTTGTGGGAGGGCTAAGCCGCGGCTCTTGCCTGTTCTTCGTCGGCGAGCATCCAGTCGACCGCCGCGCGCGAGTGGATGGCCGTGGTGTCGTAGACGGGGACGACATTGGCCCGCGTGTCGACGGCGAGTACCAGCTCCGTGCAGCCGAGAACGACCGCATGGACTTTCTGCCGGGCCAATTCCGCAATGAGGGTCTTCAGCTTGCGCTGGCTGTCGCGAACCACTTCGCCCGCTGCCAGTTCTTCGAAGATGATCCGGTCGACTTCCGTTATCCATCTCTGCTCGACAGGAGCGAGGCTAATGCCGCGGGCTTCCAGGCGAGAGCGGATGTGCGGCTCGGTCATCGTGAAGCGGGTTCCGAGAAGTGCGATTCGGCTGCGGCCGTCGGCGGCCAGCTTGTCGGTCGTCGCGTCGCCGATGTGAAGGACCGGCACGCGGACAGCCGCGGCGACCTCGTTATAGCTCTTGTGCCCCGTGTTCGACGCGATCAGCAGTCCCTTTGCGCCTGCTTTTACGAGCCGTTTGGCGGCATCGGCCTGGACTGCGGCGACTCCGTCCCAATCGCCTGACAACTCCATTTCCGCGACGGGCGCGAGATCGAGACTCTCGATAACGATCTGGGCACTGTGAAGGCCGCCGAGGCGCCGCGCGACTCCGCGGTTGATATGCTCGTAATAGAGCGCGGTGGAGGACCAGCTGGTACCGCCTATGATGCCGAGCTTGCGCATGTCGTCTCCCCTCGCGGCCCGGCCCTAACCGGGCCGCCGGCTGGGGGCTTGAACCCAGATGCGAATTTGCGGCCGAGAAGCGATGAAGCGACTCACTGCCGCAGCGACTTTCGGTCAATTTTCACGGTCGGGCAAGCGCTTAACGCTTCGAAAATTGTGGAGCGATTGACGTCGACTAAGCTGCGCGGGAAACCGTCGCGATGGAACCGCAAGCCGCCTCAGCAGTCCTCCTCGTCCGCCCGGCGGCGTTCGGCTTCAATGCAGAGGCGGCGCAGTCAAACGTTTTCGCCCACGCGCCGTCCGACGCGGATGTTCAACGCAAGGCGCTCGCCGAATTCGATGGCCTGGCGGAGCTCCTCACTGATGCCGGTGTAGAGGTTCTCCTACTCGACGATTCTCCCGAGCCGGCAAAGCCGGACGCCGTTTTCCCGAACAATTGGTTCACGACTCACGCGGACGGGACAATGGTCGTCTATCCGATGGCCTCCGCTTCACGCCGGATCGAGCGGCGCGCGCCGGACGTCCGCAACCTGGTCGAGCAGGCGGGGTTCGACGTCAGGCGAACCATCGACCTGAGCGGATCGGAGGAGGACGGCCGTTTCCTCGAAGGAA
Source organism: Pseudomonadota bacterium (assembly GCA_046733255.1). Taxonomy (GTDB): domain Bacteria; phylum Pseudomonadota; class Alphaproteobacteria; order Sphingomonadales; family Sphingomonadaceae; genus Sphingomicrobium. Next base: position 10,273 of record JBKPOU010000110.1, read on the forward strand.
CGGGAAGCCTCGTGCTCGATCGGTTTCGGCGCCGCGCTTTCGCGAGTCTCAGCCCGCGTACCGATGCCGATTTGGTAGCCGAATTCGACCTGCAGCTCGGCTATTCGACCTTCGTGTTCGAAGCTCGCGATCCGGGCGGCCGTCCGATCTACCACACGAACGTCCTGATGAGCCTCGGCACCAGCTTTGCTGTCCTTTGCCCGGAGGCGGTTGCGCCAGAGCATCGCAATTCCCTCGCCGGGCAGGTCGAAGACAGCGGACGAACGATTGTCGAAATGAGTTTTGCCCAGCTGCGGCGCTTCGGCTGCAACGTCATCGAGATCCGCAGCGATAAGGGCGATCCGGTGATCCCGCTCTCAACGACTGCGATCAATAGTCTCCGGCCGGAGCAACTGCGCCTGCTGGAGGGGTTCGGCGAATTGATCGACGTTCCGATCCCGACGATCGAAGCCGTCGGCGGCGGAAGCGTTCGCTGCATGATCGCCGAGATTCACCTTCCCCGGCGCTAGCCGAGGTTCTTCACGATCTCTTCCACCATCTTCTTCGCGTCCGACAGGAGCATCATCGTGTTGTCCCGATAGAAGAGCTCGTTATCGACGCCGGCATAGCCGACACCGCCCATCGACCTTTTCACGAACAGCACAGTGCGCGCCTTCTCCACGTCGAGCACTGGCATTCCGTAGATCGGCGAGCTCTTGTCGGTCTTGGCCGCCGGGTTGGTGACGTCATTGGCTCCGATCACGAACGCGACGTCGGTCTGCGCGAACTCGCTGTTGATGTCCTCGAGCTCGAACACCTCGTCATAAGGCACGTTGGCTTCGGCCAGCAGCACGTTCATGTGCCCCGGCATCCGGCCGGCGACCGGGTGGATCGCATATTTCACGCGGACGCCCTCTTCCTTGAGCTTGTCCGCCATCTCCTTGAGTGCATGCTGGGCCTGGCTGACCGCCATTCCGTAGCCGGGAACGATGATCACCTGGTCCGCCTGCTTCATCAGGAATGCGGCATCTTCCGCGGACCCGCGCTTCCACGGCCGGTCGATCGCCGCTGCCTCCCCTGCCCCCCCGGAATCGGTGCCGAAGCCGCCAGCGATGACTGAGATGAAGCTGCGGTTCATCGCCCTGCACATGATGTAGCTGAGGATCGCGCCGGAGCTTCCAACCAGCGCACCGGTGATGATCATCGCGCTGTTGTGGAGCGTGAAGCCCATCGCCGCGGCGGCCCAGCCCGAATAGCTGTTCAGCATCGAGATCACGACCGGCATGTCGGCGCCGCCGATCGGGATGATCAGAAGGAAGCCGATCGCGAAGCTCAGCCCCACGACCGTGAAGAAAACCCAGGGGTCTTGGTGCTGCGTGAAGTAAGCGATGAGGACGAGGATCGCCAGCATTGTGCCGACGTTGATCACGTGCCGGAGCGGCAGGAGGATCGGCTTGCCGCTCATGTTGCCGTTGAGCTTCAGGAAGGCGATCACGGAGCCGGAGAATGTGATTGCGCCGATTGCGACTCCGAGGCCCATCTCGATTCGGCTGACGGGCAAGATGCTGACGTAGGACGGCGACGCAATCGGAGTGATCCGGACCGCGATCCCGAAGGCCTCGGGATTGAGATACGCCGCGGCGCCGACCAGCACCGCCGCCATTCCCACCAGGCTGTGGAATGCGGCGACCAGCTGCGGCATCGCCGTCATCTGGATCTTGCGGGCCGTGACCAATCCAACAGCGCCGCCGATCGTGATCGCAGCGAAGATCAGGCCGATCGTCTCCCAATCGGGGACCCAGCTGTTGGCACCGGAGTTCGGCAGGCCGAAGGTTGCAGATGTCGGCGCGTGAGTGACGAGCGTAGTCACAACGGCAATCGCCATGCCGATCATACCAAGACGGTTGCCGCGGCGGCTCGTCTCGGGACCAGACAGGCCCCTCAGCGCGAGGATGAAGCAGATTCCCGAAATCAGGTAAGCGAGAAGCACCCAGGCGGGCGTCGCCGCCGCCTCATGCATCCTTGCGCTCCTTCTTCTTGTACATTCCCAGCATGCGTTGGGTGACGGCAAATCCGCCGAAGATGTTCACGCTCGCAAGGGCGACAGCGACCAGGCCGAGCCATTTCGACGTCGCGCTCCCTGCCGCGGCCGCAGCAATCAGCGCGCCCACGACGATGACCGAGGAAATTGCGTTGGTGACGCTCATCAGCGGCGTGTGCAGCGCCGGAGTGACCGACCAAACGACGAAATAGCCGACGAAGCAGGCCAACACGAAAATCGACAGGATCGAGATGAAGTCCATCGTACCTCCCACCTTTGGGGGCTTTTCTGGCGGGTCGAGGTGCGGCTGTCGAGGGGGCGTGCCGTTAACCAACGGTCGGTTAGCGGTTTACTAACCTTTTCGCGCGCATGTGTGCGCGGTGCAAAAGCTCGATCGATACCGGCCCGAGCCCAAGTCCTGGCGGACGCTCCTGTGGATCGCCCTTGCCGGGCTGGTTGTTGGGCTGCTGGGCCTCGGCGAAATCGGCGACGACGTGCTTCGGACGGGGCGCAACAGCCTTCACTGGCACAAGGCGTCGGGCGACATCGTCCTCGTCAAGATCGACAATAGCTCGCTCCGCACGGTCGGCCGCTGGCCGTGGTCGCGCACCGCTCACGCCGAGCTGGTCGATTCTCTCACCAAGGCGGGAGCAAACCGGATCTTCGTCGACGTCATGTTCTCTGGGACGACTACCGCAGTCGACGACGAAGCGCTCGGCAACGCCATTCGTCGATCTGGCCGGGTCGTCCTCGCCGCGCGCGGCTTTTCCGATCCGTTCGTAGTCGGGACGAGCGAAGAACCGCCGCTTCCTCTGTTCACCAAGCAGGCGGCCGCGCTCGGAACCATCAGGGTCAAGTACAATTACCAGAACGCCGTTTGGCAGGTGCCCTATTCGGTCGAAAGCCAGGGGACGAGCCTTTCCTCGTTTGCGTCGCTGCTGTCAGGTCGACAAGGCACCAGCGACAGCTGGTTCAGGCCCGATTATTCGGTCGACCCCTCATCGATCCCCGCCATTTCGGCGAGTTCGGTCCTCGGCGGCCACTTCGACAGGAAGCTCATCCGCGGCAAGGACGTGGTTGTTGGCGCGACCACCGACGCGATCGGAGATACCTACTTCATTCCCGGCGTCGGGCAGATGGGCGGCGCCTATGTCCACATCGTCGCCGCGGAAACCCTGAAAAGCGGCACTCCTCGCGATCTCGGATGGATTCCGCTCTACCTCGCGAGCGTCCTCACCGCCGCCTGGGTCTTCCTTCGCAAAGCCGAGCGCAGGCAGGTTCTGGTCGTCGGAATAGCCATCGGCGCCGTGCTGCTCGGCCCTGCCCTTCTCGAAATGAAGCTCATTTCCGTAGACGTAGTGCCCGGGCTCTTGGTGCTGCTCGCATGCGGCGGCATCCTGATCCGCCGTCGAGTCAACAAACGCGGCCTGGTGGATTCCGTCTCGGGACTTCCGAACCTCACCGCACTCAAGTCGTACCGAGCCGGTCGCGACCAGGCGCTGATTGCCGCTCGAATGCTCAACTATGCGGAAATCGTCGCTACCCTGCCCGCCAACAGCGAACGCCAGTTGGCCGAGCAGATCGTTACGCGCCTTTCGGTCGGAGCGCCGGGCCGCCGCCTTTTCCAGGGCGACGACGGAATCTTTGCCTGGTTCGACGAGCCCGGGAAGCCGTTCGGTCATCACCTCGAAGCGCTTCATGCGCTGTTCCGGACGCCGGTCCGAGTGGCGGGGCTTTCGCTCGACCTGTCCGTCAGCTTTGGAGTGGAGATCGGAAGCAGCCGTTCGCTTGCAAACCGCCTCGCCAGCGCGCTCGTCGCGGCCGATGAGGCGGCACACGACGGGCTCAAGTGGAAATATCACGACCCCGAGTCGCTACAGGACGCGTCGTGGAAGCTGTCGATTCTCAGCCAGCTCGACGAGGCTGTCGATCGCGGCGAAATCTGGATTGCCTACCAGCCCAAGGTCGATCTGAAGACCCGGCACATCCTTGGCGCCGAGGCGCTTGCGCGCTGGACCCACCCCGAAAAGGGACCGATCGCCGCGTCGGAGTTCGTCACCGCCGCCGAGCAACACGACCGCATCGGCAAGCTGACAGCGTTCATTCTCGACCGGTCGATCGCCGCCGCCGCCGGCTTAAACAGCGGCGGACGAGATTTCGGGATGGCGGTAAACCTGTCGGGCCGGCTCCTAGGCGACAAGGCGCTGGTTGGCCGCATTGCCATCCTGCTGGAGCGCCACGGACTCGACCCAAAGCATTTGACGCTGGAGCTGACGGAGACGGCGGCCCTTGCGGGCAGCGGCGAAGCGCTCGACATGCTCGTCCAGCTGAGAGGGCTCGGCCTGAATATTTCCATCGACGATTACGGGACCGGGCTCTCTACGCTCGACTATCTGAAGAAGATCCCGGCGAGCGAGATCAAGATCGACCAGAGCTTCATCAAGGGCATGGTCGAGAATAGGAGCGAGCGGCTGATGGTCGGTTCGACGATTGCACTCGCCCACTCGCTCGGACGAAAGGTCGTCGCCGAGGGTGTCGAAACCCGCGAAGGGCTGGAGCTCCTCGCCGAAATGGAGTGCGACATCGCCCAGGGGTTCATCACTGGCCGGCCGATGAGCCTCGAAAGCCTGCGCCGTCGACTTGCCGCCGAACGCCGAATCAAGGCGGCCTGAAAACTCACAATCGATAATTGCAACCGGAAGCGCGTCCGCTCCGGAGGCATTCATTTCATAACGGTTTGCTAACCATCTTCATTAAGGTTAACATCCCCGCAGCTGCCGAATCGCAGTTCGTACAAACGGGGAATGAAAATGAAGAAGCACACTCCCGCTCGCTGGAGCTTCTGGACCTGGCTTCTCGGTGGTGGCAACGGCAACGCCGGCGCCAACGGCTAAGCCGCACACCGAATTTCAGTAAACACGCTTAACCGCCTGCTTATGCAGGCGGTTTTCGTGTGCCCTCGACACTCGCAACCGACATTCGCTAAGTCATTGGGATGATGATTCAGGCGAGCTCGGCAGTCGAAATTCGCGCCGCCAGCCGGGGACTTCACGACATCACGACACAGGTTTGCGAGTGGATCGACTCGCAGCGAATCGACTCGGGACTTTTAACCATTTTTTGCGCGCACACGTCGGCTTCGCTGGTCATCCAGGAGAATGCCGCCCGCGCCGCGCGCCATGACCTGGAGCGCTTTTTCGAGCGCGTCGCGCCCGAGAGTCCTTCTCTCTACACACACAATGACGAAGGGCCGGACGACATGCCGGCGCATATCCGAAGCGCGCTGACCCAGACCCAGCTGTCGATCCCGGTCCTCAAGGGTCGAATGGTGCTTGGCGCCTGGCAGGGCATTTTCCTGTTCGAGCACCGCCACGCCACTCCGCCGCGTCGAATCATCCTTCATCTGATCGGCGAAGCGAATGAGCCTTGAGTCGGTGCGGCAATGGCTGGCGGAAAATGCGGCAGACTTGCCACTGATCTCAGTTGAGGAAAGCACAGCGACCGTTGCGACGGCCGCGCAGGCGCTCGGCGTGGAACCGGGAAGGATCGCCAAGACCCTGGCGGTCCGCGCCGGCGAGGAGACGTTTCTCCTGGTCGCGCGCGGCGATGCGCGGCTCGACAACCGCAAGTGCAAGGACACCTTCGGCGCCAGGCCGCGCATGCTCGGGCCCGATGAGACGCTGGAAATTACGGGACATCCGGTCGGCGGCGTGTGCCCGTTCGGCTTGGCGGCGCCGCTGCCCGTCTACCTCGACGTGTCGTTGCGGCCTTACAACATCGTCTATCCCGCCGGCGGATCGCTCAACACGTCGGTCAAGGTCAGTCCGGACCGGTTGTTCGACCTCGTCGGGGACCGCTGGGTCGACCTATGCCGGCTGCCCGAGGATTCGAGCGGGACTTAGCTCGTCCGGCGAGACATTCTCGAGCGGCCACGGCGTGTCGCAGATGTGCGAGGCGGCGGCAGCTCCCATCATCGGCGACGTCTGAAGGCCGAAGCCGCCCTGCCCCGCCAGCCAGAAGAAGCCCTCTGCGTCTGGAGCGAAGCCGGCAACGGGCTTGCGGTCGGGAGCGAAGGTGCGAAGCCCGGCCCATTTGTGCACGACCCGGCTGACGTACATCGTCGTCCGCTCTTCGACGCGATGGGCGGCGAGCGCGACCTCATAATCCTCAGGCTGCGAATCGCATGGGTCGCTCGGCACCTCGTCCATCGGAGAAGCGAACAATCGCCCCGATTCCGGTGCGAAATAGAGTTCTTCGCCGACGGTCTTAACGAACGGCCATCCGGCGACATCCGCGCCCTCCGGCCCATCGAAGGTGATGATCGTTCGCCGCTTCGGCGAGAGGCCGAGGGGTTTCACTCGCGCCACTTCCCCGATCCTGTCGGCCCACGATCCCGCGGCGTTGACGAGCACCGAACCGGCGAACCTGTTTCCGCGATCGGTGACGACCTCCCAGCCATGTTGCGACCGATCGATGGCCGCTGCTCTCGCCCCCGTGACCAGTTTGCCGCCCTTGTTTCTCAGTACGCGCAAATAACCCTGGAGAAGGGCGTGCGGATCGAGCCTCAGGCCATGGCTGTCAACAAGGCCCGCCACCGCGCCGCCCTCGCCTACCCTCATGACGGGACACAGGCGCAAGATCTCGTCGGGACCGACCCGCTCCAGTGAAGCGAAAGGCGCGATCGCGGCATCGAGCCCGTCGAGCGCCGGAAGCTCGCCCTCGCGCGCATGGATAATGACCGGCATGGTTCGGCCCAGCGGCGCATCCGTGAAGCTCTCGGGCGGTGAGTCGAAAAAGGCCCTGCTCGCAAGGGTCAGCGCTCGGACCAGGGGATTGCCGAGTGCATAGTGAAGCATGGTCGCGCTTCGGCCCGAGGAATGATAGCCGATCGTATCTTCGGCCTCGAGAACGGTGACGCGTGCGTGCGGCGCCAGCATCGCCGCAGCGGACAGGCCGGCAACGCCACCACCTATGATGAGGATATCGGCAGTCCCCGCCGTGATCAGGCTCCCCCGAGCCTCTCGCTCACGACCTTGCCGTCGCTTGTGAGGCGGAGTGCCTGGACGATCTCGTCGTCGTCCGGCAGTTCCAACGCGCTCTTCTCTTTGTCCCAGAAAGCACTGAGAAAATTATACAAGTTACGGGAAAATAGCGCTGAGGCGTCGGCTGCCAGGCTCCGAGCCAGGTTGGAGTCGCCGATAATGGTGACCCCGTGCTTCTCCACATGCTCGCCTGCTACGCACCCCTCGACGTTCCCTCCGGAGTCTGCCGCAAGGTCGACGATGACGCTGCCCGGCCTCATCGTGGCAATTTGCGCGTCCGTGACCAGACGAGGCGCGGGCTTTCCGGGGATCAGCGCGGTCGTGATGACGATGTCCTGCTTGGCGATGTGCGCGGAAACGAGGTCGGCCTGGGCCTTGCGATAGTCTTCTGACATTTCCGTCGCGTAGCCGCCCTGTCCCTCGCCTTCGATCCCGGACACGTTCTCGACAAAAATGGGCTTCGCTCCGAGCGACTGGATCTGCTCCTTTGTCGCCGACCGCACGTCGGTCGCGCTGACCTGGGCACCGAGGCGTTTGGCAGTGGCGATTGCCTGGAGCCCTGCAACCCCCACGCCCATGACGAAGACCTTTGCCGGGCTCACCGTGCCTGCCGCCGTCATCATCATCGGGAAGGCCCGACCATAGGCCGACGCCGCCTCGATGACGGCCTTGTAGCCGGCAAGATTCGACTGCGACGAAAGCACGTCCATCGACTGGGCGCGCGTGATCCTGGGCATCCACTCCATCGCGAAGGCCTGAAGTCCCGCTTTTGCATAGGCTTCGATGTCCTCGCGCCGGCGAAGCGGATCGAGCCCGCCGACGAGGAGCGCGCCCTTGCGGGCATCCGCGATTCGTGCCGGATCCGGCCCGCTGACACACAGGATGACGTCGGCGCCGCTCAGCACGGACTTGCGATCACCAAGCTTGGCCCCGGCTGCCTCGAATTCGGAGTCGGGCACTGCAGAGGTCTCTCCGGCTCCCATCTCGATCGCAACCTCTGCGCCGAGGGCGCTGAATTTCTTCACCGTTTCGGGAATCGCGGCGCAGCGGGTCTCGCCGGGAGCCGTTTCCTTGAGAACCGCGATCTTCACGACCGATGCGGATCAGCTGATGATGAGAAGCACGAAGAAGGCGACGACCAGCGAAGCTAGGGCTCCGCACTTCAGCAGGAAGGTGAATCGCGAATAATCGTCCACGTGACGCGCGACCTCCTGCGTGGGAGGGCTGGTTAAAATCGACTCGTCTTCATGCGCCATGCGGTTCCCCTTCACTTCGAGGCGGAGTGCATAACAAGTCGCCCTCGCTCTCCCAAGTCCGAAAGCGTGTCTTAAGCCCGCCTTTACCGCTTGCGCTTACAGACAGAGCGCGAGGTGCACCATGCCGAATGAGACCATCCGGTCGCTGCTCTTGATCGATGCCGATCCGGCGGAACGCCGGAGTGTCTCCGCGATCGCGTCGCGCGCGGGCTGGACGGTCGTCGGGGCCGACGGGCTCGAGACTGCCGTTGCGATGTTGCGCGGCCCTTATGGGCCGGAGATCAAGGTCGCTCTCCTTGGTAATTGGGACCGGGAAGGTGCAGGGCCGATCATCGATTCGCTGCGATCCTGCCATCCGGGGCTTCCGGTGCTGCTCGTCACCGACGAGGAGGCCGTGCCACAGGCGGTTGAAGCGATTCGCGCCGGTGCGACTGATTTCCTGGAGCGTCCTGTCGCCGCGGAACGCCTGCTCGATGCGCTCAATGTGGCAGCCGATAGGCGCCGCCCGACGGGTGAGCTGGTTCCGATTGCGGAGAAGCTCGCTCCGCCGCTGTCGATCGACCAGCTTGTGGGTGCTACCCCCGAGTTCCGGTCCTCGCTCGCAGTTGCGGCAAAGGCCGCGCGCAACCGCCTTCCGATCCTGATCGTCGGCGAGCCGGGCACAGGCAAGGAGACCTTTGCCCGGGCAATCCACGCCGCAAGCCTCCGCTCCCGCGCCCTGCTGGTGGTCGTCGATTGCAAGGCCGTGCCTGCCAACATCATCGACAGCGAGCTGTTCGGCCACGAAGCCGGCGCCTTTCCGGGCGCATTCTCCGCCAAGGAAGGCAAGATGCTCGCCGCAAATGGCGGCACTTTGCTCCTCGACGATATCGGTGCGCTGCCCGAATCCACGCAGGAGGCACTCGACCGTACGCTCGCGACCGGCGAAGTCCGTCCGGTCGGTTGCAACGGCAGCCACTCGGTCGACGTCCGCCTCATCGCAACGACAAGCCGCGCCCTCTCCGACGACTTCAATCCGCAGCTGCGCGAAAGGCTGGAGGGCACCGTGGTAACGCTGCCCGCTCTCAGGGAGCGCAGCAGCGATATTCCCGCCCTTGCCCGGCATCTGCTCGTCCGGTTCGCGGAACACAAGCTCATGCGGCCGCTGACCGTCGACAACGGCGCGCTGACGGTCCTGATGCGTTACGGCTGGCCCGGGAACGTCCGCCAGCTCGCCAGCGTCCTTCTTCGCGCGGGCCTGGAGTGCCAGAGCGGCTCGCTGACGACCGACGACTTCCCTCATATCGCCACGCAGTCGCGATTCTCGGGCCGCGCGACTGACTTCACGCCGCGGATCAGCAAGCAGTCTAGCGACGCCGCCGTGAATGGAATGGGCGCGATCACCGTGTTCGACGACGAAGGCCATATACGGCCGCTCGAGGACATCGAGGCCGACCTTATCCGGCTCGCGATCGGCCACTATCGCGGACGGATGACGGAAGTCGCTAAGCGCCTCGGCATCGGCCGCTCGACTTTGTACCGCAAGCTGGGCGACATCGGGATCGACACCGCCGCCTGAACCCGCCAGCTTCACCCGGGTGAAATATCCTCTTCTCGTCGTTCTCGCTCTAACCGGCTGCGCCTCCCCATCAGATTCACCCGAGCTGGATCAGGGCTTTTGCATACAGAAGCCGTTCGAAGGCAGCCGATTTACCGTCTGCGATCCGAAAGGCGGCGAGCTTCGGCTTTTCGCTTCGGCGTCCCCGAAAATCCGGCAATTCCGCGGGCTGATGCAGGAACTTCCTGCCGGTCGCGTCGAATTCGCGATGAACGCCGGCATGTTCGACGATAAAGGTGCGCCGGTCGGCCTGGCGGTAAGCGCCGGGAAGGAGGTCCACCCGCTGAACAAGCGGCAGAAAGGCCCCGGCAATTTTCACATGATGCCCAACGGCGTGTTCCTGGTCCTCACCAGCGGTAAAGCCAAAATCTACCCTGGCGACTCGATTCCGCCGGGAACCAATCCAAAGCTCGCCACCCAGTCCGGGCCGATGCTCGTGATTCGGGGTAAGCTGCACCCGGCCTTCGAGCCGGATGGCCGTTCCCGCTACATTCGCAACGGTGTCGGCATCACCGAAGACGGCAAACCACTGTTCGTGATTTCACAGGACCCTGTTTCATTCGGAAAGCTCGCCCGCTTCTTTCGCGATGTCCTGAAGACGCCGGATGCGCTCTACTTCGACGGCGCCGTCAGCTCACTTTGGGACCCGGCAAACGGGCGGATGGACAGTCACTCCCCCCTCGGTCCCATCATCGTCGCGCTCAAGCCCGGGGAGTCAGCGCCTGGTCCTTAAGGCCGCGCCAGATTCGAAGCGCCTGGACTGTCTCCGGCACGTCGTGGACCCGGAGCAATTGCGCGCCCTGGTCGGCCGCCTTGAGCGCGAAGGCAATGCTTCCGCCCAGACGCTCGTCCGCCGGCGCTTCATTCGACAGGGCCCCGATCGTCCGCTTGCGGCTCGCACCCACGACGAGCGGGCAGCCGAGCGAGTGGAACAGCGCCAGGTTGTTCATCAGCTCCAGGTTGTGGGCGACCGACTTGCCGAAGCCGAAGCCGATATCGACGAGGATCCTCGAGCGTTCGATTCCGGCGGCCTCCGCGGCGGAAATCCTATCGTCTAACCACTGATAGACCTCGACAACCACGTCCTCGTAGCGCGGATTGTCCTGCATCGTTTCCGGAGCGCCTTTGTGGTGCATCAGCACGACCGGCACGCCTGCAGCCGAGATGGTCTGGGCGGACCGGCTGTCGTACGTCAGCGCGGATACGTCGTTGATCATCCTCGCGCCTGCGCCGAGCGCCGACGTCATGACGTCAGCCTTGCGGGTGTCGACCGAGACGGCGACCCCGGCGGAAGCAAGCTGGCGGATCACGGGCTCGATCCGCTCGATCTCGTCGCCTTCCCAGACCGGCTTTGACCCCGGCCTCGTCGATTCGCCGCCAACGTCTACGATCGCCGCGCCAGCCTCGGCCAACCTGGCACCGGCAAAAGCAGCCGCTTCGCCATCGGCGAACTGGCCGCCGTCCGAAAAGCTGTCGGGCGTGACGTTGACGATGCCGATGACCTGCGGCTGGTCGAACCGCACCGTACGAGAGCCGAGAGTAAGCTGCGGACGTTCCCTCGTCAGGCGGGCCCATTGCGCTGCAAGCTCGTCGTCAAGCCGACGCTCCAACTCGTCCACCGGAACCAGCTCCGATGAGGAGCGCGTGTGTCCGTCGATGTCGATCAACTCGACCGCCGCGAACCAGCACAGGCCGCCGGCAACGCGGGCGACCTTTCCGTCGTGACCGAATGGAGAATCGACGAACGCCGTCGGACGGATAAGCCTTCGCATGACTTACCGAGTCAGCTCCGAAGGCGGCCGCCCGGCAGGCGTTCGCGCGACTTCGGACGCGTGGCTGTCTAGCGCCGCCAACCAGCCCGACGTCTCGCTTCCGACACTGAGCTGTGGGTGTGACGGCTCGATATCCAGCTCCTTTTCCCACCCGATAATGCTCACGAAAGCCCGCCGAAGCTGACGGAGGAAGGTGTCGGGCTGCCGCATCGCCTGGTTGATCAGGGCGTAGCCGAAGAATGTCCAGTCGTTCCCCGCAGAGCAGCCGAAGGACGAGTGCATCGACGAGGCGGCGGTCACGATCACGGATCGCGGGCTCGCGAGCACCGGCACGAACTGCCCTGAGAAGCAGGCCTGGAGAATGACGAGGCGGTTCTTCGCTCCCGGCGAGTCGAGCATCGCGGCAAGCTGCGGCGGAGAAATGACGACGGAGCCGCGCGCCGGGTCGCGGAAGTTCAACCCTGCGTCCGGCGATCCGTGGCTCGTCGTATAGAGCAGGAGAACGTCTTCGTTGGGGTCCATGAGCTCCGAAGCGCGCCGAACCGCACTAGCTAGAAATTCCGGCGTTGCCGGCGCGTCGGCTGTGTCCGCGGCCTCGTCCGCGGCAAGGACCAAGGTGCGCGCTTTTGCATCGAAACGGCTGGCGAGCACTCGCCCTGCCTCGCGTGCTTCGCGCCCGAACACTGGCCCCGTGTCCAGCGCGGCCACCACGACATAGGCGTCGACGACACCGGGGCGCTGGGGTTGAAGCGCTGCCAGCGCTCGCTCGAACCGTTGCTCATCGCCCGGAAGCGAGGCGATCGAAGGTTGGGGCGGTTGAGCCTGCGACTGCGCAAGAAGAGCCGATCCAGCGAGCGCGAGAGCGGCAAGGGCAATGCGTAACAGCCGGACCGCTTGCTCCATCGTCCCTTCCCGCTTCCAGGTCCAGCATCATGCCCGCTGTTGCGTGGCCCGCAAGCGGTCAGCCGAGATCACCCAGATATTTCTGGCGGAATGCGTCGAGTTGCTGGAGCTCGCCACCGGTCTCGACATGCCAGAAGGTCCATCCGTTGCAGGATGGCGCACCCTGAAGCGCCGCGCCGACCTTGTGGATCGAACCGTCGTGCGCGCCCGATTCAATCGAGCCGTCGGCTCTCACGCTTGCGGAGTAACGCCGCCTGGCATCGGTCAGGGCCGTTCCCGGCGGGCACAGGCCGCTCTCGACAAGCAATCCGAAGGCCACTCGCGGCGCGGCTCGCTTGTCCGCCATCGTCGCCATCGCGCTCTCGTCGAGCGGAAGAGTTGATTCGATCCGGTCCGCGGCGACCTTCAAATAGGATGCCTCACGCTCGATCCCGATCCAATGACGGCCGAGCCGGCGGGCAACGGCTCCGGTCGTCCCGGTTCCAAAGAAGGGGTCGAGGACCACGTCGCCCGGCTTGGTGCAGGCGAGCAGGATCCGGTAGAGCAGCGCCTCGGGCTTCTGGGTCGGATGGGCCTTCGATCCGTCGTCGCCCTTCACACGCTCGGCGCCGCCGCAGATCGGAAGCACCCAGTCCGACCGCATCTGAAGGTCGTCGTTTAGCGCCTTCATCGCCCGATAGTTGAAAGTGTAGCGCGCCTTCTCGTCCTTCGCGCACCAGATCAAAGTCTCGTGCGCGTTTGTGAAGCGAGTCCCGCGGAAGTTCGGCATCGGGTTGGACTTGCGCCAGACGATATCGTTCAGGATCCAGAATTCCGCGTCCTGCAGGAGCGCTCCAACCCGGTAGATGTTGTGATAGCTGCCGATGACCCAGATGGTGCCGTCGTCCTTGAGGATCCGCCGCGCCTCGTGAAGCCACTCGCGGGTGAAATCGTCATAGGCCGACAGGCTGTCGAACTTGTCCCATTCGTCGTCGACTGCATCGACCCGGCCGCCTTCGGGGCGGAACAGGTCGCCGCCCAGCTGCAGGTTGTACGGCGGGTCGGCGAAGATCATGTCGACGCACTTGTCGGGAAGCCGCCCCATCTCGGCGATGCAGTCGCCCTGGATGGTCGTGTCGAGCGGCAGCTTGCGCGCTTGCGCGGGTTGCCGACGGACTCGTGCCTTCCGCTCTTCAACTCGAGCGAGCAAGTTCATGTGATGTACGCCCCCCTGGTGACCCGGCGAAGGTGAGTCAGGGCGGAGTTCCGGTCAACAACGAAGAGGTTAACGCAGCCCGTCAGGTCGCAATGGCTATGCCGACGAGCGCGGTTCGACCACAATATGTTGAGTCTCTTGTTGCTCGGCGGACTCAATCCTTGGTGTGTGTGGCGCAAAGGACTCGCTGCCGTCGATTTCGATGATTTCGAGCTCCGGCTGCGCCTCGCCGAGCTCGATCGCGCGCACCGGAGCGAAGCTTCGCCGATGCAGCGGCGTCAGCCCCAACGTCTTCAGCGCGCGATAATGTTCCGGAGTCCCATAGCCGCGGTTCGTCTCCCAGCCGTAGCCGGGATATTCGGCCGCCCATTCGGCCATCATCCGGTCGCGGGTAACCTTGGCGATGATCGACGCTGCCGCGATCGACCGGCACTTGGCGTCGCCGTCGACGATGGCCTTCGACGGACGCTGCCACTTCGGGCAGGCGTTGCCGTCCACAAGCACCCAGGCCGGTTCCAGCCCGAGCGCCTCAACGGCGCGGGTCATCGCCAGCATCCGCGCCCAGTAGATGTTGATCCGGTCAATCTCTTCGACGCTCGCCATGCCGACGCCCCACGCGGCGCACTTCGTAATCCTCGCATAGAGCGACTCGCGCTTGTCGATCGGCAGGTTCTTCGAATCGTCTATGCCGCGCGGGAAATTGTCGCGGTCGAGGATGCAGGCGGCGGCGACCACCGGGCCCGCGAGCGGCGCGCAGCCGGCCTCGTCCACCCCGGCCAGGGGCTGGGGGAAATCGAGCTCGATCTTGAAAGTGCACCGCCGCGGCATCGAGTCGCGAGCCTAGGCGCAGGTCGGCCGCTCCTTCCAGCCCGAGCGATCGACGTTCGTCCGCTTTTTCTGTGGATTAGTCGATACGCCAGGGCGGGAAGCGCCTGGCTTCACCCGCTTTGTAGAGGAAGATGATGTTGCCGGACGGGTCGCGAAGCCGGGCCTCGCGCCACATCCACGGCTGGTTCCTGGGGCCGTGCTCGAACGCAAGGCCGCTCCGCGCCAGCCCCTCGACGCGCTCGTCCAGGTCGTCGCACTCCAGGTAGACTGCCGTTGTTGCAGAGATCGTCTCCTCCGGGTCGATCTGCACGGACAGGGTCGCGCCGCCTTCGGTTTCGAAGCGCGCATATCCGTTCTCGGGGCTGTCGACGATCTGCCTGAGGCCTAGCGTCCGGTAGAATTCGACGGAGCTTCGGTAGTTGGTTCCCGTGACCGTCACCTGGTTGAGGCGCGGCCCGGCGCCGACATCCAGCCGGACCTGGCCATGCCCAACCGGTCCTGAGCCCTCGCCTAGCCCCGGCGCATCGTGAAGGGCGACCCGAACGAAGGTACGCGCCCTCTCCACGGCCGAGTTGAGATTGTCTCCCTGGCCGAGAAAGGTCGCGATTGCGCTTGCCAGCGTGCAGCCCGTGCCATGCGTGTTTGTCGTGTCGATCCGCTGGCCCTGCCAACTTGTCATATTGTCTTCTTCGATGAGCGCATCGGCGAGCGCGTCACCCTCCTCGTGACCCCCCTTGATCAGCACGGCGCAGCCATGCTCGCCCACCAGGTTCAGGGCCGCGGCGACAGGGTCTTCCTCTCGCGTGAGCCGATGCAGCTCCGGCAGGTTGGGAGTGACCAGCGTCGCGACATCCATGAGCTGCCCAAATGCCGCCACGGTGGAGTCGTCCGCGAGGCTCGCTCCGCTCGTCGCGACCATGACCGGATCGAAGACTATCGGAATATTCTCAAGCTTTTCCAGCCTTTTGGCGATCGCTTTTGCGGCGAATGCTCCGGGAATCATGCCGATCTTGACTGCGTCCACGCCGATGTCGCCAACAATCGCATCGATCTGCGCCAGGATCACCTCGGCGGGAATTGGATGAACGGAGTCCACTCCGAGCGTATTCTGCGCCGTGATCGCAGTGATTGCCGTTGTCGCGTGCCCGCCGAGCATGGTGACGGTCTTCACGTCCGCCTGGATTCCCGCCCCGCCCCCGGAATCGGAGCCGGCGATGATCAGGATTCGCGCCGTCGGCGTCACGTTACTCGCCTTCGACCCGCTCCCTTGGGCGAAGTTGTCCATGTGCACGAGATGGGTCTTGCGCGCGAA
Organism: Pseudomonadota bacterium; assembly: GCA_046733255.1. Lineage (GTDB taxonomy): Bacteria > Pseudomonadota > Alphaproteobacteria > Sphingomonadales > Sphingomonadaceae > Sphingomicrobium. The sequence goes on from JBKPOU010000110.1 coordinate 26,198, forward strand.
ATTCCCAACAAAGCGTTCACGCCGCCGACTGCACGGCCTCGCAGATGTCGTCGACGAGCCGCTCGACGAGTAGGGGATCGTCGCCCTCGGCCATCACTCGGATCAGCGGCTCCGTGCCCGACTTGCGGATCAGGAGCCGCCCACGGCCGCGAAGCTCCTGTTCCGCGGTCGCGATGCGCTGCTTGACGGCCTTGTCGTCCAGCGGAGCGCCGCCATTGAAACGGACGTTCTTGAGGAGCTGCGGGACCGGCTCGAACTGGCGAAGGATCGTGCTCGCCGGCTTGCCGCTGGCGACGATGGCAGCGAGCACCTGCAGTCCGGCGACAAGCCCGTCACCCGTCGTCGAATAATCGCTCAGGATGATGTGCCCGGACTGCTCGCCGCCGACATTGCAGCCGGTCCTTCGCATCTCCTCGAGCACGTACCGGTCGCCGACCTGCGTCCGGATGAGCCCGATCCCCTCGTCCGCAAGCCTCCGTTCGAGTCCGAGATTGGACATGACGGTGGCTATGACGTCCCCTTTTAGCTGGCCTCTTTCGCGCCTGTCGAGCGCGATCAACGCCATCATCTGGTCGCCGTCGACCAGTTTGCCCTTCTCGTCGACGATGACGATCCGGTCGGCGTCGCCGTCCAGGGCAAGGCCGATGTCCGCGCCTTCGTCCAGAACCCGCTGACGAAGCGCTTCCGGATGGGTAGAGCCGCAGCCATCGTTGATATTGTGGCCGTTGGGGGCAATTCCCATCGTCACGACCTCGGCCCCGAGTTCCCAGAGAGCGTCGGGGGCAACATGGTAAGCGGCGCCGTTCGCGCAATCGAGCACGACCCTGAGCCCGTCGAGCCGAAGCCGCTCGGGAAAGGTCGACTTGGCGTGGTGGACATAACGGCCGCGGGCATCGTCGATGCGCCTCGCGCGGCCGATCAGCTCGGGCTTTGCCAGCTTCACCGGCTTCTCCAGCCGCCGCTCGATCGCGCGTTCGTCCTCGTCGCTGAGCTTGTAGCCGTCGGGACCGAACAGCTTGATCCCGTTGTCGTGGAACGGGTTGTGCGACGCGGAGATCATCACACCCAGGTCCGCGCGCATCGATGTCGTCAGCATGGCGACTGCCGGAGTCGGCATCGGGCCGAGTAGCACGACATCCATTCCGACGCTGGTGAAGCCGGCCACGAGCGCCGATTCCATCATGTAACCCGAAAGGCGCGTGTCCTTGCCGATCACGACGCGGTGGCGGTGGTCGCCGCGAAGGAAATGCGTTCCCGCCGCCTGGCCGACGCAAAGCGCCGTTTGCGCCGTCATCGGCTCCGCATTGGTCAGGCCGCGAATGCCGTCTGTCCCGAAGAATTTGCGCGTCATTCCGATCCTGTCATGCCGGACTTGATCCGGCACCCGCCTTGTCTTCGCTCAGCAAGAAGGAAGGCAGGCCCCGGGTCAAGCCCGGGGTGACGATTAACTCAGTGCCGATACGCCTCCGGAAGTTCGCCACGGGGGAGATGGCGATAGCGGTCGAGCAGCTTCGTCTGGTGAGTCTCCAGCGGCTGCTGGACTCCGTCGATGAAGACGGATTCCGCGGCGCTTCGAGGGTCTAGCGGGTCGCCGGACCAGATGACGACGTCGGCACGCCGGCCGGGCTCGAGGCTGCCGATCTCCCCTCCAAGACCGATTGCCTCGGCGGGAGCGGAGGTGATCAGGCGCAGGGCTTCGCCCCAACTCACGCCCGTCGCTCCCGGAAGCTTCGTCAGTGCGACGAGATTGCCGGCATATTGGCGCTCGCTGAACAGCTGGCGAGTGTCATTGTCGTCGATCATTCCGATCGAAACCTTGACCCCGGCCTCCCGCATCCGCCCCACGTTCGACTGGGTCGCCGCAAGTTGCTCGAAGGTCGCCGGGAGGTCGTTCACCGCGGAAGCGATGACGGGGATTCCGGAACGGACGATATCGCTGGCGACCAGCCAGCCTTCGCTCGCGCCGACCAGCACGATCTTGAGCGACGGGAACTCGCGGGCGAGGTCGATCACCTGGAGTATGTCGCTCGCGCGCTCCACATGAACTAGCAGATACTGCCTTCCCTGTAGCACCGGGACGAGAGCCGCTGCGTCGAACCGCGTCAGCAGCACATCGTCGCTGCGGCGCGCATCGGCGCCATACAAGCGCGATTCGTTGGGGTTACGCACGACGGGCCGTTCACGCTCGTCCGGTTGGCCCCGGGCCGAACGGACCGGCTCCGAATAGCGCATCAGTTCGCGCGCCTCGCGAAGGGCGTTGCGGAACAGGACGTGTGCCGACGCACGCGATCCCCCAGCGTCGTCCGCACCCGTTTCGCCAAGCTCGACGAACTGGAAGGCGCGCGCCCTCATCACGGGGTCCATGTCGGCGCCCGTGTCGATGACGGCGCCCTGCCCTGCGAAGATGCTCTTGGCGGCCGACGGGGCCACGAAAGCACGCGTTACGCCGTCGGCGCGGTTCACTGCGATCGGCGTGTAGAGCGGATTGATCGCAGGGGCGACGTCGATCGCCGCGCTGAACGGCCCGTCGCTAGCGCTGGTGTCGTCTGCGCCGTCGGCCCCGAGGTCTACATCAGCAAGCCCGAGCCGCGAAAATCCGGCGACGATCCCGGGCGTGACCCACTTGCCGTTTGCATCGACCACACGGGCATCCGCGGGGACTCGAGCCCCCTGCCCCGCGTCAACGATCCTTCCGTCACGGATTACGACGGTTCCGCCCTGGATCGGCTCCGACCCATCACCTGTCGCGACGTTACCGTTGACGATGGCGATGGTTTCCGCGGCCGCCGGAACCGCGGTGGCGACGAGCAGCGCCGCGATGAGCGCGCGGATCATTTGACGTCTCCTTCGCCGGGCTGGCCGAGCTCGAAATCGCTCACCGGCCGCCGCCTCGGGTCGTTCGCGTCGTACATCAGCGCGCCGTCGATCCAGACCCGCTCCGGCCTCGCATAGATGCTGAACGGGTCGCCGTTCCAAAGGACGACGTCCGCCATTTTCCCGGGGGCAAGGCTCCCGGTCTTGTCGAAAATCCCCAGCGCCTTTGCCGGATTGGACGAAAGCCAGGTCCACGCGATCGCTTCGGAGAGGTTCGGGATTCCCGCGCGCTCTCCGTCCGCAAGCGCCTTGGCCGCTTCCTGGTTGAGCCGCTGGATCCCGTTCGGATCGTCGGAATGGACGATCGCGCACGCGCCGGCGTTGTAGACGAGAGGGATATTCTCCTTCACCGCGTCATAGGATTCCATCTTGAAGCCGTACCAGTCGGACCACATCGCGGCACAAATATCGTTCTCGCGAAGCAGGTCGGCGATCTTGTAGGCTTCGACCGCATGGTGGAAGGCGGCGATGTGATAGCCGAATTCCTTCGACATATCGATCATGTTGGCCATTTCGTCGGCGCGATAGCAGTGGTTGTGGACCAGGATCTTGCCCTCGAGCACGCCCTTCAGCGTGTCCATGGCGAGGTCGCGGTCCGGCACATCGCCGCCCTCCTCGGCATATTTGTCCCATTTGCGCTTGTATTCCTGCGCCTTGGCCCAGGTCTGGCGGGTCATGGCGATATTGCCCATCCGCGTCTGCGGCATGTTGCCCTTTGAGCCGTAGACCCGCTTCGGGTTTTCCCCGCAGGCCATCTTCAGCCCGTAAGGCGCTCCGGGAAATTTCATGCCCTGGGCAGTCCGCGCCGGCACGTTCTTGAGAACGACGGAGCGGCCGCCGAACAAGTTCGCCGAACCGGGCAGGATCTGGAGCGTCGTCACGCCCCCGTTCATCAGCGCCCGCGAAAAGCCGGGATCCTGCGGCCAGACGCTGTGCTCCGCCCAGACTTCGGGCCTGACCGGCCCCGTCGCTTCATTGCCGTCCGACAGCGAGTCCACGCCCGGCGACGGATAGTCGCCGAGATGGCTGTGCACGTCGATGATCCCCGGAGTGACGAACTTGCCGGTGCCGTCGATCACCTGCGTTCCGTCCTGAACCATCAGGTTCGGCTCCACCGCCTTGACCACCCCGTCCGCTATCAGGACGTCCCCCTGCAGCTGGCCGCCGACGCCATCGAAGATGGTGGCGTGGCGGATCAGCGTCGGGATGCCCGGATAGCGCGCATAGGTCGACGGATAGGGGTCCTCGTTGATCTGGACCGCCGCCGCCTTCTTCTCCGGAGGTGCGAAGGCCGCGCATCCGGACAGCGCGGCGGCGCCGACTCCGGCGGCGAGCGCCGCCGTCAGCTTATTGCACGCCATGCATCAGCTTCTTGATCAGCGGTGAAATGACCAGGAGGAAGACACCGATTCCGAGCGCGATCCAGCCGATCGTCGAAAATACGCCGACATAGGTGTTCATCGACACCTGCAGGTTGGTGACCTCGCCGCCGACCGTCTGGACGCTGGCGATCTGTGCCACCAGGCCCGCGAAATATTGCGCGCAGCTAATGGACAGGAACCACACGCCCATCATCAGGCCCACGACGCGGGCAATCGACAGCTTGGTGATCATGCTGAGGCCCACCGGCGAGATGCAAAGCTCGGCGAGGGAATGGATCAGGTAAAGGCCGGCAAGCCACCAGATGGCGACCTTGAAGTCGGGCCCGGCGAAGCTCGTTCCCCAGACGAGGAACAGGAAGCCCGCTCCGACCCCCATCAGCGCGATCGCGAACTTTACCGGAATGGACGGCTCCAGGTTGCGCCTGGCGAGCGCTCCCCACAGCATGCTCATCAGCGGCGCGAAGATGACGATCGAGATCGGGTTGAAGTTCTGCGTCTGCGGCGCCGACATGCTGAGGCCGCCGACCACGTGAAGGTCGGTGTTCCGGTCGGCGAACAGGGTGAGCGATGAACCCGCCTGCTCGAACAAGGTCCAAAAGACGACGTTGAAGGTGACGAGCACCATCGCCGCGACCATCATCTGGAATTCCGCCCGGCTGCCTTTCGCATAGGACCAGGCCAGGATCGCAGGCACTCCGATCAGGAAGGCTCCGAAGAGGAGTTTCCCCATGAGCGGAAGGGCGACGATGTAGCCGATGAAGCCCGCTCCTTCCTTCGCCTCGGGCGCGTTCATCAGGTTGACGAACAGGAAGTAGAAAACCGGGATCGCGACGACCGCGCAGATGTAGATGATCAGCGCTCGGTCGGGACCGGAGCGCTCCGGCGGCTCACCATATCCGTCGAGACGACCGCCGTCGAACTGGATCAAGGTCCACGAGAAGAGCATTCCGGCCGCAGCAAGTCCGAAGCCGGCCCACCATCCGAACATGTCGGCAAGGAACGGGCAAAGCAGCTGCGAGCCGATCGAGCCGAGGTTGATGCCCATGTAGAAAATCGTGAAGCCCGCGTCGCGGCGGCGGTCGCCCTGCTCGTAGAGCGAGCCGACCATCGTCGAGATGTTGGGCTTGAAGAAGCCGTTGCCGATGGAGACCAGCGACAGTGCGACAAGCATGAGGGCGACGTAGAATTCGTTGCGAACGCCGCCGGATTCGAAATTGCCCTTGTCGACAGTTCGGGCGACTGAGCCGTCCGCGGCGAGAAGCGAAACGCTTCCGTCGGCGTTGCCCTTGATCTGAAGCCGCTCATTGCCGGCGACGACGTAACGGTTCTCCGAGCCGCTCGACGGCTTGTCCTGGTAATTTTCGACCTGCACCTCGTAGCGCTGGCCGTCGACCATTGCGTAGGGCCTTGCCGTCTCGCCGCCGAAGCAGAGCGTGAAATAGCCGAGCGCCATGAGGATGGCGCCGAACTTTACCGACCGCTTCGAGCCGAGATACTGGTCGGCGAGATAACCGCCGATCAGCGGGGTGAGATAAACTAGGGCGGTGTAGCCGCCGTAGAGGCCGGTCGCCGCTCGGTCGTTGAAAAGGAAATGGGTCGTCAGGTAGAGCGTCAGGAGCGCCCGCATGCCGTAATAGCCGAACCGTTCCCACGCTTCGGTCGAGAACAGGCGAGCGAGCTGCCGCGGATGGCCGAACCAGTTGGCCTTGTCTGCAGGATTCACGTGACTGACGTCGGGTACGAAGCCCTCTTCTTCGACGGCGGGTGTATCGACCATTTTTCTCCCCTCACCTCGCCCCAACGGGCAAAGAACGCGTGAGCCTAACGGCGCAATTCGGCTTGTGAAGGGCCGATTGCTGCAAACGAATGCGGCCCCTAGAGGAACGGTCGATGCTCAACGACCGCTCCTCCTTGATTTCGCTCCTGAAAACGCGCCGTTCGGCAAAGCCGCGCTCGTTGATCGGTCCCGGTCCGGATCGTGACCAGCTGCAGGTAATCCTGACGATGGCGGCGCGAACTCCGGACCACGGCAAGCTCACCCCCTGGCGTTTCGTGGTCGTCGAGGAGGAACAGCGCGACGCTTTGGCGAGGCTTCTCCACGACGCCCTGTCCGCGGAAGATCCGGCTGCGAACGAGGCCCATCACCGGAAAGAGGATGAGTTCGCTCGTTATGGCGGCACCCTCATTGTCCTCGTCTCCGCGCCGGTCCGAGTTCACAAGATCCCCGTGTGGGAGCAGGAGCTTTCATGCGGCGCTGCGGGCATGAACCTCATGCTGGCGGCAACAGCGCGCGGGTTCGACTGCGGCTGGGTTACCGGGTGGCGAGCCTATTCGCCTGGCGTTTCCAAGGCTTTCTGTGAACCTGGAGAGAGGATCGCAGGCTTCCTGTTCATCGGTCACGCAACGGAGGAGCTCGAGGAGCGACAGCGTCCAGACCTGGAGCGGATCGTTCGTTACTGGAATCGGCAACCGTAGATTACCCCAGGTTGACGAATGTCCGCGCTGCTGTATTATGACAGCATGACGCTCCGCACGCAGCACGAAAAGCCCGTCTACGTCCGACTTCGCGAAGTCATCGCCAATGCAATCCTTTCCGGCCAGTACCGCGACGGCGATCCGCTTCCGTCTGTCCGGGCGCTGGCTGCGGACGAACAGGCCAACCCGCTGACCGTCGCCAAGGCCTACCAGGGCTTCCAGGACGAGGGATTGGTCGTGGTGAAGCGTGGAGTGGGCCTGTTCGTGGCGCCCGGCGCCCGGGCCAGGCTCAAGGATTCCGAGCGCGATCGGTTCCTCGGCGAGGAATGGCCGGAAATCCAGGCCCGGATGGAGCGGCTGGGCATCGAACCGGCGGAACTTCTCGACAGGCAGCGCGCCTGATCCCTATCTGCCGCGTCAATGGAGACGCGGATCCTTCCTTTCAGCGGTGATGCGATCACCGAAGCAGCGCGACTGGTCAGGGACGGCCGGCCCGTCGCCGTCCCTACCGAGACGGTTTACGGGCTCGCCGCCGACGCAACCAATGCCGAAGCCGTCGCGAGAATATACGAAGCCAAGGGAAGACCATCCTTTAACCCCTTGATCGTACATGTTTCGAGTCTTGATAACGCTCGTCTGATCGCCGATCTCGGACCGCTTTCGATGGAGCTGGCCGAACAGCATTGGCCGGGGCCGCTGACGATCGTCGCGCCGCTCAAGCCGGAAAGCGGAATTGCCCAGCTGGTGACTGCCGGTCTCTCCACCATTGCCATCCGCGTACCAAGGCACCGAGCGATAAGGGCCCTGCTCGACGCGACCGGGCGGCCTCTTGCCGCTCCGTCCGCGAACGCCAGCGGCTCCATCAGCCCGACTCGAGCAACCCATGTCATGCGGAGCCTCGATGGCAGAATTCCGCTGATAATCGACGATGGCTCCTCGGCCGGCGGCATCGAATCGACGATCGTTTCCGAGAGCCGCGGCAAGCTGCGCCTCCTTCGCCTCGGCCCGATCGAGATTCTGAAGGCCGACCAGGTGGAGAACGGACAGATCGAAGCGCCGGGCCAGCTCGCGAGCCATTATGCGCCGTCAAAGCCTCTTCGAGTGGCTGCGAAGAGGGCCGCCGACGATGAATATCTGATCGGATTCGGCGAAGTGGACGGCGACTCAAGCCTTAGCCCGTCCGGCGACCTCGTCGAGGCCGCGGCGCGGCTGTTCGAGCTGCTTCACCAGGCCGACGATTCGCCGCAACCCAGGATTGCCGTTGCTCCGGTCCCCGAAAGCGGTCTCGGCCTCGCGATCAACGACAGGCTTCGAAGGGCGGCCGCACCTCGTCAGTAAGCGGCGTTTTCGCCTTTCACCTTCGCCTGGAAGCTCTTCCTCAGCTTCTGGAGCTTGGGCGGGATGGAAGCGATGCAATAAGGGTTGCGCTGCCCTTCCCCCTCCCAATAGCTCTGGTGATAGTCCTCTGCCGGCCACCAGTCGGATTTCGCCTCGATCGTTGTAACGACCTTCCCATCCCAGTGGCCCTGCGCTCGGTCCAGCGCATGACGGGCATCGGTCTCCTGGCTTTCATTCAGCGGGAAGATTGCGGAGCGGTATTGAGTGCCGACGTCATTGCCCTGCCGATTGAGCTGGGTCGGATCGTGGAGGGCGAAGAAGATATCGAGAAGCTCGCCGTAGCTGATCCTGTCGGGATCGTAGGTGATCCGGATCGCTTCCGCGTGGCCGGTATCGCCGCCGCATACCTGCTTGTAGGTCGGATTGGCTGTGGTGCCCCCGATATAGCCGCTTTCGACGGAATTCACTCCGACGACGTCGTTGAAGACCGCCTCCGTGCACCAGAAGCATCCGCCCGCAAGAATCGCGATATCCTCGGCCATCGCCCGTCTCCTTTGCGTTGGAGATAGGCGCGGCTTCGCGCGTTTGCGAGGTCAGTTTTGCTTGTAGCTCGCCTTCAGACTCGCGACCTCGAGCCGCTTCCCGACCCACTCGGCCAGCTCCGCGAACTCGAGCGACTCCGTGAAGACGATTCCCGCCTTGCGATCGGAATACCAGCGGACCTCCCCTTTGATGGGCCGGAGGCTCTCAACCACCACCGTGACTTCGCGTCCCACACAATATTCCTCGATCGGCTCGACCTTCATCCCGCCGAGCGAAATGTCGTGGATGTCCACGGTGTAATAGATCTTGCCGAGGCGGACCGAAGCCTTGCACTCCACCGAGAGCCGCGGCGGACGCGGGCGGAAGCCATGACGCGGCTTGCGACCGGCGAGCAGCTCCCCGAGGTCGACGCTCTGGTCGAACTTGATCCCCGCCAGGCCCTCGCGGGTCCACGTCACGGTCGAGGGGATCTTCTGCGAGGAAAGCTCGAGCGCGACCTGCTCGCCGACGGGCGGAGGATCGCTGACTTCGGCCATCACCCCGCCCGCGGAAATGTTGCGGATCCGGATCAGCCGTTCGCCGCAATCGCCGCTGAGCTTGGCGACCTTCAAAAGCGGGATCAGCTTCTCGCCCGCACGGCGGTCGGCGGGGCGCGGAACCGCGGTCGAAAGCGAGAAAGTCGTCGAGTCGAACGCCGCTTCGTCGTCGACCGATGATTGACCATGGGCCCGCCGGATGAGTGAAGAGAACATCGACCGTTTTCCTGCAGAGGAACGCACTGTCCTCATTTTGGACAGAACGCGGTTAAAAAGCGGTTTCCTTCTGCGCCGGCTAAGCGCAAAGCGCGGTCTGGGTGAGGGAAGGGAATGTGCATGAGTCAGCCGCGGCTGCTGGTGATCGATGACGAGCCGGCACTTGCCGATTTCGTTGCGCAAGTCGCGAACGACTGCGGTTTCGTCACGACGCTCACATCCGACGACAATAGTTTCCGCGAGGCTTTTGCCGGCGAGCGGCCCGACATGGTCGTGCTCGACCTCGGCATGCCCGGAATGGACGGTGTCGAGCTTCTGCGCTTCCTCGCCACCCAGGAGAACCGCGCGCCGGTGCTGATCATCAGCGGATTCGACCGACGGGTGCTCGAAGCTGCCTTCCGCCTGGGCCAGGCGCTCGGGTTGAAGATGCTCGGCCCGCTGGAGAAACCGGTCCGCGCCGGCGACCTCGAACAGGTCCTTACGGACGTGCGGCCCGGCCTGGTCGAATGAGTGCACAGGCCGACACGAGGCTGATCCGCGATTTCGAGCGGGCGCTGAACCGTGGCGAGCTGCACATGCTGTATCAGCCGAAGGTCCGGATCGCGACTGGAGAGCTCACGCGCCTCGAAGCGCTCGTCCGGTGGCAGCAGCCCGAGGTGGGAGCCGTCGAGCCCTCGCGCTTTGTCCCGCTTGCGGAAAAGCATGGACTTATCGCGCCACTCACCGACTGGGGACTGCGCACGACGCTCAACCAGTGGCGAGTGTGGCGCGACCAGGGGCTCGACACCAACGTCGCCTTCAACATTTCGGCGATGAGCCTTCAAAGCCTGGATTTTCCTGACCTTGTCGAGCGTGCCTGCCGCGAGCTCGAGGTGCCGGCGGATCGGCTTGTTCTCGAACTGACGGAAGGCGCGACCCAGCCGCTGATCAAGCTGATGGACACGCTCACCCGCTTCCGGATCAAGGGGATCGGCCTCGCCATCGATGATTTCGGGACCGGCTATTCCTCGCTGATGCAGCTTCGGCAGCTTCCGTTCACCGAGGTGAAGATCGACCGCCTCTTCGTGAAGGACCTTCCGGGCGACCACGACAGCCGGGTTATCGTCCAGGCGATCATCGACCTTGCTCATGGCCTCGGACTTCTGGCCACCGCCGAAGGGGTGGAGACGCCCGAACAGTTTCGCTTCCTGCGCTCCATCGGTTGCGACGTCGCGCAAGGCTATCTCGTTGCCCAGCCGCTCGAACCTGAGGCGCTGATGGATTGGCTTAGCGACTTCGCGGAGCGCTGGCCCGATCTTGTCGACTAGGGCGCGACCTTGAATTCGACCCCCTGCGCGAGGGGCAAGTCGCCACCGTAATTGATCGTGTTCGTCTGCCGCCGCATGTAGGCGCGCCAGGCGTCCGAGCCGCTCTCGCGCCCCCCGCCCGTCTCCTTCTCGCCGCCGAAAGCGCCGCCGATCTCCGCGCCGGATGGGCCGATGTTGACGTTGGCAATCCCGCAATCCGAACCGCAGGCCGACAGGAAGCGCTCGGATTCCTTGAGATCGTTAGTGAAGATGGACGAGCTAAGACCTTGCGATACGGAGTTGTTGAGCGCGATTGCCTCGTCTAGCTCGCGGTATCGCAATACGTAGAGGATCGGCGCGAACGTCTCGCACAAGACGGAGTCCTCCTGGGACGGAACCTCGACGATTGCCGGGCGCACGTAGACGCCTCCAGCAACCGCATCCACCTGCTCGACCGACTCCCCGACCACGCCGCGCATCGCCTCGAAGGCCGCCTGGTCGATGAGGGGGCCGACGAGCGTGCCAGGGTCGCGCGGATCGCCCACCCTGATCCGGGCGAACAGACTTCTCAGCCTCGCTACTAGCTCATCGGCGATATATTCATGGACGATCAGGCGGCGGAGCGTCGTGCAGCGCTGACCCGCGGTCCCGGCGGCGGCGAAGAGAATCGCGCGCTCGGCGAGGTCGAGGTCGGCTGACGGAGTGACGATTGCGGCATTGTTCCCGCCGAGCTCGAGAAGGACTCGGCCGAAGCGCTCGGCCACCTTCGGCCCGACAGTGCGCCCCATCGCCGTCGAGCCAGTTGCGGAGACGAGCGCCACGCGCTTGTCGGCGACCAGGGCCTCGCCAACGTCGCGGCCGCCCTGCAGGCACTCAAGCAGCCCCTCAGGAGCGTCGCCGAACCGCTGCAACGCGCGCCTGGCCAGAGCCATCACCGCTTCGGCGCACAGCGGCACCTTTTCGCTCGGCTTCCAGATCACTGGATCGCCGCAGACGAGCGCCAGAGCGGCGTTCCACGCCCAAACTGCCACCGGGAAGTTGAACGCCGTGATCACCGCGACCGGGCCCAGCGGATGCCATTGCTCGATCATGCGGTGGTTCGGGCGTTCGCTCGCGATGGTCAGTCCGTAGAGCTGGCGCGAGAGGCCGACCGCGAAGTCGCAGATGTCGATCATCTCCTGGACTTCGCCGAGGCCTTCCTGAACGATCTTGCCGCACTCCAGCGTCACAAGTCGCGCGAGCGGTTCCTTGGCGGCTCGAAGCTCTTCCCCAAGCAACCGGACAAGCTCGCCGCGCCGGGGGGCCGGGACTGTCCGCCAGGCGAGAAACGCCTCCTGCGCGTTTCCGCATGCGCCAGTGACGTCATTCGCCTCGGCAACGCTGCCAATTGCGCTGCCATCGATCGGAGTCCTGCTCTCTAACGATCCGCTGGCGGTTACTCCGAGCTGGCGGAGAAGGTCGCGGGCTTCCTCGGCCGGACTCATGAGAACGCCTCCTTCGCTTTCGCCATTGCGGCAATGCCCGCATCGATCGTCTCGTCGCGCTTGGCGAAGCAAAGCCGCACGATGTGCCGAGCCGGGTCCTGCTCCGCAAAAGCGGAGACAGGCACAACCGCGACTCCCGCCTTCTCCACCGCCGCAGCGGCAAAAGCCTCGTCATCGAGCGAGATCCCGGATGCAGCGAGGTCTACACACAGAAAATAGGTCGAGGCTGGATGGAGAGTCGAATATCCCGCCGTCTCAAGGCCTTCGACGAGCCGGTTGCGAGCCCGCGCGAAGCGCTGGCGCATAGGTTCGATCCACGAATCGCCCTCGGCCATTCCGAAAGCCACTGCCGCCTGCAAGTTCGGTGCGGTCGAGAAAGTCAGGAACTGATGCGCCCGCGCGGCGACGCCCGCCAATTCCGGCGCAGCGACGATCCACCCGACCTTCCACCCCGTAAGCGAGAAGATCTTCCCCGCCGAGCCGATCTTCAGAGTCCGCTCCGCCATTCCGGGCAGAGTCGCGATCGGGGTGAAGATTGGGCCGTCGAGCAGGATATGCTCCCAGACCTCGTCGCTGATGACAATGAGGTCATGCGCGGCGGCAACATCCGCAATCGCCTGCAGCTCATCCCTGCCGAAGAGCCGCCCTGTCGGGTTCTGCGGATTGTTGAAAACGATCGCGCGCGTCTTGGGACCGACCGCCGCTTCGACGATTGCACGATCGATGCGCCAAGCGGGCGGCTGCAGAGCGATTTCGTGGACGCTTCCCCCGGCCCGCCGGATCATCGGCGCATAGCTGTCGTAGGCGGGAGTGAAGATGATCACCTCGTCGCCAGGGACGACGGTGGCGAGGATGCAGGCGCCCAGGGCTTCCGTGGCGCCCGACGTCACGCAGACCTGATCCGCGCTCAGCGTCTCGCCGAAATTCCGGTTGTAATGATCGGCGACCGCATCCCTCAGCTGTGGAAGGCCGCGGGAAGGCGGATATTGGTTCGATGCTTCCTTCAGCGCCCGCGCGGCGGCGTCCAGGATTTCGTCCGGCCAGCCAAAGTCAGGAAAGCCCTGGCCGAGGTTCACAGCGCCATGCTTCGCCGCCAGCGCGGACATTCGTTCGAACACGCTGGTCTGCATTTGCTGGTAGATCGGATTCAAAGAAGCGCTCCTTCGCGGCGCAGTTGGATAATGTCCTCAGCCGAATAGCCGAGCTCGCCAAGGATCGCCTCCCCGCCGGCTCCGGCGGGTAGCGGCGGCACCGGATCGGCAGTAGCAGTTCTCGAATAACGAGGCGCGGGCCCTGGCTGAACGACACCATCCAGGTCGACGAACGTGCGGCGCGAGCGGTTGTGCGGATGCTCCGGAGCTTCGGCCAGAGTCAGGACCGGCGCCACGCAGGCGTCGCTTCCGGCGAAATGGTCGACCCACTCGTCGCGGCTGCGCAGGGCGATCGCCTTGGCGAGATCATCCTTTCCCGCATCTTCGGAAAGGCCGAGACCTTCGAAAAGCGCGGCGCGGAACTGCGGTTCGATCGCCCCAAGGGCGAGGAACTTGCCATCGCTGCACTCGAACACGCCATAGGTCGGGGAACCGCCGTCGAGCAGGTTCGACTCCCGCCGGTCGCTCCACAGGCCGGCCGCGCGCATTCCAAAGGCGAGCGCTCCGATGAGCGCCGCGCCGTCGGTCATCGCGCAATCGACGACCTGCCCTTCCCCGCCCCGCTGGACGACCAGAAGCGCAGCAGTCATCGCGAAGGCGAGCATCATTCCCCCGCCCGCGAAATCCGCGAGATAATTTATTGGCACAACCGGGCGCTCTTTTGGGCCAATGCCGTGAAGCAGGCCTGTGATTGCGAGATAGTCGATGTCATGGCCCGCAGCGCCGGCCAGCGGACCGTCCTGACCCCAGCCGGTCACCCGCCCGTAAACCAGGTTCGGATTGTCGCCGATCAGCACGTCGGGCCCGAGGCCGAGGCGTTCCATCACGCCAGGTCGATAGCCTTCGATGAGTCCGTCCGCACGCCCTGCGAGCTTCTGCACGATCTCACTTCCCCGTTCGTGCCTCAAATCGAGGGCAATGCTTCGCCGCGACCGAAGCAGCGGATCGTTGGGGATCCCGATCAGCCCCTGGCGTTCGACCCGGATTACCTCGGCTCCGTGGTCGGCGAGCATCATTCCGGCGAACGGCGCTGGGCCGATGCCGGCCATCTCGACGATTTTCAGTCCCTGGAGCGGTCCCGGCATCGCTCCACTCATGCACTCGCGCGCGCCTCCAACTCAAGCGGCGGCATGTCAGCGGCCGGCGAGGGCGGCCTCCACGGCTGACACCGGCCGCGACACGGCATCCTCGACGCAGAGTGCCGCCGCGGCTGCCAAAGCGATGCCGATTGCGGCCGTCGCCGCGAAGTCCATTGCCCGGACCTGCAAACGACTGGTGTCAGCGGAACGAGGTTGCCTGCGGCGCTCGAGGAGAACCGGCGTATCGCTCGCGGCAATTGCGGCGACCGTGTCGTTCTGCATCATTTCGCGCATCGGTACCGGATGATGGCTGCACAGGCCGATGCGCTGGTTCTTCCGCCAAACCACGTTCGCGATGATCAGGGTTCCGCCGCGCCGAATCTCGACGTGAGTACCCGGTTGCGCATTGCCGACCGAATAGACGAGTAGCCCGCCCGGCGAGATGTTGAGGATGCAGGCGTCGCTCCATTCTGACTGGCTGCGCATCCGTGCCGGAAGAATCGTGCGCAGCCGCTCCTCCCTTGGCCTCAAGGCCTGGCATGACCCCCCGTCAAGCATTCGGCCGCATTGCCGCGAAGGCTTCTCCGTGCGCTTAATGTTCCGTCCGGAATGGTCCTGATATCACCCGCAAGACGATCGCTGAAGTCAGAGCGTGAAAGTGAATCCACCGAAGATGTAACGCCCGAGGGGGTCATACCACTGCGGGTAAGTGTTGCCGTTGCAGCCCAAACCACAACCGCCGGTGCCGCCAGGAACGAGCGGTGGCTCGCGGTCGAAGATATTGTTGACTCCAATTCGGAAGGTGAAGTTCTTTTCCACCCGGAACAGGGCGGCCAGGTCGAAATAGCTCTGCGGGTCGATTTTCTTGGTGAACTTCCCCGGCTCTATATCGAGAAGAGGCGCGAGACTCATCGATCCCGTGTACCGCCAGTTCATCGACACAGTGACGCCATCATTTGTTTCGAACGAAAGGCGAGCCTTGTGCCGCCAGCGGGGCGTCGGCGGCCCACAGCCTATTCCGTAGGTGCCGGCGCATTCGATGGGTTCCGCCAGGCCGCCCAGGTTCACTGTCCACTTGTCCGTGTAGCTGCCCAGGAATTCCGCGGTCGCGGAGCCTAGCGAACCAATTCGGTGCCGGTAGTTCACGCCGACATCGATTCCGCGAACGTGGAACGACCCGAGGTTGAACAGCCTCGTGTCGATAAAGCCCTGCGGGGACAGCCACAGCGATCCGTTCGAATCGCGGTGAATCCGGTCGCAGAAAATTGGATCGCCCAGCGCCGCGCAATTGTCGATGATCGTGTCGCCGTCGACGAAGCTGATCGCGCCGTCGAGATTGATGTCCCACCAGTCGATGGTTGCATTGAGGCCCGGAATCATCGCCGGTTCTAGGACGACCCCGAGAGTGCGCGTGAGAGCCTCCTCGGGCTCCAGCTCTTGGTTTCCGCCGCCGATCGCGTTGAAAATGGAGAAGTCGGAATTCGGCAGCGGGAGCACGTGCCCGTAGAGCGCAGGGTCGAGGCCGGTCCGCGCACATTCCTCGGGAGTCGCATCTGGCAACGCGCCTACGCAGGGGTCGTGGAAAAAGCCGTCCGTGAAAGGCGGGGCGAAGAATTCGACGACATTCGGCGCTCGAACCGCACGCTGCTGCGATGCTCGAAAGCGCAGACCCCGGATCGGCGTGAGGTCGAGGGCGAGCTTATAGGCGTTCGATGAGGTTTTGGAGTCGCCCGCAGTGTACAACGAATGCCGGAATCCGCCTTCGAACGACAGCCGTTCGACCAGGCCGTGATCGATGATCGGGAGCCGGATTTCGATGAAAACTTCCTTAGCGTCGGTCGAAGCGTCCAGCGGCAGGATATTGGTTCCCAGGCCGGACAGGTCCCCGGTCTGATAATGTTCGTCCGGGTCGAGGGTGAGCTCGTCTTTCCGATATTCCGCGCCGACATTGATGGCGGGGGATTCGCTCGCCCAGGGACTGGTCACTCCGAATTCGCCGAAGTCGATCGTCGCGTTCGCATTGGCGACCTGCTCGATCGTCGTCCCTGCGAGGAAGGAAGGGACGTTTAGGTAGGCGGTCGCTTCGGGAGTCACAGCCCCGATTTCGAATATGTCCCAAGGGACGCAAGAGGAGTCCTCGCC
This sequence comes from Pseudomonadota bacterium, assembly GCA_046733255.1. Taxonomy (GTDB): domain Bacteria; phylum Pseudomonadota; class Alphaproteobacteria; order Sphingomonadales; family Sphingomonadaceae; genus Sphingomicrobium. The sequence goes on from JBKPOU010000110.1 coordinate 42,704, forward strand.
GGTAAGGACGGACCGGCAGGCGGGCTGGCCGGTCGCGGGATCGGTGATCACGTCCAGCGCGTTTTCCAATCTCGACGTCAGGAAATCGTTGAGATGCGCGTCCGACATTTTCGTCCGCGCATAGAGATAGCTTGCGTCGTAGGTTATTCCCCGGCCGACATCGCCCTTGAAGCCGCCCAGGACATGAATGTCCTTGTGCCGGAAATCTTCCTGGCGGCCGCCGCTTTCGACGCCCCTGCGCGCCACGATGAAGTTCGCCTTGCGATAGGGATTACCGGTAACCGGGTCGACGAACTCCTCCGGCTGTCCGATGATCTCCAGGCTGCCGTCCGCATTTTCGAAAACGAATTGCCCCGTGAAATTGCCATCGACGCAAATGATCGATTTTTGCTGGTCCGACAGAAGTGGATTGTCGCAATTGATGGCCTCCGTGTTGCCGAAATTGGCCGACGGTGCGATCTGGGCGAGCGTTCGGTCGTCCATCCACATCGCTTCGACATAAGGATGGAAAGCCCTGCTGATCTCGGCATCGGCGAAACCGCCCGCCGTGTATCGGCGCCCTGATCGCTGGTAGAAGTTCCACGGCCCGAAATTGAACGGGATCGCTCCGGGGACAAAGGTCCGGCCCGAACCAAGCGTGAGCACATCGAAATTGGTGGCGAAATTACCTGGAAAGGACGCGAACGAGCCCCCGCAAAACAGCACTTCGTCCGGCGGATTGTCGACCTGCGCAGTACAGGCGCTGTAGTCGCGCGAGTCCTGCGTCAGCGGCTCGAGGTGCTTGTAACCCGCATAGAGCTGCACATGCAGCCGATCGTCGAACAGTGCGGCTCCGTAAGCCGCGTTGATGTCCTGCCGGCCACCGTCGACCGTGTTTCCCCGCGGGACGTCGAAGCCGCGGTCTTCCAGGGCAGGCACAAGCCCGGACCCATTGCGATTGTCGTGCTGGTAGACGCTGGCCTGACCGTCGACCCGGAGGCCCTCGAAGCTCGTGTCGAGGATGAAGTTGACGACTCCGGCAACGGCGTCCGAGCCATAAACTGACGACGCTCCGCCGGTCAGGATGTCGACGCGCTTGATCAGTGTCGGCGGGATCAGGTTGATGTCCGGAACCGGAGTGATCGCATCTCCCGGCCCGAGCCTGTGTCCGTTCACGAGCACCAGCGTCCGTTGCGGACCAATGTCGCGCAAGTCGACGGTCGATGTCCCGCTGGTGCCGTTGGAGATGAACTGACCCCCGCTCGGCGCCACCTGCGGAAACTGGTTCAACAGCTCTTCGGCGAGGATCGCGCCTTCGAGCTTGACCTCTACCTCGTCAATCACGGTCACCGGACTCACCGCCGTGAGGTTCGGCCGCGGGATCCGCGATCCGGTTACGACGATGGTCTTGGTGATTTCCTGCGGCGGCTCGTCAGCTTCCGGTGGGGCGATCGAAGCTGGCTGCTCTGCGGGATCGGCTGACTCGGTTTCCTGCGCGGGTACCCCTGCCCCGGTTCCATCTTGGGCCAACGCTGTTGAGGATTGTGCCGCTAGGGCAAGCGCGAGCGCCGCCAGGCTTACCGGTTCACGGTTGAACTTCGTACCCATATCCGCCCCCCGGCGCTGATTGGGTCCACCCTTCCCCGCTCCCGCAATCTCGAGTCGAGCGACAATATCCGAATTTGCACGAAACGCAGCGCGAAAACTTGGGTTAGGAAAGT
>JBKPOU010000111.1:0-4998 GCA_046733255.1 Pseudomonadota bacterium
TTCGCCTTGAAGGGGACGCGGCACTTCTCAAAGAGCTGGTGAAGCGCACCGGAGCCTGGATCGAGCTTCGCCAGTTCAATCCTGACCTGACGTTCCGGGTTGATTCGGCCGACGTCGAGGCTGTCCACAAGGTGGCGGGCGAGCTGTTCTAAAATGGTGGGCGGTGACGGGCTCGAACCGCCGACCCTCTCGGTGTAAACGAGATGCTCTACCAACTGAGCTAACCGCCCGATTGCCGCGATTCAGTGGGCATGCGGGGACGGCTCGTCAAGCCGCCTAGAGGCTCCGCACCAGCCTGGTCGCCATTGCGATCCACGGGGCGTTGGTGACGACCTGCTGCCGCATTCCGGCGCCGAGCGGGAGGAGGTGCAGCTTGCCGCTCGCCTCGCCGTCGCGCGGCTCCTCGCGGCCGATCAGCCGGCCGAAAAGGAATCGTCCCGCCGGCCGGGGCACGAGGATGTCGCGGTTCAGGGCCCGGCCGAACCGCTCCGGCTCCAGCGTCTCGCACCAGACCTCGTCACCTGCGCGGTAATCGCCGGTGCTCGCCGAGATGGTGACGGCGATGTCGCCGGCCTTTGGGCGCGGCGGGACGACGATGGACGATCGTTTCGGGGCGTTTGCGCCGCTCGCGCTGACGATCGCGGCTACCGGGACGTCCATCTTGTCGCCGCCGGTTTCGACCAGATCGGCCGCATCGACCCCCAGGGCCTTCGCGATCCGGTTGAGCCAGTCGACCGAGACGGTGCGGGTGCCGGTTTCCAGACGGCCGATCGTCTGCGGGGTCGTCGCCGGGTCGCAGGCGCGCGCAACGTCGTTCAACGTCATTCCCCGGGCCCGTCGAACTTCTCGAATCCTGGTAATCACTGCCGCCCCCTTATGAACCAATAAGGTTTTTTACTGTCCTACAGTTTCGCCGCTGTGGCAAGTCCCGATGCGAATCGGGCAGCAAGGAGGAACGAATGCCGCGTGTCGAGCTTGGACGGATGCTGGTCGAGCGGGCGATCGGAAAGGACGGCGAGACGATGAAGGGGCCGCGCCGCCGCGCGGTCCGCTCAGTCACGGTCAACATGATCGAATCGCCCCTCGGCTGGCTGTTCGCCCGGGGCATGGTTACCCGGCGCCAGTTCGATGCCGGCGAGAAGCTGCGGTCCGACTGGGAGCGCGGCGGCCATTCGGCGAAGGTCACGATGCAGTGGGATGCCGCGCCCATCGGAAGCCAGCGTGGAGGCTCGAACCCGGCGCCAGATCTGGCGGCCTCGCAAATCGACGCCCGGCGCCGGTTCGAGGGCGCGGTGGAGGCCGCCGGGCCAGGCCTTTCCGACATCCTCTGGCGCGTCGTTTGCGCAGGGGAGGGAATGCGGGAGGCGGAGACCGCCCTCGGCTGGCCGGCGCGCGCAGGGAAGGTGGTCCTGTGCCTCGCGCTCGACCGTGTCGCCGATTTCTACCGCATTCGGTAGCTCTATTTCCGGCCAGACTTGCGCGCATTCGAACCCATGCCGGTCGTACGCTGCCCTCGATTGTCGGCGATGTCGCCTTTGTTGGCTTCGCGATCGAGGACGGCCGTGCCACTCTTTCCACGCTCGCGCTCATGGTCCTTCATCGTCGGGTCAAGGAGCCGGTTCCGGCCCCGGTCGTCGCCGCTGTTCCTGCGCATGAAAATCTCCTCTCAGCTATGGAGGAAAACGGGCAGGGCGCTAGGAATGTCCGCGCTTCGTCCCGCAGAAAGGTTGGACTCATGATTCTCTACGGCTCCTCGATGTCGCCTTTTGTCCGCAAGGTGATTGCCTATGCGTCGGAGAAAGGGATCGAGCTGGACATCCGGCCCACGGGGCTCGGCGATCCCGATCCCGAGTTCCGCAAGGCGAGCCCGTTCGGCAAGATGCCCGGCTTCGCGGACGGCGACTATTACCTCGCGGATTCAAGCGCCATCATCCACTATCTCGAGGCGAAACATCCCCAGCCCGAGATGATCCCGGCCGACCCGAAGCTGCGCGGCCAATGCATCTGGTTCGAGGAATTCGCCGACACGATCCTGGCCGGTTGCGGGGCCAAGATGTTCTTCAACCGGATCGTCGCCCCGCTATTCCTCAAGCGCGAAGGCGATTTGGCGGCTGCGGACGCGGCCGAGCGCGACGAGCTTCCCAAGGTGCTGGACTATATCGAGGGCGTTGCTCCGCAAGGCGACGCCTATCTCGTCGGCGACCGGCTGACCCTTGCCGACATCGCGGTGGCCGGGCCGTTCGCGAACCTGAAGCACCTCAACGTCGAGGTGGACGAAAAGCGCTGGCCAAGGACCGCTGCGTTCACTTCGCGGATCCTGTCGCGACCGAGCTTCGCGCCGTGGGTGGCCAGGGAAACGGCGTTCCTGAAAAAGGCCGGATAAGGAAAAGCCGCGCCACCAACAGGGGCGCGGCCCTCCTTTTCAGGCTTCGAAAGTCAGAACGAGCTGCCCTTGCCGGTGCTGTTCGCTCCGTCGCCTTCTTCGTCTTCGTCGCTGGCGCCGCGGCCCTGTTCGGCGAAGTCCTGGTTCGAGGATTGCTGGTCCTGCTGCAGATATTCGCTCGAATCGCTGCCTTGGGAGCCGACGAAGCCGCTGCCGCTTCCGCCGCCTTGAGAGCCGCCGCCCTGGCCGGTCTCGCTACCTTGCTGGCCGGACGGGCTGGCGACGTCGGTGCCGCCCTGGGCGCCGGACGAGGCCTGGCCGCTGCTCGAGCTTCCGCCAATGCCGCCTTCGGCGCCGCCGGCGCTGCTTTCGTCATCGCTCTGGCCCGTTGAGCTCTGCTGGCCCTGGCCCTGGCGGCCGGCTGCATTTTGCTGCGACTGTCCGGTCGGGTTCTGGTTCTGCTGACCGAGTTCGCGGCCCTGGTCTTCGGATTCGCCTTCGCGATTGGTGTTGTCGTTCTCAGCCATCTGCCGTTCTCCTCTGAACTCGCCCCGGAATTGCTCGATGGCAGAACAAGGCGTCGCGAGAAGACGTTCCGCGGCCGTTATCTGGATGCGACGAACGGATGGCGGCAAACCGGATTTGCGACGAACGGAATGAAAAAGGGCCGCCGGCGCGAAACCGGCGACCCCTAAATCTTTTACGAAAAGAAGGGCTTACTGCTCTTCGGCCGCGCCGTCTTCCGGTGCAGAAGCTTCCTCAGAGTAGGCTTCGTCCCCTGAAGCCAGCTCAGCCGCAGCTCCCACGTCGGCCGAAGCTTCGGCCTCGGCGAGCGGAGCGGCACCCTTTTCACCGTCTTCGCTCTCTTCGGCCTCTGGCTGCAGCGCCTCGGCGGCGATCGGAGCGGCCTGCTCCTCGAACATCGCCTGGATGACGTCGATGCCCTGCGCCTGGAGCTCGGCTTCTTCGGGCGAGCGGGCGACATTGACGTGTACGTTGACGGACACCTCCGGATGGAGCGCGATCTTCACGTCGTGCATCCCGATCGCCTTGATCGGGCGGGCAAGGACGACCTGGCTCTTGGTCACGTGAGCGTCTTCGCCGGCGAGCGCCTCGACGATGTCCCGGGCCGAAACCGAGCCGTAGAGCTGGCCGGTGTTCGACGCCTGGCGGATCAGCTGGACGGTCTTGCCGTCGACGGTCTTCGCTTCCGTTTCTGCAGCGCCCCGCTTTTCGGCATTGTCGGCCTCGATCTTGGCGCGATTGGCTTCGAAGACCTTGCGGTTCGCCTCGTTGGCTCGGAGCGCCTTCTTGTTCGGAAGGAGGTAGTTGCGAGCGAAGCCGTTCTTGACGGTGACGACGTCGCCGATTGCGCCGAGCTTCTCGACTCGTTCGAGCAGGATCACTTCCATGGTTCTGCCCTCCTTATTTCACGAGGTAGGGAAGAAGGCCGATGTGGCGGGCGCGCTTGATCGCCTTGGCCAGCTCGCGCTGCTTCTTCGAGGAAACCGCGGTGATCCGCGACGGGACGATCTTGCCGCGCTCCGAGATGAAACCCTGGAGCAGGCGCACGTCCTTGTAATCGATTTTCGGCGCGTCCTTGCCGGAGAAGGGGCAGGACTTGCGGCGGCGGAAGAATGCGCGTGCCATTATTCAACCTCCTCATCGCGTCCGCGGCCAGGACGTCCGTCACCACGGTCGCCACGGTCGCCACGGTCGCCTGAGCGCTCACCGCGTCCGGAGCGGTCGCGCCGCATCATCGCCGACGGTCCGTTCTCATGCTCGTCCACGCGGATCGTCATGAATCGAATCACGTCTTCGTTGATGTTGGTCTGGCGCTCGAGCTCAGCGATCGCCGGCGCCGGGGCGTCGACGTCGAGCATCACGAAATGCGCCTTGCGGTTCTTGGCGATCTTGTAGGCGAGGGACTTGAGGCCCCAGCTCTCGGTCTTCACGACCTTTCCGCCATTGTCGCTGAGTATCTTGGTAGCGTTTTCCGCGAGCGCATCCACCTGGGCCTGGGCTAGGTCCTGACGCGCAAGGAAAACATGCTCGTAGAGCGGCATGTTCACTGCACCTATGTTGGCCGATCGCTGACCTGCCCCAGTGGCAGGCCCCTCCGGCTGTCGTTAAAAGCAACTGGGCCACAGGCGAAGCCTGCAGCCCATCGCGGCGCCCTATGACGAAAGAGGGTGGAAAATGCAAGACAGGTCTGCGTCCGATTGACCGCCCCGTTAACTCGCCGCTTGAAGCAATCGCTCCTTGGGCGCAGAGAGGCGGGCTTGGCAGCCGGGGCGGACGATGGCGCGAGTGTTCCTTAGCTATGCGCGTGAAGACGTCGAAACGGCGAGGAAGCTTGCCGGGGCGCTTACCGACGCCGGCCAGACCGTGTGGTGGGACCGCCATCTGCATGGCGGCGCAAACTTCGGCGAGGAGATCGACCGCGAGCTGAAGAACGCGCAGGCCGTCATGGTCCTGTGGAGCCCGGCGTCGATCGCATCGGCCTGGGTCCAAGACGAAGCGGCCGAGGGGCGGGATTCGGGGCGGCTGGTCCCCGCGATCCTCGAATCCTGTCTCTTATACACATCTCCGAGCCCACGAGACCGGTCGGCATA
>JBKPOU010000112.1:0-5895 GCA_046733255.1 Pseudomonadota bacterium
TGCTCGACGTCTGGCTTCAGGGATCGCGGCTCGACGGGCTGCAGCTGCTGCAGGAGATCAAGCGCAACGATCCGAGCCTTCCGGTGCTGATGATCTCGGGCCACGGCAATCTCGATACCGCGGTCGCCGCCGTGCGGGAGGGGGCAGTCGACTTCATCGAGAAGCCGTTCGAGGCCGGGCACCTGCTGCACCTGGTCGCCCGGGCGACGGAAACGGACCGTCTCCGCCGAGAGAACCAGAGCCTTCGCCAGCAGATCGTGTACGACGAGGTGCTGAGCGGAAGTTCGGTCGCCATCAACACGGTTCGCGCCACGCTGAAGCGCGTCGCCCCGACCGGGAGCCGGGTGCTCATCACGGGACCGGCGGGCGTCGGCAAGGAAGTCGCGGCTCGAACCATCCACCAATGGAGCACGCGGGCCAACGGGCCCTTCGTCGTTGTCTCGGCGGCGATGATGACGCCCGAGCGAGTCGAAGAAGAATTGTTTGGCCAGGACAGTGAAGACATGAGCCGGCCAGGACTCCTGGAGCAGGCCCACGGCGGAACATTGTTCCTCGACGAAATCGCTGACATGCCGACGACGACACAGGCCAAGATCCTCCGGGTGCTGACCGACCAGAGCTACCACCGGGTGGGCGGCCAGCGGCCGGTGAAGGTGGACGTCCGAGTGCTCTCGGCCACGTCGCGCGACCTTGCGCAGGAGATTGCCGTCGGGCGGTTTCGCGAGGACCTGTTCTACCGGCTCAATGTCGTTCCGGTCCGGCTTCCGCCGCTTCGAGAACGGCGCGAGGACATTCCCGACCTTGCCAACCATTTCCTCGCGAGATTCGCGGCCGAGCGCCGAATCCCCACTCCCGTACTTTCGGATGAAGCGATCGCTGCGCTGCAGGCCCACGACTGGCCGGGGAATGTCCGCCAGCTTCGCAACATCATCGAGCGGACGGTTATCCTTGCGCCATGCGAGCGGGTCGAGCGCATCGAAGCGGACATGTTGCCGTCGGAAATCCTTGAAAACCATGGCTCGGCAGGGGTTTCGAGCCAGGCGATGACGATCATGGGGAGCCCGCTTCGTGAAGCTCGGGAAAGCTTCGAACGGGAGTATCTGAGGATCCAGATCCGCCGATTTTCCGGCAACATCTCCCGCACAGCCTCGTTCATCGGGATGGAACGATCTGCCCTGCACCGGAAGCTGAAGGCGCTGGGGATCGGCGACAAGCGCGACGAGGAGTAAGGGCCCGGACCCGTTTTATGGCCGCAAAGCCAGTCAGCCTGCAGGATCAGTTCCTCAACAGCGCGCGCAGGTCGAAGGCTCCGCTGACGATTTTCCTGCTGAAAGGCGTGAAGCTCCAGGGAGTCATCACGTGGTTCGACTCCTTTTCGTTGTTGTTGAGACGCGAAGGACAATCGCAGCTGGTCTACAAGCATTCGATTTCGACGATCATGCCGGGGCGGGCGCTTGATCTCGGAGATATCAGCTCACCGGAACCTCAAGCGAAGCCGGGCCTCCAGGATGCCTTTCTCTCGGCGGCAGCGCGCGAGCAGCAGCGGATGACGATCTTCCTCGTCAACGGCGTGATGCTGCAGGGTACGGTCACGATCCACGATCAGTTTTCGCTGCTGCTGGAACGGTCGGGGCAGGCGCAGCTCGTCTACAAGCACGCGATTTCGACAATGCAGCCGGACGAGCCGCTTCCGCTCGGCGTTCCGGAAACGCCGGAGGACCAATGACGGTCGACATAGTCAGCAGGCCGGGAGCGCTTGACGTCACTCGCGGCGAGCGGGCGCTCGTTGTCGGAGTCGATAGACCGGGGCTGGGGGAAGGACGCTCGTCGGAAGCGAGGCTTGAAGAGGCCGTCGGGCTCGCCCAGGCGATCGGAATCGACGTCGTCGCACAGCGGACTTTCCGGCTGCGTGCTCCGAAACCCGCGACTTTGGTCGGAAAAGGGCAGGCCGACGAAATTGCCGACATGGCGCGTGAACACGAGGCAGGCCTCCTGGTTGTCGACGCCGCGCTCACCCCGGTGCAGCAGAAGTCGCTCGAGGAGCAGGTCGGAACCAAGGTGATCGATCGCACCGGACTCATCCTCGAAATCTTCGGGGAGCGGGCCGCGACTTCGGAAGGCCGCTTGCAGGTGGAACTCGCGCATCTCGATTACCAGGCCGGCCGCCTTGTCCGAAGCTGGACCCACCTTGAGCGCCAGCGCGGCGGCTTCGGTTTCCTGGGGGGGCCCGGAGAAACGCAGATCGAGGCCGACCGCCGGCTGATCCGTGACCGGATGGCGCGGATCCGGCGCGAGCTGGAGCAGGTGAAGCGGACCCGCTCGTTGCATCGGGGCCGGCGGCAGCGGGCGCCCTGGCCCGTGATTGCCTTGGTCGGCTACACAAATGCTGGAAAATCAACGCTTTTCAATCGCTTGACCGGAGGCGAGGTGCTCGCGGAGGACATGCTGTTCGCAACTCTGGACCCGACCATGCGCGACGTGAAGTTGCCCGGCTTTGACAAGGCGATCCTGTCGGACACGGTCGGCTTCGTTTCCGATCTTCCGACCCAGCTCGTCGCGGCGTTCCGCGCGACGCTGGAAGAGGTGGCGTCTGCCGACCTGCTCGTCCACGTCCGCGACATTGCGCATCCCGACCGCGACGCTCAGCGCGACGACGTTGACAGCGTCCTGAGCCAATTGGGTGTTGGGCCGGAAGACGAAGAGGCTCCGCCGCGGATCGAGGCCTGGAACAAGGTCGACCTGCTTCCAGCGGACGAGAAGGCAGCGTTGACGGCGGAGGCCAAGCGCCGGGAGGACGTCGTTCCAATCTCGTCGCTTGCAGGCTTTGGAATCGACGCACTTCGCAATTGCATTTCCGACAGGCTGCACAGCGGCGCGCAGCTCCACTCGATCAGAGTGCCGGCGAGCGACGGGGGAAAGATTGCGTGGCTCCATTCGCGAGGTGACGTCGTGGAGCAGGAGACCCGCGACAGTGACGTTCACCTTCAGGTCCGGCTATCGCCAGAAAATTGGGCGCGATTTCAGTCGCTTTGAGCGGCTTTGGCCTTGCGCCAGAGATCCTCTTTGTCGTCGAGGCTCAGAGCTTCGAACCCGGGCGCCTTCTCGATCTCGCGGAAGCGCCGTTCGAATTTCTGATTGGCTTGGCGTAAAGCCTCTTCTGGATCGACTTTCAGATGGCGTGACAAGTTCACGACCGCGAAAAGCAGGTCGCCCAATTCCTCCGCTCGGCGTTCCTGACTCGTTTCGCGGTCCAATTCTTCCAGCTCTTCGTCGATCTTCGCTCTAGCGCCGGAAGAGTTCGGCCAGTCGAAGCCCGTCCGTGCAGCGCGGCGCTGGAGCTTTTGTGCGCGGTCGAGTGCGGGAAGGGCGTTCGCGACCCCGTCCAACGCACTTTCCTGACGCTTGTCGCTGCGTTCGGCTGCCTTGATGGCGTCCCAGCCGGGGCTTTGTGCGGCGCCGCCGAAAATGTGCGGGTGCCGTCGCTCCAGCTTGTCGCAGATGCGGCCGATCACGTGGTCGAGGGTGAAAAGCCCAAGCTCTTCGGCCATTTGCGCGTGGAAGACGACCTGGAGCTGGAGGTCGCCGAGCTCATCCTCTAGCGCTTCCATGTCGCCGCGGTCGATCGCATCGGCGACCTCATAGGCTTCCTCGATCGTATAGGGCGCGATCGTCCGAAAGCTCTGCTGCAAATCCCAATCGCAGCCGTGCTCCGGGTCGCGGAGCCGGCGCATAATCGCAACGAGCCGTTCGAGATTCATCGGGCGAGTCTAGCGAGGGGACTGGCGAAAGGCCCCCGCGCCCCTTCATCTGTCAGTCTGATAATATGTATTATGTAAAATTTCCGAGCCATTAGAGATAGGCCCCCAAGAAAACGGCAATTGCGATTGCGAGGATGAATATGGCGACCCAAGCCAGCGCCATCCTGGCTGCTTTGCCCATGGGAATGCGACGGCCGATCAGCGCGGACGCGACAAATACTCCAGCGATCGCGTAGAAGACGACGTAAGGCGCCTTGTCACTCACCTCGCCGCCTTGCCGAATAGTCGGAAGAAGTTCGCAGTGGTCGCATCGGCAAGCGCTTCGGGCTCTTCGCCGCGGATTTCAGCGACGAACGCCGCCGTATCGGCCACGAATGCCGGCTCGCAGGTCTTGCCCCGGTGCGGGACCGGAGCGAGGAACGGAGAATCGGTCTCAACCAGCATCTGGTCCGCCGGGAGCCACTTGGCCGTTTCCTGGAGATCCTGCGCGTTCTTGAAGGTCACGATCCCCGACAGCGAGACGTAAAAGCCGAGATCGAGGCCCTTGCGCGCCAGCTCGGCGGTTCCAGTGAAGCAATGGAGGACGCCAGTGACGCCGCCCTGCTTCACCGCTTCGTCCAGCATCTGCGCCGTATCAGACTCGGCGTCTCGAGTGTGGACGACAAGCGGGAGCCGGGAAGCTCGCGCTGCCTCGATATGTGCCTGGAAGCGCTCGCGCTGCGCGGTCCGGTCGGACTTGTCGTAATAATAATCGAGCCCGCACTCGCCGATCGCGATCACGCGCGGGTGCCCGGCCGCCTCGACCAGCGCGGCAGAGCCGAGGTCCGGGTGAGCGTCGGCCTCGTGCGGGTGGACGCCGACGGTCGCCCAGACGTCGTCGTTCGATTCCGCGACGGCAATGACGTCATTCCATTCGCGCTGGCGCGTGGAGATGTTGAGAAAGCCGGTTACTCCCCTGGCCCGAGCATTGGCCAGGACTTCGTCGCGGCGCTCCGCCAGTCCCTCGTAATTGAGATGGCAGTGGCTATCGATTAGCTTCACGCCGCCTCCCCAGCCTCTTCCGCCAGCTCGAGCCGCGGGAAGATCGGTACGGGCTGGCCCAGGCCGCCGCACATTCCGTCGTCGATCACCCGGATAAGCTTTTCAGCCGACACGGGAATGATCGGAATGACAGCTTCCGCCAGCTTGCGGATCGCCACGACCAGCGTGCCGAGCACGTCCGCCATGCGTTCGGGATCGCTCTTGCGAAGCGCCCAGGGCGCCGCGGCGTCGATATAAGCGTTGCAGGCGAAGACGGCGGCCATCCACGCTTCGAGCCCGGACGAGAAAGCGAAATCCTGGAAACGCGAATTGAGCTCGCCAATTGCGGAATCGACCTTTTCAAGCAACAGCACGTCGCTATCGTCTTGCCCGGCAGCAGGAATGACGCCGCCCAAATTTTTGTGAATCATAGACAAAGTACGCTGGGCGAGGTTGCCGAAGCTGTTAGCGAGCTCGGCATTGACTCGATTGACGATCGCTTCGGGCGAATAGCTGCCGTCCTGGCCGAACGTGACTTCGCGCATCAGGAAATAGCGCAGCTGATCCACCCCGAAGTGATCGGCAAGAACGAACGGGTCGACGACGTTGCCGATACTTTTCGACATCTTCTCACCGCGGCTGAGCAGGAAGCCGTGGCCGTAGACCTGCTTCGGCAGCTCCAACCCCGCGGACATCAGGAACGCCGGCCAGTAGACCGTGTGGAAGCGCACCACGTCCTTGCCGATCAAGTGCAGGTCGGCAGGCCAGTAGCGCCGCCAAAGCTCGGTATCGTCGGGATAACCGAGACCGGTGATGTAGTTCGTCAGAGCGTCGAGCCACACGTACATGACATGGCCCTCGCTTCCGGGCGACTTCACGCCCCAGTCGAAGCTCGTTCGAGAGATCGACAGGTCGGACAAGCCGCCCTCCACGAAGCGAAGAATCTCGTTGCGGCGGCTTTCCGGGCGTATGAAGTCCGGATTGGCCTGGTAATGGACAAGCAGCTTCTCCTGATAGGCTGACAGACGGAAGAACCAGCTTTCCTCGACGGTCCATTCAACCGGAGTGCCTTGGGGAGAAAGCTTTTCCTCCCCTTCCCCACCGACGAGCTCGCTTC
>JBKPOU010000113.1:0-2126 GCA_046733255.1 Pseudomonadota bacterium
GCGGTGTTGATCCGCTTGTCGTTGATCATGCCGTCGTAGCCGTTGACGACGCCGAATGTTTGAACCTGTCCGTTGGGCCGGATCTCAAGGATCGCCGCCTCGTTCAGCGAGCGAAGATAGACCTGGTACGCGAGTGCTTCATTGAAGCGAGGGTCGTCCTGCGTGACCTTCTGCAACATCTCCGCCACGTTGCCCGACATCGCCGTTGCTTCGGCGCCTACCCGGCCAAGCTCGTAACGGTAGGTCGCCCGTGCGACCTGAACCGTGTTCTCCAGCATGCTGCGCGCCCGGTCGGAGAACCAGAACTCTAGGCCGCTCTGGAAGAGCAGCGATGCGAAGATCACGACGAAGACGGTCGGAACGGACGCCAGCACCGAGAACAAGGTAACCAGCCGCGCGTGCAGCCGTCCGCTTCCGAGCCCCTCGCGCGCTGCCCGATACCGAGCGACCCTGCGCGAATAAAGGACCATCAGCGCAATCGCCGGGATCAGGTTCGCGACGAGAAGGACGGCTATAAGCGGAGGCGACAGCAACGAGCCAGGTTCGGCCGTGCGCCTCAGCACCCAGAAGCTGAAAGCCACTGTGGCAACGAGGACTGCCGCGACGCCCCACGTCGCATAGCGCGACACCCTGCCGTTCGCCCGGTTACGAGCGAGCCAGTCTGAGAGCGAGCTATTGTTCAATCGCGATTCGGCGGCAGGCGCGTCCACGCGCTCGGCCTAGCACGGTAGTTGCACGAAAAACACAGTAGCTGATGCGTTCCCGCTGTTTTTCACGCCGCAGCGCGCGAGAGCCATGGCGAGTAGAATTCCCGCAGCATGGCAACGACCGTCGCGGGGTCGTCCTGCTGGTTGATTTTGTTGCGAAGTTCAGCCGAGCCGGGGAGGCCTTTGGTGTACCAGCCATTGTGCTTGCGGGCGAGATTCACCCCCGTGTGCGTGCCGTAGAGCGAGAGCATCTCGTCGTATTGCTCCAGCATAGTCATCAGCTGCTCGTCGAGGTCCGGGTCGGGCTTAGCCCCTCCCCCGCAAAGCGCCGACATCGTCTGGCTGAGAAGCCACGGCTTTCCGTACGCGCCGCGGCCGATCATCACGCCGTCGGCGCCCGACTGATCGAGCGCCATCCGCGCGTCCTCGATTGAGCAAATGTCGCCATTGACGATGACTGGCAGCGAAACCGCGTCCTTCACCTTGCGTACGAAGGCCCAGTCGGCGCTGCCCTTGTACATCTGACAGCGCGTGCGGCCGTGAACGGTGATCATCCTGATGCCAAGCTCCTCGGCAATGCGCGCAAGCTCCGGCGCATTCAGGCTGGAATGGTCCCACCCCATGCGCATCTTGAGCGTGACCGGCACCGAAACGGCCTTCACCGTCGCATCGATTAGCGCGGAGGCTAGCGGCAAGTCCCGCATGAGCGCGGAGCCAGCGTCGCCATTGACGACCTTCCGGACCGGGCAACCCATGTTGATGTCGATGATGGCTGCACCGCGCTGCTCGTTGAGCTTTGCGGCCTCGGCCATGACGTGCGGCTCGCAACCTGCCAGCTGGAGCGACACCGGCTCCTCCATCGGATCCCACAATGCCTTCTGCAGCGACTGGCGCGTTTCCCGGATCATCGCCTGGCTGGCGATCATTTCGCTGACCGTCAGACCCGCGCCGAAACGCTTCACCACCCGCCGGAACGGCAGGTCGGTGACGCCCGTCATCGGCGCCAGAATCACCGGCGTGGCGATGGTCACCGGACCGATCGAGATGGGCTTCAGCTCTGTCATGGGTCCGGCGCATGTAGGGGAACAGCCCTTGGCGGACAAGGCGAGCCGCCCTAAGTCCGCCGCGGAATGTCCGTTACTGCACTCATCGTAGCCGCCGGCAAGGGCGAACGCCTGGGCGGCGACATCCCGAAGCAATACTTGCCGATCGGCGGCAAGCCGGTGCTCCGCTGGGCGGTGGAGGCACTTGCCGGCCATCCGTCGATCGACGCCGTGCGTGTGGTAGTTGGAGCTGGGCAGCAGGATCTGGCGAGCGCGGCGCTGCACGGCATGAACGTTGGCGACCCGATCGAGGGCGGTCCGGAGCGATCCGACAGCGTTCTCAACGGTCTTGAAGCGATCAGCGAAGGTGCGGTCC
>JBKPOU010000114.1:0-4406 GCA_046733255.1 Pseudomonadota bacterium
ACGTCGTCCCTGTAGCGCTCGTCCGAAAGCAGCTCCTGCAGGCGCTTACGAAGCGCGGACTGCGCCTCGTGCCCACGCGACAGCCATGCGTTGAGTACCGGCTGCGACAGGTCCTGAAGCCATTCCTCATCCAGCAGGTCGGCAATCCCCTGGAGATCGAGCACGAAATCGCCGATTGCGACGCAGGCGTGGCGGCGGCGGTTTCCGACTGAGAAGATGCCCAAAGGCAGGTTCTGGATCGGAAAGTCGCTGCCTTGGGCGCTCTCGACCCAGCTTGTGAGCGGCCCGCCAGGCGCTTCGTCCGCGTTCGTCATCGGTTTTCCGTTAGCCCTCAATTGCCGACGGCTCAAACGTGGCCGCGACCTTCCGCAGCGGAACTTTTTCGGTTTGGCGGAATCTTAGGAGCGGGTTCGGCCTTCCCGCACCGCTGGGGCTGGCGTGCGTGGATGAAGCTTTGCGGCCGAACTCCGATCGAAAGTGGAGGCCCGAATCATGAAGAACGACATTAGCATTGAACCAGCCGCCCTGGACGGAGAACCATTGGCAACCACCAGGCGCGACCTCTTCGCCGGAAGCGCCGCTCTCTTGTCTGCATTTGCGATAGGCACTCCGCTCGTCGCGGCGACCCCCGCAATGGCACAGGACGTCAAGCCGCCGGAGTCCAAATCGCTGTACGAGCGGCTTGGAGGTATTTTCGCGATTGCCGGCGTCGTCGACTATTTCAGCGACGAGATCATCAAAGACCCGGTCGCGGGCGCGCAGTCGAAGAACCCCAGGCTGCGCGAATGGCATACGAAGCAACTGGGCCGGCTTCCCGGGCTGAAGTTCATGCGGACGCTGTGGGTTGCCGAAGCTAGCGGGGGTCCATTCCAATTTTCGCCGACCCGGCCGGGCCGCACGCATCTCGGGCTCGAAAATGCGCATCGCGAACTGCAAATCTCGCCTGCCGAGTTCGACGCGGTCGCGGGGGTGCTGTCTCGCTCGCTGGACCACTTCTCCGTACCGGCGCGCGAAAAGGGCGAGGTGCTGGCGGCCTTTGCAGCGCACAAGGATGAAGTGACGGAAGGGTTCCGCCAAGCGCAGGGCAACCGCGGCTAAGCGGCGCTGCTCACGGCAGCTTCGCCTTCGGGAAACCCTGCCAGGCTTCGTCGTAGTCGGGCTGAGCGCGATCGATAGCGAAGCGCGTCGGGCGATAAGGCCAGCAGGTTTCGACCATGAAGGCCATAGTGCCTTCGATCTTCGCCGGCTTGAGATCCGCCTCGCTCGCCTTTTTCCAGCTTTCGACGTCGGGGCCGTGGCCGCTCATCAGGTTGTGAAGCGACAGGCCGCCGGCGGCGAAGCCCTCGGCCTTGGCGTCATAAGCGCCCTGGATCAGGCCCATCGCCTCGCTCATCACGTTGCGGTGGAACCAGGGCGGGCGGAACGTGTCCTCCGCTACCATCCAGCGCGGCGGGAAGATCACGAAGTCTGCGTTAGCGCGCCCCGGAAGCTGGCTCGGGCTGGTCAGCACCGTGAAGATCGACGGATCGGGGTGGTCGAAGCTGATAGTCCCGATGACGTTGAACTTCGACAGGTCGTAGCGCCAGGGGCCGTAATTGCCGTGCCACGCGACGACATCCAGCGGCGAGTGATCGAGGATGGTCGTCCACAGGCTGCCGAGAGACTTCTGAATGACCTCGGTCGGCTCGTCCTCGTCCTCGAAGGCCGCAACCGGAGTCTCGAAGTCACGCGGGTTGGCGAGCCCGTTGGACCCGATCGGCCCAAGATCGGGGAGGCGGAACGGGACGCCGTGATTCTCCGCAACATAGCCGCGGCACTCGCCTTCGACTTCGACGCGGAACTTCACCCCGCGCGGGATGAGCGCAACCGAACCGGGCTCGACCTCGACGATTCCGAGCTCGGTCACGAGCCTCAGAGCGCCGTGCTGCGGGACGATCAGCATTTCCCCATCGGCATCGACAAAGACGCGCCGGTCCATGCTTTTCGAGGCACGGTAAAGATGGACCGCCACGCCCTCGAGATCGGCGGGGTCGCGGTTCGCGAGCATTGTCACCATCCCGTCGACGAAGTCCGCGCCCTCGGGCAGGTCCTTCGGAGGATCCCAGCGCAGCCGGTTCGGCGCCAGCGGTTCGTTCACTGTTCCGGGAGCGAAGAGCGGAGCCCCCTCGTAGCGTGTGAACGGCCGGTGATCGGCGGTCGGCCGCATCCGGTACAGCCAGCTTCGGCGGTTTTCATGCCGGGGCATGGTGAATGCCGTTCCGGACAGCTGCTCCGCGTAGAGGCCGAAGGCCGGTCGCTGCGGCGAATTGCGGCCCTTGGGCAAAGCGCCGTCGACAGCCTCCGTCTCGAAATGGCTGCCGAAGCCGCTCATGTAGCGAAGCGTCATGCCCGCCGGTTACTGCCAGCGCCGCACAAACTCAAACGGGCGCAGCTCCTTTGGTGAAAGGAACTGCGCCCGGCACGCGCGGGACTCGCCTACCGCGCGCCTGTTCGCCGGGGACGTGCGGTGGAGGGCCGCCCGCGCCCCGCCGACAATCAGGTCTGGTTGATGTTGACGTCGATCGAGTTGGGAACGTTGACGTTGGTGCCCGCGCCGCCAAGCCCGAGCTGCGCCCGGAACACCCAGAGAAGCACCAGGACGACGATGATCAGCAGTACGACGGCAAGGACGCCGCCTCCGCCGCCGCCGCCGTCGCGCTCGACGATTGTCGTATGTTCAGTATCGCGGTCGTGGTCGTCCGCCATGTGAGACTCCCTGTTCGGCCTGTTTAGGTTGCGTAACGAACGAACGCATTCGGGCCCGGTTCCGCGCCATTCTCCACTGCCCTTTTTCGGAACCTTCGGGCTCCCCCGCGTTCTTTCTCGTGAGCGCCACAGCCGAAGAGGAATGGAATTGCGGTTTCCGATATTGAGTGCCTGCGCGATGCTCACCATCGCCGCCTGCAGTTCGCGGGCGCCTGAGCCGGAGCCCGGCAATGTCGTCAACCGGGCCACGGTCGAAAATACCGCGGAAGGCGATGTCGTCCCCGCCGATTCCACTCCTGCGCCAATCAATGGCGCGCCTGGAACACCCGGCGGCCTGCCCGATGACCGCACTCCGCTGGAAGAACCGAGTGGACCGATCGACCCCAAGAGCGCTGAAGGCGCGGGTCAGGTGGTTCAGCGCTACGGCGGGCTTCTCGAGCAGCGCAAGTTCGCAGAGGCACGGCTGCTGTGGGGCGATGGCGGGCGGTCCAGCGGGCTCACAGAAGCCCAGTTCGTGGACGCCTACGACAAATATGCGTCGATCCACTCCGAGGTCGGCAAGCCAACGGACATGGAGGGAGCGGCGGGATCGTCGTATATCACCGTCCCGTTCAGGCTTTACGGCACGCTCAAAAGCGGCGGAGAATTCAACATGGTCGGTCCTTTGACCCTTCGCCGGGTCAACGACGTGCCCGGCTCGACCGAGGAGCAGCGGCGCTGGCACATCGAAAAGAGCGGGCTGAAGCCGCGACCGTAACCAGGCGGGAAGACGATTCACATTGGAAGGAGCAGGAAATGAGCCGCTTTGACGACATTAAAGAGCATATGCAGGTAATCGACGCGGAAGGAGCGCCGGTGGGCAAGGTCGACGCGATCGAAGGCGACCGGATCAAGCTTACCCGCGACAGCAGCAGCGCCGGCACGGGCAGCCACGAGGGCCACCATCATTTCATCCCGCGCGGACTCGTTGCCGAAGTCGAAGGCGACACTGTGAGACTGTCCGCCCGCGCCGATGCGCTGGAATCGATCTTCGAGACAGAAGAGGACGGCAGCCCTAGCTGAGCGGGTTCTTAAAGGCCGAGTGCGTCGGCCGCTGTCCTGACGTCGTCGTCGCTGGCGGCCTGGCCGTCGGCCGGGCTGGCTGCGTTGGATTGTGAGTTGGTCGCGGCCTGTCCGCTGCCTCCGGCGATCTCGACGGCCGCCCAGATGATCCCGGCGGCCCAAAGCAGGGCCATCCAGCGGCTCTTGAAGATCGTGCTTGTGCGCATCGGAATCATGCGAGCGAGTATCGGCGGACGCGGTTAAGAAGCCGTGTCCGAATGTCTGGCGGCGACGAGATAGTTCAGCCGCATATCGTCGCTGAGGTGAAGCCCGCGGGTCGGTGACCAGGCTATGCCCTCGACGTCTATGCAGGTCAGGCCCGCCTCGCCGAGCAACTGCTTCATGCGGTCCGGCGCGATGAACTTGTCGAAGTCGTGAGTGCCTTTGGGAATCGCCCCGAACGCCTCCGCAGCCCCGACCATCAGCAGGCGTGACAATGCCGTCTTGTTCGGAGTGGACAGGATCAGCAGACCTCGCGGCGCAAGACGCGCTGCCAAAGCGCGAACGAACGCTTCAGGGTCGGCGACATGCTCGATGACTTCCATCGAGCTGACCAGGTC
>JBKPOU010000115.1:0-3097 GCA_046733255.1 Pseudomonadota bacterium
GGATGAAGTGCATCTCGTGCCGGTGAGCACGCTGTCATTTCCGAGCGGTCACTCGGCCAATTCGATGATCGTTTGCCTTACGCTCGCGATTCTTTTCTTCTCCGACACCCCCTGGAAGCGGTCGGCGGTCGCCGTCGGATTCGTTTTGTCACTGTGCATCGGCCTCAGCCGTGTGATGCTGGGAGTGCACTGGCCGACGGACGTGATCGGCGGCTGGACGTTCGGATTGTTGTGGGTGCTTCTGGCGCTGCCGCTGGCGGAGCGCGTCGCCCGCTAGTATTTTCGCGTTTCCAACTGGGGAGGCCTTCGATGAACCGTTCGAGACCGTTCACCTGGATCGCGGCTGCGATCTTCGCCTTGATGGCGGTCATCCACATCTACCGGATCGTCTCGCCGTTCGAGATCCATGTCGGCTCGGCCACCATTCCGATGTGGGTGAGCATCGTCGCTGCGGTCGTGACCGCGTTCCTAAGCTGGATGCTGTGCCGCGAGGCGAGGGGGACGTCAGGGCCCTAGACGTTGAAGCGGAACAGCAGGACGTCGCCGTCCTGCACGACATACTCCTTCCCTTCGGAGCGCATTTTGCCGGCGTCCTTGGCGCCATTCTCGCCTCCGCACGCGATGTAATCGTCGTAGGCAATGGTTTCCGCGCGGATGAAGCCGCGTTCGAAGTCGGTGTGGATCTCGCCGGCCGCTTCGGGGGCCCTAGCGCCCTTGTGGACGGTCCAGGCGCGCGATTCCTTCGGTCCGGCCGTGTAGAAGGTGATGAGACCGAGTAGAGCGTAAGCGGCGTGGATCATGCGGTTGAGGCCGGTTTCGTGGAGGCCGAGATCGGCGAGGAAGGCTTCGCGCTCCTCCCCCGGGAGCGTGGCGATCTCCGCTTCGATGGCTGCCGAAATCACGACGGTCATCGCACCCTCGGCTTTCGCCTTGTCGGCGACTCGCTGCGACAACGCATTGCCGGTCGCCGCGTCACCTTCGTCGACGTTGCAGACGTAGAGCACCGGCTTGGCGGTCAGCAGCTGGGCGCGTTTTAGCGCCTTGTCTTCCTCCGCATCCTTGGGCTGGGTCAGCCGCGCCGGCTTCGAGGCGCGGAGCAGGTCGAGCGCCTGGCCGAGGACGGAAGCCTCGATCTTCGCTTCCTTGTCGCCCTGCTGCGCCTTCTTGACGAGGTTGGGGACTCGCCGTTCGAGCGATTCGAGGTCGGCGAGCATCAGCTCCGTCTCCACCGTGTCGGCGTCCGCGACCGGGTCGACGCGGCCCTCGACATGGGTGACGTCGCCGCCCTCGAAGCAGCGCAGCACATGGACGATCGCGTCAACCTCGCGGATGTTGGCGAGGAACTGATTGCCGAGGCCTTCGCCTTTGGATGCCCCGCGAACGAGCCCGGCGATATCGACGAACTCGATCTGAGTCTCGATTTCCTGCGCCGACCTGGCGATGGCCGCGATCCTGTCGAGGCGCGGGTCGGGGACGGCGACGCGGCCGACGTTCGGCTCGATCGTACAGAAGGGATAATTGGCCGCCTGCGCCGCAGCGGTCTCGGTCAAGGCATTGAATAGAGTCGATTTGCCGACGTTCGGCAGGCCGACGATGCCGCAGCGAAAGCCCATGGAGTCTCCGGAATTTCGGACGTCATCCCGGCGTTGAGCCGGGACCCGCCTGTCCTTTCACACGCCGCTAGAAGCAAGGCAGGCCCTGGATCAAGTCCGGGGCGACGAAATCGTCATTTGCCAACCCCTTCAATGCCGCGGTTCCCTCGTGTATGCCTTTCGCATCAACGGGGGATAATGCCCGACGATGTCAGACGTTTTCGTCTCCTACGCGCGCTCGACCGAAAGGCAGGCCCATCAGGTCGCCGACGCCCTTCGGACGGCCGGTTACGATGTCTGGCAGGACGACCAGCTGCCCGCGCACCGCTCTTATGCGGAAGTCATCGAGGAACGGCTGAAGGCCGCGAAGGCGGTCGTCGTCGTCTGGTCGCTGGAGGCGATCGGATCGCAATGGGTGCGCGCCGAAGCGGACATGGCGAGGGAATCGGGGACTTTGGTCCAGCTGACAGTCGACGGGGCCATGCCGCCGATGCCGTTCAACCAGATCCAGTGCGCAGACCTGCGAGACTGGGACGGCGAGACCGATGCGGCCGGCTGGCAGAAGGTCGAATCCAGCATAGCGTCGCTGACGGGCGGCCCGGCGCCGGGAGCACGCGCGGCGGCTGCGAAGGAAGCTGCGCCGAAGAAGGTTTCGGTCTGCGTGCTTCCCTTCCAGAATATGAGCGGCGACCCCGAGCAGGAATATTTCAGCGACGGGATCAGCGAAGATATCATCACCGACCTGTCGAAGATCTCCGCTCTGTCGGTCATCGCCCGCAACACGGCGTTCCGGTTCAAGGGCAAGGAGATCGACGTCAAGGCGGTGGCGACGGAGCTCGCCGTCAGTCACGTCCTCGAAGGCAGCGTTCGAAAGGCCGGCGCCCGAGTGCGGATCACCGCGCAGTTGATCGACGGCCGCGCCGGCGATCACGTCTGGGCGGAACGCTACGACCGCGAGCTCACGGACATCTTCGACATCCAGGACGAGATTTCCAAGGCAATCGCCGACGCGCTGAAGCTGCGGCTGTTGCCCAAGGAGAAGAAGGCGATCGAGCAACGCGGAACCACCAGCGCCGACGCCTACAATCTCTATTTGATGGCCCGCCAGCACTGGATCACCGGCAATGTCGGGGACGTTCGCCGGGATGAAGTTTCGGTGCGCATCTGCAAGCAGGCGATCGCCGTCGACCAGGACTATGCGAAGGCGTGGGCACTGATGGCGCTGGCGCAGGCCGAGCTTCGCTTCAGGCACGGCAAGGATGTCGATCCGCTCCCCGCGGCCGAGCGGGCGCTCAAGCTCGATCCCAACCTCGCCGAGGCGCATTGCGTGAAGGCCCGCTATCTCCAGGAAGAAGGGCGCGACGAAGAGGCGAGCGAGCTGGTGGAGACCGCGCTTCGCCTCGATCCGGAGTCGTTCGAGGCCAACAAGGAGGCCGGACGGCTGACGTTCCGGCAGGGCCACATCAAGGAGGCGCTCGCGTACTTCTCGAAAGCCGCGTCCCTCA
>JBKPOU010000116.1:0-22402 GCA_046733255.1 Pseudomonadota bacterium
AAGTGGGGCGTTTCCGCCGCTGCCGCCGTTGCCGCTGCACCGGCCGCCGCAGCCGCTGCCGGACCGGCCGCCGAAGAGAAGACCGAGTTCGACGTCATCCTCACCGGTGACGGCGGCAAGAAGATCAACGTGATCAAGGAAGTTCGCGCGATCACTGGTCTTGGCCTCGGCGAGGCGAAGGCTCTGGTCGAAGGCGCTCCGAAGGCCGTCAAGGAAGGCGTCAACAAGGACGAGGCCGAGAAGATCAAGAAGCAGATCGAGGACGCCGGCGGTACCGTCGAGCTGAAGTAATACGTCGCCCCGGCGCAGGCCGGGGCCTCAGCGAGGAAGCGTCTGCGCTCGAACTCGCTGGGATCCCGGCCTTCGCCGGGATGATGGAACGAAAGGGCGGCTCCGCTGGGGCCGCCCTTTTCTTTTACCTGAAGATCGAAAGATCGAGCGCCTCGCTTGGGCCGAACCAGATGACGTGACGCGTGTGATCGGCGAGGTCGTCGCCGGTGTTGGCATGGGCGAAGATGGTGAGGTCGCCGCGGTTCAGGGCCAGCCATTGTGCGACGTCGCCGAACTGGTCCGCCGGCACCGTCAACTGGACGCTACCGCGGGGGTGGGGCCCAACCGGGCGGGGGTGATAATGGCCGACCGGCACTCCGAAGCGGTCGTGGGCGGAGTCGCCGAGCGCCCTGGCCTGTTCGATCTCGTCGGGATCGAAATAAATATGCGTGTGGAAATCGCGGATCATTCGCTTCGCTTAGCCTCTTGCACCCCGCCAAAATAGGATTATATCGGCGCCATCCAAACATATCGGCTCTGGCCGCACCTTGGCGTGCGCCCGGAGCTTTTCCCGTCCTCTCCGGGACAGGGCCCGAACCGGCGCACGGGCTCAACGCATTGGAGAGGGAAAGCGGGGCAAGCGCTCCTTTTTAGTTTCCCGGCGAAGGCCGGGATCCACTGGGCACCGGCCTCCGCCGGTGAACAGACAGCGCAGGGAATCACATGGCGACACAGGCGATCGACGTTCCGGCCCTCAACCTCGGCCGAACCGTTTCCGCGCGGCGAATCCGCAAGATCTTCGGCAACATCCACGAAATCTCGGAGATGCCGAACCTCATCGAAGTCCAGCGCGAGAGCTACGAGCAGTTCCTCCGCTCCGACCCCGCAATCGGCTACGTCTCGGGGCTTGAGAAGACTCTCCGCTCGGTCTTCCCGATCGAGGATTTCGCCGGGACCGCCCATCTCGACTTCGACCATTATGTGCTCGAGGAGCCGAAGTTCGACACCGACGAATGCCGCCAGCGCGGCCTCACCTTCGCCGCGCCGATGCGCGTCACTCTCCGCCTGACCACCTTCGAGATCGATCCCGACACCGAGGCCCGCTCGGTCATCGATATCAAGGAGCAGGACGTCTACATGGGCGACATGCCGCTCATGACGCAGAACGGCACCTTCATCATTAACGGCACCGAGCGAGTCATCGTGTCGCAGATGCACCGGTCGCCGGGCGTGCTGTTCGACCACGACCGCGGCAAGACCCACGCTAGCGGCAAGTATCTCTTCGCCGCGCGCGTCATCCCGTACCGCGGGAGCTGGCTCGACTTCGAGTTCGACGCCAAGGACATCGTCAACGTCCGCATCGACCGCAAGCGCAAGCTCCCCGTCACGGCGCTTCTTCACGCTCTGGGCCTGACCAGCGAGGATATCCTCAACACGTTCTACAACAGGCTTACCTACGAGCGCGGCAAGAACGGCTGGCAGATCCCATACGCTGCGGAAGCGTGGCGGGGCATCAAGCCAATCCACGACATCGCCGACGCCAAGACCGGCGAAATCGTCTTCAAGGCGAATGAGAAGATCACTCCGCGCCGCGCCAACCAGGCGGCGAAGGACGGCCTTAAGAACCTTGTCATCCCGACCGAGGAGATCTTCGGCCGCTTTTCCGCTCACGACCTCATCAACGAGAAGACCGGCGAGATTTACATCGAGGCCGGCGACGAGGTCAGCGAGGAGAATCTCGAGAAGCTCGACAAGGCGGGCATCAAGACGCTCCAGCTACTCGACATCGACTATGTCAACACCGGCCCGTGGATCCGCAACACGCTGAAGGCGGACAAGTCGGAAGACCAGGATTCGGCGCTGTCCGACATCTATCGAGTGATGCGCCCCGGCGAGCCGCCGACCCGCGAGACCGCGGACGCGCTCTTCTACGGACTCTTCTTCGATCCCGAGCGCTACGACCTCAGCGCCGTCGGCCGCGTGAAGCTCAACATGCGCCTCGGCCTCGACGCCGAGGACACGGTGACCACCCTTCGCCGCGAGGACATCCTTGCGGTCGTCCAGGAGCTCGTGAACCTCAAGGACGGCAAGGGCGAGATCGACGACATCGACAACCTGGCCAACCGCCGCGTCCGATCGGTCGGCGAGCTTCTCGAGAACCAGTATCGCATCGGCCTTCTTCGCATGGAGCGCGCGGTCAAGGAGCGCATGAGCAGCGTCGACGTGTCGACGGTGATGCCGAACGACCTCATCAACGCGAAGCCCGCTGTCGCCGCGGTCCGCGAGTTCTTCGGCTCGTCGCAGCTGTCGCAGTTCATGGACCAGACGAACCCGCTCAGCGAAGTCACGCACAAGCGGCGTGTCTCGGCCCTCGGGCCGGGCGGCCTGACCCGCGAGCGCGCCGGCTTCGAGGTCCGCGACGTCCACCCGACCCACTACGGCCGGATCTGTCCGATCGAGACACCGGAAGGGCCGAACATCGGCCTCATCAACTCGCTTGCCAGCTTCAGCCGGGTCAACAAGTACGGCTTCATCGAGACCCCGTACCGCAAGGTCGTCGACAACAAGGTGACCGACGAGGTCGTCTACCTGTCGGCGATGGAAGAGGCGAAGCACACGATCGCCCAGGCGAACGCGGAGCTGAACAAGGACCGGACCTTCGGCGAAGAGATCGTCTCTGCCCGCCGCAACGGCGACTTCCTGATGGCGCCGCGCGACCAGATCACTCTGATGGACGTCAGCCCGAAGCAGCTGGTTTCCGTTGCCGCCTCGCTGATCCCGTTCCTCGAGAACGACGACGCGAACCGCGCGCTCATGGGATCGAACATGCAGCGCCAGGCGGTGCCGCTGCTCCAGGCCGAGGCGCCGCTGGTCGGCACCGGAATGGAAGAGACGGTCGCCCGTGACTCGGGCGCCGCGATCGCTGCCCGCCGTTCGGGCGTGGTCGACCAGGTCGACGCGGGCCGAATCGTCGTCCGCGCTACCGGCGACCTGAAGCCGGGCGAGTCCGGGGTCGACATCTACACGCTGATGAAGTTCCAGCGGTCGAACCAGAACACCTGCATCAACCAGCGCCCGCTGGTGAAGAAGGGCGCGACGGTCGAAGCCGGCCAGATCATCGCCGACGGTCCGTCGACCGATTACGGCGAGCTCGCTCTCGGCCGGAACGTGCTCGTCGCGTTCATGCCCTGGAACGGGTACAATTATGAGGACTCGATCCTGATCTCCGAGCGGATCGTGAAGGACGACGTCTTCACCTCGATCCACATCGAGGAGTTCGAGGTCATGGCCCGCGACACGAAGCTCGGGCCCGAGGATATCACCCGCGATATCCCGAACGTCGGCGAGGAAGCCCTTCGCAACCTCGACGAAGCCGGAATCGTCTACATCGGCGCAGAGGTCGAGCCGGGCGACATCCTGGTCGGCAAGATCACGCCCAAGGGCGAAAGCCCGATGACTCCGGAGGAGAAGCTCCTCCGCGCCATCTTCGGCGAGAAGGCCTCGGACGTTCGCGACACGTCGCTTCGTCTCCCGCCTGGAGTATCCGGAACGATCGTCGAAGTGCGCGTCTTCAACCGCCATGGCATCGACATCGACGACCGTACCCGCGCCATCCAGACGGAGGAGAAGGAGCGGCTGAAGAAGGACGCCGACGACGAGCGTGCGATCCTCAACCGAGCAACCTTCGCCCGCCTCAAGGAGATGCTTCTGAAGGAAACCGCGACCGCGGCTCCGAAGGGCATCAAGAAGGGCGCCAAGCTCGACGACGCGACGCTCGAGTCCGTGCAGCCGCACGAATGGTGGAAGATCGCCGTCAAGGACGACAAGCGCCAGGCCGACATCGAGGCCCTGAAGGCCCAGTATGACGAGGCCGCCGAGACGATCCGCCGCCGGTTCGAGGACCGCGTGCAGAAGGTCGAGGCCGGTGACGAGCTTGCCCCGGGCGTGCTCAAGATGGTCAAGGTGTTCGTCGCGGTTAAGCGCAAGCTGCAGCCGGGCGACAAGATGGCCGGACGCCACGGGAACAAGGGCGTCATCAGCCGAATCCTGCCCTCCGAGGACATGCCGTTCCTCGAGGATGGAAGCCCGGTCGACATCGTTCTCAATCCGCTCGGCGTGCCGAGCCGGATGAATGTCGGCCAGATTTTCGAAACTCACCTTGGCTGGGCCGCCCGCGGTCTCGGACAGCAGATCCAGCAGATGCTGGAAGGCATATACGAGCGCGGCAAGGACCTTGCGGACAAGGACGTGAAGAGCATCCGGACGAAGCTGAAGGACGTCTACGGCAAGCATTATGCCAAGGACATCGACGGCCGAACCGATGAGGACGTGATGGAGCTGGCCTCCGCGCTCACCCGCGGGATCCCGATGGGCACCCCGGTGTTCGACGGCGCCCGCGAGTCCGATGTGACCGACATGCTGGACATGGCCGGCCTGGATCGTTCCGGGCAGGTGACCTTGTACGACGGCCGGACGGGCAACCCGTTCGATCGCAAGGTGACCGTCGGCTACATCTACATGCTGAAGCTTCATCACCTGGTCGACGACAAGATCCACGCGCGTTCCATCGGCCCGTACAGCCTCGTCACCCAGCAGCCCCTGGGCGGCAAGGCGCAGTTCGGCGGACAGCGGTTCGGCGAGATGGAGGTGTGGGCTCTGCAAGCCTACGGCGCCGCCTACACGCTCCAGGAGATGCTGACGGTCAAGTCGGACGACGTGATCGGCCGGACCAAGGTCTACGAGGCGATCGTCAAGGGCGACGACACGTTCGAGGCCGGAATCCCCGAGAGCTTCAACGTGCTCGTGAAGGAAATGCGCAGCCTTGGCCTCAACGTCGAGCTCGATAGCGTCGAGAGCGAGGACGAGCCGCCGGCGCTAGCAGCCGAATAGGAGAACACCCTCCCCTCCCGCGATGCGGGAGGGGTCGGGGGGAGGGCCTGTTGTCCCTCCCTCAAGACATTCCCTCCCCTAGCCCCTCCCGCAAGCGGGAGGTGGATGGAGAAAAGAAGAGATGAACGAACTGACCCCCTTCGCAAACCCGGTCGCCAAGCCGGAGACGTTCGACCATATCCGCATAGGCATCGCGTCGCCGGACAAGATCCGCAGCTGGTCGTTCGGCGAGATCAAGAAGCCGGAGACGATCAACTACCGCACGTTCAAGCCCGAGCGTGACGGCCTGTTCTGCGCGCGCATTTTCGGCCCGATCAAGGATTACGAATGCCTGTGCGGCAAGTACAAGCGCATGAAGTACAAGGGCATTGTCTGCGAGAAGTGCGGGGTCGAGGTCACCGTCTCGAAGGTCCGGCGCGAGCGTATGGGCCATATCGAGCTGGCCGCTCCGGTTGCCCACATCTGGTTCCTAAAGTCGCTTCCGAGCCGCATCGGCCTGCTTCTCGACATGCAGCTCAAGCAGCTTGAGCGAGTCCTCTATTTCGAAAGTTACGTCGTCCTCGAGCCGGGCCTGACCGCGCTCGAAAAGTTCCAGCTTCTGACCGAGGACGAGCTCCTCGAGGCGCAGGACGAATATGGCGAGGACGCCTTCTCCGCCGGGATCGGCGCCGAGGCGGTCAAGCAGATGCTCATCGACCTCGACCTCGAGGGCGAGAAGGAAGTTCTGCTCAAGGAGCTGGCCGAGACCAAGTCCGAGCTGAAGCCGAAGAAGATCATCAAGCGGCTGAAGGTCGTCGAGAGCTTCCTCGAGTCCGGAAACCGGCCCGAGTGGATGATCCTGGACGTTGTGCCGGTCATCCCGCCCGAGCTTCGCCCGCTGGTCCCGCTGGACGGCGGCCGCTTCGCGACGTCGGACCTCAACGACCTCTATCGCCGGGTCATCAACCGTAACAACCGCCTCAAGCGCCTGATGGAGCTTCGTGCGCCGGACATCATCGTCCGCAACGAGAAGCGCATGCTTCAGGAAGCTGTCGACGCACTGTTCGACAACGGCCGCCGCGGCCGCACGATCACCGGCGCCAACAAGCGTCCGCTGAAGTCGCTGTCCGACATGCTGAAGGGCAAGCAGGGCCGCTTCCGCCAGAACCTGCTCGGCAAGCGCGTCGACTATTCGGGCCGCTCGGTCATCGTCACGGGTCCGGAGCTCAAGCTCCACCAGTGCGGCCTTCCGAAGAAGATGGCGCTCGAGCTGTTCAAGCCGTTCATCTACTCGCGCCTCGACGCCAAGGGCCTCAGCATGACGCTGAAGCAGGCGAAGAAGTGGGTCGAGAAGGAGCGCAAGGAAGTCTGGGACATCCTCGACGAAGTCATTCGCGAGCACCCGGTCCTGCTCAACCGGGCGCCGACGCTCCACCGCCTAGGCATCCAGGCGTTCGAGCCGGTGCTGATCGAGGGCAAGGCGATCCAGCTTCATCCGCTCGTCTGCGCGGCGTTCAACGCCGACTTCGACGGCGACCAGATGGCCGTTCACGTCCCGCTGAGCCTAGAGGCCCAGCTCGAAGCGCGCGTGCTCATGATGTCGACAAACAACATCCTTTCGCCCGCGAACGGCAAGCCGATCATCGTGCCCTCGCAGGACATGGTTCTCGGCCTCTATTATCTCTCGATCGAGAAAGAGGGTGAGCCGGGCGAAGGCATGATGCTTTCGGACATGGCGGAGGTTCACCAGGCGCTCGCCGCCGGCGCGGTCACCTTGCACACCAAGATCGTCAGCCGCGTCCCGCAGACCAACGAAGCGGGCGAGGAGGAGATGGTCCGGTTCGAGACGACGCCGGGCCGCATGCTCTTGGGCGAGACTCTGCCCAAGAGCCACAAGGTACCGTTCGAAACGGTCAATCGGCTCCTCACCAAGAAGGAGATCGGCGACGTCATCGACATCGTCTATCGCCACACCGGCCAAAAGGAGACGGTGCTGTTCGCCGACGCGATCATGCAGCTCGGCTTCCGCCACGCCTTCTCCGCCGGAATCTCCTTCGGCAAGGACGACATGGTCATTCCGGGCGAGAAGGTGCAGCTCGTCGACGACACCCGAAACCTGGTGAAGGATTATGAACAGCAATATCAGGACGGCCTGATCACGCAGCAGGAAAAGTACAACAAGGTGATCGACGCCTGGTCGCGTTGCGGCGACCAGGTCGCGACCGCGATGATGAAGGAGATTTCGGCGACGCCGAAGCTCGCCAATGGTCGCGAAGCGGACGTCAACTCTATCTACATGATGGCCCACTCCGGCGCCCGCGGTTCGCAGGCCCAGATCAAGCAGCTTGCGGGCATGCGTGGCCTCATGGCCAAGCCGTCGGGCGAGATCATCGAAACCCCGATCATCTCGAACTTCAAGGAAGGCCTGACCGTCCTTGAATATTTCAACTCGACCCACGGCGCCCGCAAGGGCCTGGCCGACACGGCGCTCAAGACGGCGAACTCGGGATATCTGACGCGCCGTCTCGTCGACGTCAGCCAGGACTGCGTAATCGTCGAGGAGGATTGCGGAACGGACCGGGCGCTCGAGATGCGCGCGATCGTCCAGGGCGGCGCGGTCATCGCATCGCTCGCCGACCGCGTCCTTGGGCGCACCACGGCCGAGGACATCGTCGATCCGAAGAGCGACGAGGTGATCATTCCCGAAGGGTCGCTTCTCGACGAGGCGATGGTCGCAAAGATCGAGGAGATCGGCGTCCAGGGGATGAAGATCCGCTCGCCGCTGATCGGCGCGTCGAAACAGGGCGTGTGCGGCAAATGCTCCGGCCGCGACCTCGCTCGCGGCACGCCGGTGAACATCGGCGAGGCGGTCGGAGTCATCGCCGCCCAGTCGATCGGCGAGCCCGGCACCCAGCTGACGATGCGGACCTTCCACATCGGCGGCGCGGCCCAGCTCAACGAGCAGTCGAACCTCGAAGCGCCGGTCGACGGCACCATCGAGCTTCGCGACATGCCCACGATCGTCGACCCGCGCGGACGGCACATTTCGCTGTCGCGTTCGGGCGAGATTGCGATCCTCGACATGGACGGGCGCGAGCTTTCGACCCACCGTGTTCCGTACGGCGCTCACCTGCTGTGCGAGACGGGCCATATCGTCAGCCGCGGCGACCGTATCGCCGAGTGGGACCCGGCGTTCAGCCCGGTGATCACCGAGCAGGGCGGTACCGTGAAGTACCAGGACCTGATCGAGAACCGGACGATGACGGAGCAGGTCGACGAGTCCACCGGAATCACGCAGCGCGTGGTCACCGAGGACACCGGCGGCCGTTCGAAGAAGGATGCGCTGCATCCGCGACTGACGCTGACCGGTGCCAAGGCCAAGGAGGCCGGCGTCTACCGGCTTCCGGCGGGAGCGATCGTTGCGGTCGACGATGGCCAGCAGATCGAGGCCGGCGAGGTTCTCGCCCGTCTGCCTCGCGAAGCGGCTCGGACCCGCGACATCACCGGCGGTCTGCCGCGCGTCGCTGAGCTCTTCGAGGCTCGCAAGCCGAAGGAGAATGCGATCATCGCCAAGGCGTCGGGCAAGGTCACCTTCCTTCGCGACTACAAGGCGAAGCGGAAGATCGCGATCGTCCCCGAGGACGGTTCGGAGCCGGTCGAGTATCTGGTTCCGAAGTCGAAGCTGATCGAGGTCCAGGAAGGCGATTATGTGAAGCGCGGCGACAATCTCGTCGGCGGTTCACCCGATCCGCATGACATCCTGGAGGTGCTGGGGATCGAGGCGCTTGCCGAATATCTCGTCAGCGAGATCCAGGAAGTCTACCGGCTCCAGGGCGTGAAGATCAACGACAAGCACATCGAGGTGATCGTTCGCCAGATGCTGCAGAAGGTCGAGATCACCGAGAGCGGCGACACCACTCTCCTTCCGGGCGAGCAGGTCGACCGCGAGGAGATGGACGAGATCAATTCGCGGCTGGAGAAGAAGCAGAAGCCTGCGCAGGGCAAGCCGGTGCTTCTCGGCATCACCAAGGCGTCGCTGCAGACCCGCAGCTTCATCTCGGCGGCTTCCTTCCAGGAGACGACGCGGGTTCTCACGGAGGCGTCGGTCCAGGGCAAGATCGACACGCTCAACGGCCTCAAGGAGAATGTGATCGTCGGCCGCCTCATCCCCGCCGGCACCGGCGCGGGCATGAACCGGCTCCGCGTCACCGCGACGTCTCGCGACGCGGCGCTTCGCGCGCAGCAGCGCAAGATCCAGGAGTCGCTGGTGCTTCCGGAGACTGCTGCGGAGGAGCATGCGGCCGAGCTGGCCGAAGGCTCCGAAGCCGCGATCCAGGCTGATCCGCTCGCCGAGGTGGCTCCCTCAGGGCACGGCCTCGACGCGGATGCCGGGGATTATCTCCAGGAGCAGTAAGCGTAGATCCCTCCCTCCAAGGGAGGGGAGCGACAAAAAAAGGCCCCGCCGGGACGAACCCTGGCGGGGCCTTTGTTTTTATGCCGCTGGCTTCAGGCTGTCACTTGCAGCGGCCGGTGTTGATGGTGTTCTCGGTGCAGTTCGCGACCGAGTTCACGTCCGCGGCAGCGCCGCGAACGGTATTGCACGCCGCAAGCGCCATTCCGGCCGTCACGGTGCCCGCAATGAGCAGGATTCGAAGCATTTCCACCCTTCCTCTTCGTCATCGAAACAACAATGGCGTCATGTTCACGCCTTGTCGACTGACTCGCCCATGAACGAGAGTGCGGGAAGCGCAGAAATCCACAGAAAAGACGCCCCGCCGGCATCAGGCCGACGGGGCTGGATCGCAGAGTTGCTGAAATCAGGTCAGCAATTGCCGCCGTTCATGGCGTTCTCGGTGCAGTTCGCGACCGAATTGACGTCCTTCGCGGCTCCGTGAACCGTGTTGCAGGCAGCCGTCGCAAGTGCGGCGCCGACGATGAGCACAGTAGCAATTTTCTGAAGCATCATTCCTCTCCTTCGGAGGAACGAAACGCAGCAGGAATGAAAGCGCTCCCGACAGCTGAACGGATTTTGCGCTCGTTTCGTCAGACCGCGACGGGAGCGGAGATGTGCGGGTGCGGGTCGTAATTTTCGAAGGCGAAGTCCTCGGCTTCGTAGGAATCGATGCTTTGGCCGCGGTCCTTGAGGACGAGCTGCGGCAAGGTACGCGGTTCGCGGCTGAGCTGGAGCCGGACCTGCTCCATATGGTTGGAGTAGATGTGACAGTCGCCGCCAGTCCACACGAACACGCCCGGCTGAAGCCCGCATTCCCGCGCCAGCATGTGAGTCAAAAGCGAATAGCTGGCGATGTTGAAGGGGACCCCCAGGAACATGTCCGCGCTTCGCTGATAGAGCTGCAGGTTGAGCCGGCCGGCGGCGACCTGCGTCTGGAACAGGCAGTGGCACGGTGCGAGCGCCATCCGGTGGATCTCGCCGGGGTTCCAGGCAGTGACGATCTGACGGCGCGACGACGGATCGTTCCTGATGAGGTCGACGAGAGTCGCGATCTGGTCGATGTGACTCCCGTCGGCGGCTTCCCAGTCTCGCCACTGCTTGCCGTAGACAGGTCCGAGATCGCCATTCTGGTCCGCCCACTCGTCCCAGATGCGAACGTTGCGGTCCTTCAGCCAGCGGATGTTGGTGTCGCCCCGAAGGAACCACAACAGCTCGACAATGATCGAGCGCAGGTGAAGCTTCTTGGTCGTTAGGAGCGGGAAGCCCTTCTGCAGGTCGAAGCGCATCTGCGCACCGAAATAGCTCAGCGTCCCGGTGCCGGTGCGGTCCGACTGCGGAACGCCTTCGTCGAGGATCGTCTGAAGCAGGTCAAGATATTGGCGCATCGCCGCCGACCCTAAATCGGCGCGGAAGAAACTCAACCGCCCTCGTACCTGGCGAGCGCCCAGTCATAATCGTCGCGAGCTTTTTCGAGCTCTTCCCGCGCCTCCTCACGCTCGCGCTCGTGACGGCGGCGCAAGTCGCGAAGCTCATGTTCCACGGTGCGGCGGCGCTCCTCCAGCCTTTCCCGCTGGCTCGCCTGGCGCTTCTCGAGCTTCTCAAGCGCAGTCTCCGCCTTCGTGACAGCGGCGCCGCTCGGCCTGGGCGGTCGCTCCTTCGAGCGTTTCGGGAGCACTTCCGCCTTCGCTCGCTTTGAGGGTTCAGGGAACTTTTGCTTCCCCAACGCCGCGAGCTGCTCGGCTTTGCTCCCGCGCAGAACCTTCACCACCTGCCCCGGATGCTGGAGCGGGACTTTCGCAAGCTCTGGATCGGTCACGACGTGAGCCGAGCCTTGCGAGAAAAGGTTTGTTCCCGCACCCCATGCTTCGAGAGCGGCCTTCTGGCTGGGAGCGGCGACGAGCGCGTCGTGAAAGCCGATCGGAGTCGAGAAGACCTTGAGTTTCTGCTTTCGCTCAGCCTTCGCCATGTCGCGACAACGCGTGCACTGCGCTCGTCGCTCCAAGGAACGTCGCGCTCGGCGATTGCGTTGATTCCGCGAGGAGAAATGCAATGGCAGATGATAAATCGAATGTCGGCGAACGCGATCGCTCACGAATAGCCGCCGGCCAGGATTACGAGCTAGACGACTTCGCCCAGAAGCACGGGATCAGCCGAGAACAGGCGCGCGCGCTGATCGAGCGGATCGGAAACGACCGCGAGAAGCTGGACGCTGCCGCCGCCGAACTCAGCCGCTAATAGCCCATCAGGGCAAGCACTTCGCGGCGGCTCCGCTCGTCGGAGCGGAACGTGCCCATCATGCGGCTGGTGGTCATCATCACGCCGGGCGTATTCACGCCTCGCGCTGTCATGCAGCTATGGCTCGCCTCAATGACGACGGCGACCGCCTTCGGCTCGAGATGAGTCCAGATGCAGTCGGCGACCTGCGCCGTCAGCCGCTCCTGGACCTGCAAGCGCCGCGCATAGCCGTGGAGCACCCGCGCCAGCTTGCTGATTCCGACCACCTTGTCCTTCGGAAGATAGGCGATCGCGGCCTTGCCGATGATCGGCGCCATGTGATGCTCGCAGTGCGATTGAAACGGGATGTCCTTCAGGAGGACGATCTCGTCATAGCCGCCGACTTCGTAGAAGGTGCGGCTGAGGTGAATTGCGGGGTCGTCCGCGTAGCCCTGCGCATATTCCGCCCACGCGCGCGCAACGCGTTCAGGCGTTTCCAGCAGGCCTTCGCGGTCGGGATCCTCGCCGGTCCAGCGCAGGAGAGTGCGGACCGCCTCCCTGACATCGTCTGGAACCGGGATTTTCGCCGGCGCTGCGTAAAGATCGCCATTGTCGGGCGTCGGACTCATTTTCCAAGCTCCGTTGCAATATCCTCTGCCACCGCCGCGGCCTGATTGCGGATATCGGGAACCGCGATCATTTCCCAGTAGCGGCCCTTGCTTAGAGTCCCGAGCGCCCAAAGACGTTCCCCGGGGCGCGCTCGCGACCGTTCGTCGACCTCGAGACCGATCGCGAGCTCGTCAGGCGAAGCGAGCCCTTTGTCGAGGATGTCGCGGAGCAGCGGGTCCCGAGTGCGCGAGATGTCGCCGAGCGGGCCGGTGCAGTTGAAGACATAGCCGAAGCGCTGAAGCCGCTCGGGATCCTCCCGGCCCCGCCTGCGGATCGTCACCTCGACTCCGTCCTCTGTGGCCCGGGCTTCGAGCAAACGGCCCGCGACGACCTGGAGCCGGCCTTCGCTCAGAAGCTCGTCGACCTGCCGCCCGACCTCAGGGGCAACGCGATGGCGGTGGATGTCCCACCAGGGACGTCCGTAGCGAAGAAACAGGCGCTTCTCGCGCGGCGGAAGCGATTGCCATAGCCGATGGCTGTGCGGGCGAAGCGAATCGACGGCTGACCGCCACCCGATTTCGCAGCCGCGCTCCCGGATCCATTTGGCGATCGCACGAATGCGAGGCTCCGGGATGTCGTCCCATTCCACTTGCGATGACTGGTCGCCGTCGTTGACAAGCGGCATCTTCCCGCGACGCGACAGTGCCACGATCCGGCCCTCGTGCCCTGCCGCGGCAAGCGAAAGCGCCACGTCGACCATCGTCAGGCTCGTCCCCAGGATCAGAACGTCGAGCTGGCGCGAAGCGGCATCGTCAATCGCGGCTCGCGCCCGGTCACTCCACGGGTTGTCGATCAGCCGGTCGCGAACGGATTCGGTTCCGGGCAGCCCCGCGGGAGTCTGGTTGCCAGTCGCAAGCGCGAGCGCGCGCGATTCGATCGAGTCTCCGCTTTCGAGCCGTACGCGCCAGCCCTCGGCCGCACGTTCGGCAGCGATCGCGCGTCCGTCGACCAGCTCGACATTGCCGCTCGCAATCGCGTCGTCGAGGATCGAGCGAAGATAGCTGCCGAATTGCCGCCGCTCGGCGAAGGAGCCGCGCTCGGCGCCCACCGTTGCCATGAAATGCTCGGGGTCGTCCGCCCATGCGCCCATGGTTTCGGCCGGGATGTTGAGAAGGTGGGCGGGGTCCGTCGTCGAATAGGCCGCTCCAAGTCCCGCGCGTCCGTTCGCCTCGACGAGGATCGACCTGATGCCTCTGCGCGCCAGGTTGGCGGCCGTCATCGTTCCGGAAAATCCGCCGCCGATAATCGCGACCGGCGCGCTTCGCTTATTTGTCATCGGCGGGGTTGCTGCGGGTCCGCTGGATATGTTCGTAGACGCGCGTGACGACGCCGCTTGCAGTCTCGCCGAACACGCCGGGGATCAATGCATGGATGATCGCCGCGCAGCCGGCGCCAATGAGCTGGAATCCCACCTTCAGCGCGCCCGCACCATGGCTTCCCCAGCTCATTCCGAGTGAATGCGGATGATCGAGAAACAGCTTGTTCAAGACCCCTTTGCGGCCGCTTGCGGCCATCCCGTTCCTCGCCATCATCGTCCCCAGAAAGAGGATGGCGACCCCGACAGGATTCGAACCTGTGGCCTACAGATTAGGAATCTGTCGCTCTATCCTGCTGAGCTACGGGGTCGGCCGAGCCCCTCGATAGGGACGCCGAGGCGTTTCTTCAATTGACCTGGTTCGGCGGAATGACGGGAAGCGGTAGCGGAGCGACCGGCACCCCGTCGTCGATCAGCGATTTGGCTTCGGCGGCTGTGGCGCTCCCATGGACCGCTCGAACCTCGGATTCGCCCAGGTGGATCGACCGCGCCTCCTTGGCGAAGCGGTCACCCACCCATTCCGAATCCTTGAGGGCCGCTGCCTGCATCGCGGCGAGCTTCGCAAGCGGCGTATCGCCCGACGACCTGGCAGGAACACGCGGGGCCATGGGCGCCTTCACAACGCGCGTCGACCGGCAAATCGGGCACTGGACCAGGCCGCGCTCCGACTGCTCGTCATAATCCGCACCGGACTGGAACCAGGCTTCGAAGACGTCGCCGCTATCCTGGCACTGAAGGTCGAACACGATCATAGGTGGACAGCCTCTCCGACCGGGCGGCGGTGATCGATCGCCGGAACGCGGCCGCGAACCTCGCCGACCTTGGCGAGGTCGATGTCGCCATATGCGAGGCCGACCGTCTGGCCCATGTCGGCGATTATCTCCCCCCAGGGGCCGACAAGCAAGGAGTGGCCGTAGGTCTCACGCCCGTCCTCGTGACGGCCGCACTGGGCGGCGGCGACGACGAAGACGCCGGCCTCGATCGCCCGTGCGCGGAGGAGGATTTCCCAATGCGCCTTGCCGGTCGGGACAGTGAAGGCCGCGGGGACGGAAACGACCTGCGCGCCCGCGTCGGTCAGGCGCTGGAAGAGCGCCGGAAACCGCAGATCGTAGCAGATGGTGATTCCGAGCTTGCCGACCGGAGTTCCATCGACGACGACCGCCTGCGATCCGCCGCGGTAGACATTGGACTCGCGCCAGCTTTCGCCGGTTGGAAGATCGACGTCGAAGAGGTGGATCTTGTCGTAAGTCGCGCGGATTTCGCCTGCGGAATCGATGACGAAGCCACGATTGGCGAATTTCCCGTCCTCCGCCGTCACGGCCAGCGAGCCCAGGTGAAGCCAGATGCCGTCGCGGGCGGCGGCTTCCCGGCAGGCCGCCAGGACCTCGTCTTCCTCGGCCGCGCGGACGTTTGTCCGCGCCCGCTCCGAGTCACGGTCAAGAAGCCCGGACATCTCCGGCGTGAACAGCATCTCCGCCCCGCCGGCCGCCGCTTCCTCGATCGCGCCGGCGAGCGCGCGCGCATTAGCAGCGGGATCGATGCCCGTATTCGACTGGAAGATCGCGATCCGGGTCATGAAGCGCGGAGCAATGCGTTCAACTTGCCGTCGTGTTCAAGCGCGTACAGGTCATTGCAGCCGCCGATGTGGCGCCCGTCGATAAAGATCTGCGGGACCGTGCTTCGGCCGTTGGCGCGCTGGATCATCTCCTCTCGCTGCGGCCCGCCGCCGTCGATCACATATTCCTGGAACTCGACCCCCTTGGATTCGAGCAGGTGCAGCGCTCGCACGCAAAATCCGCAGAAGGTTTTCGTATAGATTTCGATCTTCACCATCATACATCCACCCGTGCCGGCCGGATCACCCGCGCCCAGCTGATCAGCTCCACTCGCTCGGCCCCCGCACTTTTCAGGACCCGGGCGCAGGCGTTGGCGGTGCTTCCGGTGGTCAGCACGTCGTCGATGAGAACGACGGTCCGACCGCGAAGCTCCACCGCCGGATTCGCCCGGAACGCGCCGGCCACGGTGAGTCGCCGCTGGCGCATGTTCATGCCTTTCAGCGGAGGCGTCGGCCGCACCCGCTTCAGGGCTTCCACACAGATCGGCAGTCCGGTCTGCTTCGACAAGGCCTTCGCGACAATTGCCGACTGGTTGAACCCGCGCCTCCACAAACGCGAACGATGGAGGGGGACGGGAACGAGAAGCGCCTCCGGCAGGTCAGCCAACAGAGGAGACATGTAGCGCGACATCGTCCGGGCGAGCCCGACCTTGCGCCCATATTTGAGCCGGAGAGCGATCGAGCTGCTGATGTCGTCATAAGCGACGGCCGAGCGGATCCGGTCGAGCCGGGGCGGCCTGGCGAGGCAGGCTCCGCAAAGCTCGGCCTCGGTCGCCTGAAGCGGAATGCCGCATCGCGAGCAGCCTCCCGAGCCAAGGAATTCCAAGGTCCGCCAGCAGTCGGCGCAGAAGCTTTCGACTTCGTCCACGATCGCGCCGCACCCTCCGCAGCGTGGCGGAAGCGCGAAGTCCAGCACGTTTCGGTACAGGCGCGAAGCCACCCTCTTCGACAACATCGCTTCCCTTGTCGCGCAGGGCAGGCCAGCGCACAAGCGCCGCGATGGCACCGGAACCGGCAGAGCTTTTCGACACCCGAGTGCGGGCGCTGAGGCGTGATCGCGCCTCTCGATCGGGGCCGGTGCTGTTCCTCTACGAACGCGCCTTTTCTGACATTGTCGAACGGCTTTCGGGGATCAGGCGAAACTTTGATTCTGTCCTCCTGATCGGCGCGCCCGATCCCGGCTGGCCGAAGCGGCTGGCGGGGGTGGCTGGGAAGGTTGTGATCGTAGACCCGGGCGAGCGCTTCGCAGCGGCGGCGGGCGGAGGGGTCGTCGTCGAAGATGCGATCGACCTGGAGCCCGCGAGCTTCGACCTGTGCGTCGCAGTGGGAACGCTCGACACTGTCGGCGACCTTCCCGGAGCGCTTCTCAGGCTGCGCTTCCTCCTAAGACCGGATTCGCTGCTCATCGGCGCCGTCGCAGGCGGCGAGAGCCTCCCGCGGCTTCGGGACGCCATGCGGGCCGCGGACTCGGCGATGGGCGCTGCAACGCCGCACGTTCATCCGCGGATCGAACCGGCCGCGCTGGCGCAGCTGCTTGCGTCCGTGGGATTCGCGATGCCCGTGGTGGACGTCGACCGGGTCCACGTGTCCTATCGAAGCTTCCGCCATCTCGTCGCGGACCTCCGCGGCATGGCGGCGACCAACGTTCTCAAAAGCCGGGCGAGAATGCCTCTGACCCGCAAGGCCCTCGCGGCGGCCGAAGAAGAGTTCGGCGCGACCGAGGACACCCCCGCGGCGGAGAGATTCGAGCTGGTGCACTTCGCCGCCTGGACACCCACCGCCGTGACCCCCGCAGACGATGGCTGAGCGGCCATTAACCGCGTCCGGAGGATAAGTTGTTAACTTCCCAGCCTTATTGGTGGCACCGTGGACGTGGACCAGAGGAGGGTGGCGTGGACGCTATCCGACAGAATTTGCGCACTCTGCTCGCAAATGAGCAAGGTGCTACGGCAATCGAATATGGGTTGATCGCAGCGCTTATCGTCATCGCAATGATGGGCGCGTTGAGCGGTCTGGGAGGCGGCGTAGGCGGCATGTGGGGCAACCTCGGCGCCATTGCAACGAACTACATGTAATCAGCCGCTTCGCGTCCCATAGACGACTAGCTTCACCTTCCGGCCGGGCGCGAGCGGCGCGTTCGGCGCTAGTCCGTTGAGCGCCAGGAACCTGTCCAGCTTGAAATTCGAATAGCCCATCCGGCTGCTCAACGACTGCACGGTGTCGCCGGGCTTCACGGTCACCACGTCGATGACCCGCGGGCGGATCGCCGCAGCCTCCTGGGGCGAAATCTTCCGAAGGGAATTCACCATCGGAATGAAGGGGCCGATTCCCGCGCCTCCCGTGGTCATCATCACGAAATGATAGAAGGTGCCGGGCGCCCATTCGTAGGCGACGACGCCCACGTCGATGATTCCCGACGACGTGTTCGCGCGTGCAATTGTATAGACCGCGGGGATGCCGTTGATCATCGTCCGTTGCGGCGGCGCGACGGGAAGCTGGCGATTGCCGGCAAGCTGCTGGATCAGCGCATAGGAATAATTTTCCAGCGTCCCGTTGTACCGGCCGCCGCCGAACTGCGCCTTGCCGGCCGAGCCCGAGATCGAAACGGCCCTGGTCCCGTTTTGCATCAGGTACCCGACAGGTACGCTGAACTGGATCCGGAGGTCGGGATGCGTGAAGGTGCGGCCGTCGATGATCCCCTGCTCGGGATCGTCGTCGACATACATGCCGTCGAGGCGCTCGAGAAATGTGTTCCGGTTCTTGATTCCGGTCCCCACCCTGCCCGTCGAGCGAGCTTCCATCGCTGCGCGCTCCATGCGGTTGCCGGTCAAAGGGTGAGTGCTCGCCCATTCGGGCAGCTGCCGGCTATTGCTCCACTGGAAGCGCGCCTCGAGCGCCGAGTTGCGGGTTAAAGCGGCGAGGATTTCGGCGGCTCCGGCGGGATCGTAGCCGGCCGCGATCATGTACCTTATGCCGAGCGTATCGGCCTCATATTCCTGGTTTCGCGAGAAGCTGAGAGTCTTGAGCTCGGCCCTCTGGATACTGCGGCTGGCGACCGCATTTCCGAGGACTCCCCCGAAGATGTTGCCGACAAGGATCCACGGCATTTGCTCCCAGACGGCGCGGCTTTCGGCCTGCTCGCGCTGCTGGGCATGGCCCGCGGCGACGTGGCCGACCTCGTGGCCCAGCGCGAAGGCAAGCTCCGCCTCATTGTCCATGAGCGTCATTAGCTCGCGAGTGACGTAGATATAGCCTCCCGGCACCGAGAAGGCGTTCTCCACCGCGGAGTTGAGCAGGGTGAAATGGTAGGCGGCGGACGGGTTCGCGATCCCCGAAAAGGCTGCGACGCGGCTTCCGACCTGGTTCACATAGGCCGCGCGCTGGCCGGTCTCGGCGCCTCCATATTCCTCGACCAGCGCCGGATGCTCCCTCTGCGCCTCCGCAACCAACCGCGGATCGAGGGCCCGGACAGCATATTGCGCCGTTACGGCGGTGCCCGACAGCGCAACTGCGGCGGCGGACAGGAACAGCACCGCTTTACGCATCGCTTCTCGCTTTCTTCTCGCGACGAAAGTTACGCAGCTGTTTTGAACGAGAGATGACCGGCGCGGTTCCTGCCGGCAGGCGTCAGCCGATGGCGAGGAACTTGGCCCTTCGCTGCTGGAGCAGCTGCTTCGGCTTCATCGCGGAGCAGCCAGCAAGCTCTTCGACGATGGCCGACTTCAGGGTGTCGATGGCGGTTTCGCGGTCCCGATGCGCGCCCCCGACGGGCTCCGGCACGATCCGGTCGACGACCCCCAGCGCCAGCAGGTCGGTGGCGGTGATCCGCATCGCCTCTGCGGCGTCGGCGGCCTTGTCCGCGGTTCGCCACAGGATCGACGCGCAGCCTTCCGGCGAGATCACCGAATAGATGGCATGCTCGAACATCAGGACTCGGTTGGCGGTCGCGATTGCGACGGCGCCTCCGGAGCCGCCCTCGCCGACGATTGCTGCGACGATCGGAACGCCGAGCTCCAGGCATTCCTCCGTAGAGCGGGCAATCGCTTCCGCCTGCCCGCGCTCTTCCGCCTCGACCCCCGGGAAAGCGCCCGGCGTATCGACAAGGGTCACGACCGGAAGCCCGAACCGGTCGGCAAGGCGCATGAGCCTGATCGCCTTGCGGTAGCCTTCCGGCTTGGCCATCCCGAAATTGTGCTTGAGACGAGATGCCGTGTCTTCGCC
Source organism: Pseudomonadota bacterium (assembly GCA_046733255.1). Taxonomy (GTDB): domain Bacteria; phylum Pseudomonadota; class Alphaproteobacteria; order Sphingomonadales; family Sphingomonadaceae; genus Sphingomicrobium. The sequence continues at coordinate 19,627 of JBKPOU010000116.1, forward strand.
TTTCTCATGGCCGATCAGCATCACCTTGCGGCCGTCGATCATCGCGAAGCCGCCGATGATCGCCGGATCTTCGGCGAACGAGCGGTCGCCCGCCAGCGGCATGAACTCGTCGGCGATACCCGCTACATAGTCCTTGAAGTGAGGCCGCTCGGGGTGCCGCGCGACCTGCGCCTTCTGCCAGGGCGACAGCTTCGAATAAGTGTCCGTCAGCAGCTTCGACGCCTTGACCTCGAGCTTCTCGACCTCGGGCTGGATATCGAGGTCACCGTTGTCCGCCGTCTCCTTGAGCTCGCGCACTCGCGCTTCCAGCTCGGCGATCGGCTTTTCGAAGTCGAGGTACGTCAACATGCGAAGCGCGGCGTATAAGCGCCGGGCCGGAGCGTCAACGACCGCGCGTCGCGAGCGGATGGCGTTCGTTCACAAGCTGAACCAGCCGCGCCGCGTCGACATGCGTGTAGATCTGCGTTGTCGCGATGTCGGCATGGCCGAGCAACGCCTGGAGAACGCGAAGGTCTGCGCCTCCCGATAGAAGGTGAGTCGCGAAGGCATGGCGAAGCACGTGCGGGCTGATCCGGTCCGGCGGTATGCCGGCATCCGCGGCCATCTCCCTCACCAATTGGAACAGGCGAACCCGGGTGATGTACGTCTTGGCCGTCGGAAACAGCCATGGGCTGGACGCCGGAACGTTTTGCAGCCAATCCCGGACAGCGGCTTCGGCGCGGCTCGAAATCGGCACCAGCCGCTCCTTCGATCCCTTGCCGCGAAGGATGAGGAACGGCTGGCCTTCGCGCACGGCTGCTCTCGGTAGCGAGATGACCTCGCTCGCCCTGAGGCCGGAACCGTAAAGAAGCTCGAGAAGCGCGAGGTTGCGCTGGGCAAGCGGCTCGCCGCTCGCCGCCCTGTCCCCCGCACGTTCGAAGATTGCCTCGACGTCGGCTTCGCTGAGGACTTTCGGCAGCGGGCGTTGCAGCTTCGGCTTTGGAAGCCCCGCCGACGGATCGTCCGAGCGGAGGCCGTCGTCGACGAGGAAGCGGTAGAATCGCCTGAGCGCCGACGCTCGCCGAGCGACGGTCGAGGCCGCAAGAGCCGACCATTTTGCCCCGAGCCTGGCCAAGGCATCGCGGTCGGCGCTGCCGAGATCGCCGCCGAGGTCCTGCTCGGCCTTCGCGAGGTCGCTTCGATAGGCAGCGAGCGTGTTCTGCGAAGCTCCGGTCTCGGCGGCGAGCATGTCGAGGAAGCGGTCGACCAACGCCTGGCCGGACAAGCTCATGTCCGGGCGAGCGCCTCGGCGGCGACCATCCGCGCCATATAGTCCTGCCCGCTGTTCCGCAGCCCCATCACGATGTGGAAGAGATGGGCCGACGGAACGGCTTCGAAATCGCGCGCCTGGAGACCGGTACCAGCAAGCACGAGCACGCTCCCGCCCTGGTTTCGGCGTGCGGCCGCGTCGACCATCTGGGTCCAGGGCGAGGTTCGTTCGATGTGCAGGCGGTAGCGAGCGTTTAGTCGCGAAGCGGCGCCCGCGTCGAGCCGGCCAAGTGCGGCGAGCCCGGCGACGACGAACGCGCTCCGCTTGTGGCCGGTGCTCTTGTCCCGGCCGATGAAGGCGTTCACCCGGCCGGCGCTGACGTCGACCGGCGTACCTTCCGGCGCTGCCAGGGCAAGCATCGCCCAGCAGCGGTCGGCCTCATCGTCGTCCATCTGGTCCAGGGCCTTCGCCCAGCGCGAAGCCTCGCGGTCGAGGCCCGCCGCAAGCATCGATGCGATAAGATCTGGGGCGTCGGCCTGCAATTCGCTGCTCGGTTCGATCCGGGCCGCCGCGACCGCAAGCAGCGCATGCGCTGCCTGGCGCTGCACCCGGTCCTCGCCGAGGCGCCAGAAATGGCGCATCGCGTTGAGTCGTGCCTTCTGGTCGGTCGCGGCGAACGCCAGCCGCAATTGCCAGGCGTCGGTACCGCTGAGGTCATTGGGATCGGTCGCATCGTAGATCGACGAATAAACGTCGATCAGCGCCTGCGACGAAAAGACGCCGAGCCCGGTCGCGATCCAGGCGGATTGCAGCCGGTCCTGGAACGGGATCATCGGCGCCCGCGCATACCAGGCGCGCAGCTGCGGCGACGCCGAATCGATGAGACGCTGCGGCGGCTTCATCGCGGTCGCGGTCGAAAGGCCGTACCGCCACGAGGTCAGTCCCTCCACCGGCTCCCATTCGATCGTCGCCGCGCTTCCCGAATCCGAGGTAGCGCCCACTACCTTCTGGGCCAGCGTCAGGTCGATTCCGCCGATCGGACCGCGCCGGCGCGCCGCCTCGATCTGGGCAGCCGCCGATTCCGGCTCGCCGTTGAGCCCCGCGCAGATCGCCTGCACGAGCGGCAGGACGCGGGACTCCGCCTTGCGTATCCCGTCGATCAGCGGACACAGGCCGAGCGGGTCGGATGTCGCGAGCGCGGTCTGGACCCCGACCTGCACCATCTTTGGAGTGAAACGGTCGGTGTCGACGCTGGAGACGAGCAGCCGCGCCGCATCCGCTTCGCCCATCCGGAGGAGCAGCCAGGCCCTTTCCGCGGCCCAGTCGACCGGATTGACGCCGTGCGGCGAATGGGCCTCGGCGATGAGCGCATTGCGGAGCGCGATATGGGCCCAGCGAGAGGCGATCGGCGTGTCCATCCGCCGCATCAGGGACGACAGGAATACCCCGCTCGCATTGCCCCACGGATCCGCCCCGAGACCCAGCCGGCTTGGGTCGAGCACTCCCGCTTCGAACGGATTGCGGCGC
>JBKPOU010000117.1:0-4808 GCA_046733255.1 Pseudomonadota bacterium
GTAGTTGAATATCGCGGCGAATTCCGCGTTCCGCCCGATTGGGTTCCAGTTGGTGCTGAACAGCCTTCGGCGACGCGTCCACGACCGGTTTTTAAACAGCGGCGGGAGCAGTGTCATCCCGTCTCCGGTGCCGGCTTGCGCCCCACCGGCGCAGTCAGCCTGCGTGCTTGAGCTCAACTCCAATCACCAGGATTTCGGGAGAAGGCTGCGACAGCTGGATCGAGCCTCCCGCTTCATTCGCCAGGCTGTGCGCGAGCCACGCACCGGCGGTGCGCGCTTCCACGCCCTCCTCGGCCCCGCTTACGAGCGTGTCGCGGATCGCCGTGTCGATAACGATGCGCGGACCCTCCGCTCGAATCGCGATTTCCGTTCCGCTACCGTTTTCCGCCCCGACGTCGAGGCGGCCGCCGCGAACCAGCGCGTCGGCGGCGATCAGCGCCAGGTTGAGGAGCAGCTTCGTCGCGCTTTTCGAAAGCTTTGCATCCCCGACCATCCATCCGAGCTCGATTTTGCCGTCGCTTCCGAGCAGGCCTTGCAGCGCGGCTTTCGCCTCGTTCGCATCCACCGCTTCGCCGAATCCGCCCGCCGCCCCGAACGCGAGCCGGAAGAATTTCAGCTTGTTGGCGGTCACTCGCGCGCTGTCCGAGAGCAACTCCATACAGCGGTCGCGCATGTCCGGATCCTGCTCGTCGGCGAGCAATTCGATGCCGTTGTTGAGCGCTCCGACGGGCGACATAAGGTCGTGGCAGAGTCGCGAGCAAAGCAGGCTTGCGAAATCGACTGAGTTCATGCGGCGCGTGAATGGGCCAGTCCTCGCGCTCGCGCAAGGCGGCGCCGCCTTGAACGGCTGTTGGAGACTCACAATATCGTGTTCGTGGGGGGATCGCAGATAATCGAGGTGACGCTCGAGTCCGGGCATAACGGCTGGCGGCTCGATCGCGCGCTCGCCGCCGCGGTTCCGACGCTCTCGCGCGAGCGGCTGAAAGCGCTGATCCGCGACGGAAAACTTAGCGCTGGCGAGACGGCGCTGCGCGATCCCGCGGTTAAGGTCGCTGGAGGCGAACGCTACCGGCTCGAGGTCCCCGAGCCCGAGCCGGCGCACAACGAGCCGCAGGACATCGCACTGGCAATCGTCTTTGAGGATCCGCACCTGCTCGTCGTGGACAAGCCTGCGGGCCTCGTCGTCCATCCTGCGGCGGGGAACCGGGACGGTACCTTAGTGAACGCGCTTCTTCACCATTGCGGCGCGTCTTTATCCGGAATCGGTGGCATTGCGCGGCCCGGAATCGTCCATCGCATCGACAAGGACACGTCCGGCCTGCTCGTCGTCGCCAAGACCGACGTCGCGCATGAGGGTCTTGCCAAGCAGTTCGCGGCCCATTCCGTCGACCGCCGCTACCTGGCGATCGTCTCGGGACTGCCGAAAAGCGCAGCGGGGAGCGTTGATGCGCCGCTCGCCCGCTCCAGCGCGGACAGGAAGAAGATCGCCATCGTCGAGGGCGCTCGCGGCAAGCGGGCCGTCACTCACTGGAAACGGCTCGAAATCCTGGAAGATTCCGCGCTGATCCAATGCTCGCTCGAGACCGGCCGCACGCATCAGGTCAGAGTGCACATGGCCTCGATCGGTCACCCCCTTCTCGGCGACCCGGTTTACGGCCGCGGCAGGGCGCATCGCGAACTGTTGAAAAGCTTAGGCTTTCACCGGCAGGCTTTACATGCCGCTCAGCTCGGCTTTACCCACCCCGTAACGAAGCACCGCCTATCGTTCTCAAGCGGCATGCCGGCGGACATGCAGGAACTGTTCAATCAACTTCGTGTATAAGAATTACGCGGCCAGGCGTCCGTTTAGAAGCGCCGGCCCAGGGAGAAGGATCGAATGGCAGCACAGTCGGGCGGAATAGTATCGATCCCCGCGTCAGGCGGGGAGGCGGGACTCAACCGCTATCTTGCCGAAATCAAGAAGTTCCCGATCCTCGCCCCGGAGGAGGAATATATGCTCGCCAAGCGCTGGCGCGAGCATGGCGACACGGACGCGGCAGCGAAGTTGGTGAACTCGCACCTTCGCCTCGTGGCGAAGATCGCCATGGGCTACCGCGGCTACGGGCTTCCGGTCAGCGAGCTGATCAGCGAAGGTAATATCGGCCTGATGCAGGGCGTGAAGAAGTTCGAGCCCGATCGCGGCTTCCGCCTCGCCACCTATGCGATGTGGTGGATCAGGGCGTCGATCCAGGAATTCATCCTGCGCTCGTGGAGCCTGGTGAAGATGGGCACCACCGCGGCGCAGAAGAAGCTGTTCTTCAACCTTCGCCGGATGAAGAACCAGATCGACGCGTTCGAGGAAGGCGACCTCAAGCCGGCCGACGTGACCAAGATCGCGACCGACCTCGGGGTCACGGAGGAAGAGGTCGTGTCGATGAACCGCCGGATGGCGATGGGCGGCGACACCTCGCTCAACGTCAGCCTCAAGGGCGACGAAGGCGGCGAAAGCCAGTGGCAGGACTTCCTTGTCGACAGCGGCCCCCTTCAGGACGAGCTGATCGCAGAGGATGAGGAAAGCCGCGTCCGCCACGACCTGCTCATGGACGCAATGGACAGCCTCAACGACCGCGAGAAGCACATCCTCACGGAGCGGCGGCTCACCGACGATCCGAAGACTCTCGAGGAGCTGAGCCAGGTCTACGGAGTCAGCCGCGAGCGTATCCGCCAGATCGAGGTTCGCGCCTTCGAGAAGCTGCAGGCGGCGCTGATCAAGCTCGCGGGCGAAAAGAAGCTGCTTCCGGCAGCCTAGCCCTTCTTCACTGTCGGCGCTTCGGGAGTCGCCTCTGCCATCGACGGCGCATCTTCCCTGTCCGGCTCGTCGTCGTCGGCGACATGGTCGGCCGCCCAGGCCCCGCGCTTGCCCAAAGGCTTCGGCTTCCCAGTCGTGCTGTCTTTCGCGGTCTGGTGCTCGATCTCGCTGTTGAGTTCCGCCCCGAAGACCAGGGCGTAGGCCGACAGGTAGATCCAGCTAAGCAGGACGATGATCGTCCCAAGTGAGCCGTAGGTGACGTCATAGTCGGTGACGCTCGTAACGTAGAAAGTGAAGGCGAGAGTCAGCAGCAGCCACGTGACCGCCGCGAACACCGATCCCGGCGTGATCCATACCCACCGCGCATCCTCACGCGACGGAGCGAAGCGATAGAGCGTCGCGGCGATTGCGGACGCCACCAGGGTAAGTGCGGCATAACCCACCAACCGTCCGATACTCACGAACAGAGGCGAAGTCCCCGGAACGAGGCTTCCCAGGAAGGCGAGGGAGGTCGCACTCACCAATGCGAGCACCGCCAGGACGACAGCGCCCACGGTCATGACCGCCGCGAGCAAATAGAAACGGCCGAGGGACCGCTTCTCTTTCTCCTCATAGGCAATGTTGAGTGCGGTGATGATCGCTCCCGCGCCATTGGTCCCGCCGTAGAGCGCGACGATCAGCGCGACGATGATTCCGAGTCCTCTCGTCTCCTTCGTCGTTTTCACCGCGGCGATCAGCTGGTCGGCGATGAGCTGCGCGACATCGGGCGGCAAAATGGCGGTGATCGCCCGGACGTTGCTGACCACGGTCTGCGGGTCCGCGAACAGCCCGTACAACAACACGATGATGCCGATCAGCGGCACCAGCGCCAGGAATCCGTAATAGGTAACTCCCGCCGAGACGAGGCCGACATTGTCCTGCCACGTCCGTTTCCACGTTCGCGAGGCGATGTCTTTCCAGGCCCGCGCGGGCATCTGCCACGGCGAGCTTGCGCGATGGCCGCGGGGGTCGGTTCGCGATCGTTGGGCTTTGCTCATCGGGCGAACAAAACCTGGGGCGGATTGCTGTTCCGGGGGGCTTGCCTTCCCGTGCAAAGAGTCCGACGCTGTTCGTTTCGGAAGAGCGCGTGAGCGCCTTCATGAGGAAGCGACTCGCGCGCCCGCTGCCACGGACGAGAGGAGAGTCGCATGCCCACCACCAACGGCGCTAAAACCAACGGCACCCGAGCAATCGCGCTGGTCGGACCGGCCGGCGCGGGGAAGACCAGCCTCGCCGAGGCGCTCCTGTTCGCTGCCGGAGCGACCGATCGGCATGGCTCCGTCGCCAACGGCTCCAGCATCGGCGACTCAAGCCCGGAAGCTCGCTCGCGCGGTGGCTCGACCGAACTGAACCTCTACAATTTCGACTATCTCGGCGATCACTTCGCCATCGTCGACGCGCCCGGCTCCGTCGGCTTCACTGCCGACGGCGCGCGCGGCATCGCCATTGCCGACCTCGCCATCGTGGTTGTCGATCCCGACCCAGCTCGAGCGCCGCTGGCAGCTCCCGCGCTCCGGACCCTAGACGAACAGGGAATCCCGCACATCATCTTCGTCAACCGGATCGATCAGGCGCATGGACGGATCCGCGATCTCCTCTCCGCTCTCCAGCCGATCAGCGTGTCGCAATTGATTGCCCGGCAGATTCCGATCCGCGACGGCGAGAAGATCACCGGATTCGTCGACCTCGCTCTCGAACGGGCGTTCCATTACAACGGCAAGGACAGCGAGCAGATCGACATCCCCAGCGATCTCCAGGACCGCGAGCATGAAGCTCGGAACCAGATGCTGGAGCAACTCGCAGACCATGACGACGAGCTTCTCGAGCAGCTGGTGATGGAGCAGACTCCCAACCAGGACCGCGTGCTCCAGGACCTGGCGCGCGAAACCGGCGAGAGCCTCGGCGTCCCGGTCCTGTTCGGATCGGCCGGAAGCGGCTGGGGCATCGGCCGGCTGCTCAAGGCGCTTCGCCACGAAACGCC
>JBKPOU010000118.1:0-40329 GCA_046733255.1 Pseudomonadota bacterium
TTTTCCGCGAGCGCCTTCTGCAGGTCGTATTGGCGCTTCGCCTTCGCAAGTTCGGTTTCCGCCTGGTTGACGTCGCGCATATTGGCGTTGTGCGACTGGACGAGCGCGAGCTCCTGGCTTCGCATGTTGTTCAGCTGCTGCTCGACTTCCGCCTGCTTCTCGAGTGTCGACAGCTGTAGTTCGGCATTCGACAGGACCGCGAGCATCTGGCCTTGAGTGACCTGAGCGCCGTCCTCGACCAGCTTCCTCTCGACGCGCCCGCCCTCGACGGCGTCGAGATAGACGGTAACCAAGGGCGTCACTCGCGCCCGAAGCGGTAGGAAGTCTTCGAAGACGCCATTCTGGACCGTTGCGATCGACAGACGGTCGCGCGCGACATTCTGGCTGTCGGCGCTCGGCGCGAAGAGCCAGAAGACGACAAGCAGCAGGATCGCCAGGCCTGCGCCTCCGGCGATGAGAATCCTCCGGTCGATTCCCTTGCGCTCGATGACGCGGTCCATCGCGCCGCCGCTCACCGGCTCGTCACGCCGTGTCTGGCGCAATTCGACCAGGCTCATTGTCCGCTTCCGGCCAGCAAATGTCCGAATGCGGACAGTTTTGCAGCTGCGGAAACGGCCGTTTCGCTATGAAATCGCAATATTTTCCCACTCTCCATGACCCCTTCGTTGCAAGCCATGTGCCAAACGGGCGGCCGCGGCTGTCGAACAGACTAACGACTGTTCGATTCCGGACAAGCGGTCTAGGGAGGGGCGCGATGGACAAGCCGTTCAAGCTTGCGCTGGTCGTTGACGACGACCCCGATATCGCGCTGGCCGCGAGGCTTGCGCTTCGCGAGTTGTTCGACCGCATCGAGACCCTGCCCTCGCCGGCCGAGCTGCTCGCCTATCTCAGGCGCGAGCGGCCGGACGCGATCCTCCTCGATCTCAATTTCGAGCGGGCCGCCACCGACGGGCGCGAGGGCCTCGATTATCTTGCCCGGATCATGGACCAGGATCCCGAGTCCGCAGTGGTCATCATCACCGCTCACGGGGCCGTCTCCGTGGCAGTCGAAGCGATCAAGCGCGGCGCCAGCGACTTTGTCGCCAAGCCGTGGAGCAACGAGCGGCTGCTGGCGACCGTAAGAAGCGCTGCGGCCCTGCGAAGAAGCCGGATCGATGCGCAGGTCGAGCGCGGACGCGCCGTCGAGCTTGGCCAGGCGGTCGAAACGCCGCTCATCGGAGCGTCGGAGGCAATTGGCCGCGTTCGCGAGCTGATCGCCCGCGCCGCGCCGACGGACGCCAACGTCCTCATCCTCGGCGAGAACGGAACGGGCAAGGAAATCGTCGCCCGCGAAATCCATCGCCTGTCGAACCGGAGCGACAAGCCGATGGTGGCGATCGATCTCGGAGCGACCAGCGAGAACCTGTTCGACTCCGAGCTGTTCGGCCACGTGAAGGGCGCCTTCACCGGGGCTGCGGGTGAGCGGATGGGCCGGCTGAAGGCGGCCGACGGGAGCACGCTATTCCTCGACGAGATCGGCAACCTGCCGATCCACCTTCAGCCCAAGCTGCTGACCGCGCTCGAGCAGCGGCAGGTCGTTCCGGTTGGCTCGAACCGCGCCGTGCCGATTGACGTCCGGGTTGTCGCCGCGACCAACCTTTCGGGCGAACAGCTTGGCGATCCCAATCGTTTCCGGGAGGACCTGCTGTTCCGCCTCAACACGATCGAAATCCACATCGCGCCGCTCCGCGACCGGCGCGACGATATCGAGCCTTTGCTCGACCATTATCTAGGCCTCTACGCCCGCAAATATGGAAAGCCGGAGCGGGAGCTTCCGCCGGCGGTGCTTGCGGAGCTCGTCAGCCATGACTGGCCGGGCAACGTCCGGGCGCTCCGCCACGCCGCCGAGCGTGCCGTCATCATGGCCAACGGAAGCGCTTACGCCATGGAGGATTTCCCGCTTCCGCTGCGGCCCAGCAGCCCGGCAGTGCCGGTGGTCGGATCGAGCCTCAACCTCGAACAGCTCGAGAAGCAGATGATCGAGCGAGCGCTGAGGATGCACCATTTCAACATTTCGCTCGCCGCGAACGAGCTCGGCCTCAGCCGCGGCTCGCTCTACCGCCGGATGGAGAAATATGGACTTTAGGCGCAAGTTCGAATTCGGGCTCGCCTGGCGCTCGGCGCTGCTGGTGCTGAGCATCGGGATTTTCACCCAGTCGCTGGCGATGCCCGATCTGCGCGCGGGGCGGATCATCGCCGCCATTATCACCTTCGTCGCACTGGCCAGCCTGTGGGACTATATCCGGCGCACGAATTTCCTCGTCTCCAGGTTCGTGGAATCCGTTCGCTTCGAGGATTATTCGCAGCGGTTTTCCGACCCTAGCGGAGGCGGGTTCGACGTCCTCGGCGATGCGCTCGATGCCGCCCTCAAGGGGCTGCAGAAGCGGCACATGGAGGAATCGGCGGAGGCGCGTTACCTCTCGGCAATCGTCGACGACGCGCCAAGCGCTTTGGTGTCGATCGACGAGCAGGGCCGCGTGAAGCTCCTCAACAAATCGGCTCGGCAGCTTTTCGGCGGCCACGCGCTCCATCACCTTTCCGACCTTGAGGCGCTGGGGCCTGAGCTTGCAGCGGCAGCGGAGCTTCCGCCGGGCACCCGCAAGATCACTCGCCTGTTCCTCGACGAGGTCCCGCAAAAGGCGATCCTCGCATCGGCGCAGGTCGCCCGGCTCGACAATCCCGTGAAGATCCTCTCGATCCTGCCGGTGCAGAGCGAGCTCGGTGCGCTCGAGGTCGCGGCGCAGGCCGATCTGGTCCGCGTCCTCACCCACGAGATCATGAACTCCCTGACGCCGGTTACGTCGCTCGCCCGGTCGAGCGCGGAGATGGTGGCCTCCGCACAGGATTCCGACGGGGACCTGGCCGATGCGCGGCTGGCGACCGAGACGGTTGCCCGTCGCGCGGAAGGAATCCTGAGGTTCGTCGAAAGTTATCGCGAATTCGCCCAATCGCCCGAAGTGCATCGGCGATCCTTCCTCGCGCAGCCGTGGGCGGAGGAGATCCTGCGCCTTTCGCTGACGAGCGCAGCCGACCGCGAGATCGAGACGAAGCTCGACATCAAGCCCAAGTCGCTAAGCGTCAGCGCCGACCCCGAACTGCTCTCGCAGGCTGTCTTAAATCTCCTCCGCAACTCGATCCGCGCGACCGCCGAGGTGGAGTCTCCGGCGATCGGCCTGACCATTGCCCGCGAGCCGAGCGGCAGTTGCCGGATCGAGGTTCGCGACAACGGCCCAGGAATTCCCGAGGAACGGCGGGAGGACATTTTCCTTCCCTTCTACACCACCCACAAGGGCGGAAGCGGGGTCGGGCTCAGCTTCGCTCGGCAGGTCGCGCTTGCCCATGGCGGCTCGATCTGCGTCGCGGACGCACCCGAAGGCGGCGCCAACATCCGAATCGTGATCTGAGAGCTAGCCCTCGCTTCGCGCGCGTTTTGACGGCCGACTTGCCTGCGTTCCCGAAGGCCGGGCGCGGCAGATTCCTTCGATCGCCGACTCCAGATCGGCCGGGGTGAAGGGCTTCTGCAAAATCTCGACGCCCTCCGGCCGGTCCTGGATGGCTTCGGAATCGGCATAGCCGGTGATGATCAGTGCCGGGACGTCCGGACACATGCGGTGCGCCACGCGAAGGAATTCGGTCCCGGACAGGTTGGGCATCGCATAGTCGCTGATCATCACGTCGAAAGCGCAATCCTGATCCTCGAGCACTCGGATCGCCTGCGCTCCGTCGGAAGCCTCGACGACGGTGTGGCCGAGATCTTCGAGCAATGCCGCAGTCGTGCTGCGCACCTGCGCATGATCATCGACCAGCAGCACAGCCAACTTGCGGGCCGTCCGGCTGCGCTTGCGTTCGCGAGCTGGCGGCTCGGCGATCGCCGCCCCCTCCGGCGCGCGCGGCAGCCACAGCTCCGCAATGGTCCCTTCGTCGACCTTGCTCTGGAGCGTGAACCCGCCGTTCGACTGTTTCGCGAATCCATAGACCATGCTCAGGCCAAGGCCGCTGCCCTTGCCGAATTCCTTTGTCGTGAAGAATGGCTCCATCACCTTTTCAAGGTCGTTCGGGGTGATGCCCGTGCCGGTGTCGCTCACCGCCAGGCGAACATAATCGCCGGCTTCGACGCTCGGAATCTCCTCTTGTGCGACCTCGCGGTTGTCCGCCGAGATGGTGACGGTGCCGCCCATGGGCATGGCGTCTCGCGCGTTGATGATGAGATTGACCAGGGCCAGCTCCAGCTGGGCCTGGTCGGCAAATGCGCTCCACACATCTTCGCCGATTCGCCAGTCGATCGCGACCAGACCGCCGAGCGTATGCGTGAGCAAATCGGACACCGCTTCGCGAAGCGCGTTGAGGTCGATCACCCGTGGTTCGAGCTTCTGCCGGCGGGCGAAGGCGAGGAGCCTTCGGACAAGCTCGCTGCCCTGCTCGGCCGCCCGCTTTGTCATCACGAGGATCCGCTGCTCCGGCTCCTTCAGGGCAGCTTTTTTCTCCAGCAGCGTGAGGCCGCCGATTACTGCGGCGAGGAGATTGTTGAAATCGTGCGCGATGCCGCCGGTGAGCTTGCCGATCGCGTCCATCTTCTGCGCCTGAATCAGCTGCGTCTCCAGCGACCGCTGTTCGGTGATGTCGGTCAGCGTGCCGGCGAACTCGACAGGCCTGCCGTCAATGTCCCTCAGGAGAACCGCCTGGTCGAGGAAATGCTTGTAGCTGCCGTCGGCGCAGCACCAGCGATATTCGACCGACGAGTGCCCGCTCTTCCGCCGGGCCTCCATGGCCGCGATGACGCGGTTGCGGTCTTCCGGATGTAGCCGTTCGGACCAGAGGTGCGGCTCCTTCAGGACCTCCTCATGGGTGTAGCCGGTGACGGCGCGAAGGTCGCCGCTGACGTAGCTCGGCTGGCGCGGATGGGAATCGCACGGCTCCAGGTACAGCACCATCGGCAGCGACTGGATGATCGCCGCCTGCCGCTGCTCGGAACGGCGAAGCTCCTGCTCGGCGCGGAGCCGTTCGGAATTGGCGCGCAAATTGGCGTCGAGCAGTGCCTGCTCGTGGCGCGCCTTGGCCTCGATTTCCTTCGATTTCTCGAAAAGCTCCACGAACACCGAAACCTTCGAGCGCAGGATGATCGGATCGACCGGCTTGAAGACATAATCGACGGCGCCCATCGAATAGCCGCGCATCAGATGCTCGGTTTCCTTGTTCACCGCGGAAAGGAAGACGATGGGGATACCCTTCGTCTGGTCACGATCGCGGATGATCTGGGCGGTCTCGTAGCCGTCCATTCCCGGCATGTAGACGTCGAGCAGGATCACCGCGAACTCGCCCTTGAGGAGGTGGCGGAGCGCCTCTTCTCCCGACCGGGCGATCACGACTTCCCCGAGATCCTCGAGGATCGTCTTGACCGCGAGCAGGTTGCGCTCGTCGTCGTCGACCAGCAGGACGGAGGCGCGCTCCTTCCCGGGCGGAGCCAAAGGTTGCGCATCGTCCGGCCGCTTAACGGCTGGCATATCGTCCAGCGGGCGGTTCACCTCTACTCCGCCGCCTCCGCCGCGACCGGGCTTGCCGAAGCAACGGCCGCTTCGCGCGCCCTTGCCACCCACACGCGGACGAGCGCGAGCAGAAGCTCGATGTCGACAGGCTTGGCAATATAATCGGAAGCGCCGGCGTCGAGGCACTTCTGGCGGTCGCCCTTCATCGCTTTGGCGGTCACCGCGATCAGCGGAACGTCGGCAAGCTCGGATTTCTGCCGCACGTGCTTCATCGTCTCGTAGCCGTCCATGTCGGGCATCATGATGTCGATCAGTGCGACGTCGATGTCAGGCATCTGTTCGAGAATTAGGATTCCGTCTCTCCCCCTCTCGGCGTGCAAGACTTCCACGTCGTGGCTTTCAAGAACGCTCGTGAGCGAGAAGATGTTTCGGATGTCGTCGTCGACGATGAGAACCTTCGCTCCCGCAAGCTCCGGCATCGGCCGCTTCGCCGGTGACGCTTCCTTGCGCCTGGGCGCCTTGCGGGGCTTTTGCTTGCGAGCCTCGCGGGCGACACTCTTGAACAAGGCCACGAGGTCCGCTCTTTCGGCCGGCTTGCCAATCACTCCCGCGGCGCCGATTCCCATCGCCGTTCCACTCCGTTCAGCGCCCGAAATGACGTGTATCGGGATGGAGCTGGTGTCGGGATCGTGCTTCAGGAGGTCGAGAAGGACAAACCCGTCGATGTCCGACAGGCCGAGGTCGAGGGTCATCGCCGCCGGCTGTAGCTTGCGCGCCATCGCCAGCGTCCCCGCTCCGGCCGTCGAAATGACGCCCTTCAGCCCCGCTTCGTGCGCCGCATCCAGCAGCAGTGTCGCAAACGTCGGATCATCCTCGACAATCATCACGAACGGATCGTTGCCGAGATCGTCACGGTCGTCGCTCACCTCGAAGTTGGTAGGAAGTGCGGTCGGAACGACGGCACCGCTATTGTCGTAGCGCGCGGGAGTTCCCGGCGCAGCGACGATCTCAGCATGCGCCTCGAGCGGCACGTAGAGGGTGAAAGTCGACCCTTCGCCCGGCTTCGAGCGCACCTGGAGCTCGCCTCCCAAGAGCCGGGCGATCTCGCGGCTGATCGAGAGGCCGAGGCCGGTACCGCCATATTTGCGGCTGGTCGTTCCGTCGGCCTGCAGGAACGGCTCGAAAATCAGCCGCTGCTTTTCTTCGGGAATGCCGATGCCGGTATCGCTGACGGCGATCTCGATCGCCTTGCGGTGGCCGCGAAGCGCCGGATTGGTCGCGCTCGAGTCCTTGTCGGCGCTGCGGACGTGAAGCGTGACGCCGCCCTTCGACGTGAACTTGAAGGCGTTCGACAGGAGGTTGAGGACGACCTGCTGGAGCCTCTTCTCGTCGGTCCGGATCGTCTGCGGAAGCTTGGGGTCGAACTTGACCTTGAAGTCCAGGCCCTTGTCGGCAGCGAGCTGGCGGAACGTCCGCTCCATGTGCTGCTTGAGGCTCTGCATCGGCATCTCGCCGACCTCGATCGTCACCGTTCCGGATTCGATCTTCGACAGATCGAGGATGTCGTTGATGAGGTTCAAGAGGTCCGCGCCCGCGGCGTGGATCGTCCTGGCGAACTCCACCTGCTTGTCGTTGAGGTTGCGCTGCTGGTTATCGGCCAGGAGCTTGGAGAGGATCAGGAGCGAATTGAGCGGGGTCCGAAGCTCGTGGCTCATATTGGCCAGGAACTCAGACTTGTACTTGGAGGTCAGGGCGAGCTGCTCGGCCTTCTCCTCCAGCGCCCGCCGGGCCATCTCGATCTCGAGGTTCTTCGCTTCGACCTGCTTCTTCTCATTCTCGAGGAGCTGGGCCTTCTCCTGCAGCTCGTCGTTGGTCGCGTGCAGTTCTTCCTGCTTGGTCGTCAGCTCGGTCTGGCGCGCCTGAAGCTCCTGCGTGAGCAGCTGGGACTGCTTGAGCAGCCCTTCAGTGCGCATCGTCGCGGCGATTGTGTTGAGCACGATCCCGACCGATTCCATGAGCTGGTTGAGGAAGTTCTGGTGGGTTTCGTTGAACTCGCTAAACGAGGCCAGCTCGATCACCGCCTTGACCTCGTCCTCGAACAAGGCGGGCAGGATGTTGACGTTCGCGGGCTTCGAATGGCCGAGGCCCGAGCCGACCCGGATGAAGTCGGGCGGAACGTCCTTCAGAAGGATTGGCCGCCGGTCGGCCGCGGCCTGGCCGACGAGGCCTTCGCGCAAGTGGAATTCCTGCTTCAGCTCTTCGGGCGTCTCGGCGCCGTAGCTCGCCACCAGCTCGAGCTTTGTCTCGTCCTCCTCCCGCTTGCTGACGTAGAAAACGCCGTACTGGGCGTTCACCAGCGGCGCGAGCTCGGACATGATCAAGTTCGACACGGTCGCGAGGTCGCGCTCGCCCTGGAGCATTCGGGAGAAACGGGCGAGGTTGGTCTTGAGCCAGTCCTGCTCGGCGTTCTTTAGAGTCTGCTCTTTCAGGTTGCTGATCATCTCGTTGATCGTGTCCTTGAGCGCCGCCATCTCGCCCGAGGCCTGAACCGCGATCGAGCGCGTGAGGTCGCCCTTGGTCACGGCGGTCGCGACTTCAGCGATCGACCGCACCTGGTTCGTCAGGTTCTCAGCCAGCTGGTTGACGTTGTCGGTGAGGTCTCGCCACAGGCCGGCGGCTCCTGGCACGCTGGCCTGGCCGCCCAGCTTGCCTTCGATACCCACCTCGCGAGCCATGCTGGTCACCTGGTCGCCGAAGGTCGACAGAGTATCGATCATGAAGTTGATCGTGTCGGCCAGCGCCGCGATCTCGCCCTTCACGTCGAGCGTTAGCTTGCGCTTCAAATTGCCCTGAGCGACCGCCGTGACGACCTGGGCGATTCCGCGCACCTGGTTCGTGAGGTTCGTGGCCATCAGGTTGACGTTGTCGGTGAGGTCCTTCCAGGTTCCGCCGACGCCCGGCACCTGCGCCTGGCCGCCCAGCTTGCCCTCGGTGCCGACCTCGCGAGCCACGCGGGTCACCTCCGACGCGAAGGCGTTCAACTGATCGACCATCGTGTTGATGGTGTTCTTGAGCGCGAGGATCTCGCCCTTCACGTCGACCGTGATCTTTTTCGACAGGTCGCCCTTCGCAACAGCGGTCGTCACGTCGGCAATGTTGCGCACCTGGCCGGTGAGGTTGTCGGCCATCAGATTGACGTTGTCGGTGAGGTCCTTCCACGTGCCGGCAACGCCGCGAACCTGCGCCTGCCCGCCGAGCTTGCCTTCGGTACCGACCTCGCGGGCGACCCGGGTCACTTCCGAAGCGAAGGAGTTCAGCTGGTCCACCATCGTGTTGATGGTGTTCTTCAGCTCGAGAATCTCGCCCTTTACGTCGACCGTGATTTTCTTCGACAGGTCACCGGAAGCGACCGCGGTCGTCACCTCTGCGATGTTGCGGACCTGCCCGGTGAGGTTCGCTGCAAGCTCGTTCACATTGTCGGTCAGATCCTTCCAGGTGCCGCCCACACCCTCCACCTTAGCCTGGCCGCCGAGCTTGCCTTCGGAGCCCACTTCGCGGGCCACGCGGGTCACTTCGGACGCGAAGGCGTTCAGCTGGTCCACCATCGTGTTGATGGTGTTCTTCAGCTCGAGGATCTCACCCTTCACATCGACCGTGATCTTCTTCGACAAGTCGCCGCGGGCGACCGCGGTGGTCACCTCGGCGATATTTCGAACCTGGCCCGTCAGATTGCCGGCCATGCGGTTCACGCTGTCGGTCAGGTCGGCCCAGGTGCCTGCAACGCCTTCGACCTGCGCTTGACCGCCGAGCTTGCCTTCCGACCCCACTTCGCGCGCCACCCGGGTCACCTCCGAGGCGAACGAATTGAGTTGGTCCACCATGGTATTGATGGTGTTCTTCAGCTCGAGGATTTCGCCGCGCACCTGCACGGTGATCTTCTTCGAAAGGTCGCCCTTGGCGACGGCGGTCGTCACTTCGGCGATATTGCGGACCTGGCCGGTGAGGTTCGCGGCCATCAGGTTCACATTGTCGGTGAGGTCGGCCCACGTGCCGGCGACGCCGGGCACTTCGGCCTGGCCGCCCAGCTTGCCCTCGGTGCCGACCTCGCGGGCGACGCGAGTCACCTCGGACGCGAAGGAGTTCAGCTGGTCCACCATCGTATTGATCGTGTCCTTCAGCTCCAGGATCTCGCCCTTCACGTCGACGGTGATCTTCTTCGACAGGTCGCCGCGGGCGACCGCGGTCGTCACTTCGGCGATGTTGCGCACCTGGCCCGTCAAGTTCTCGGCCATCGAGTTCACGTTGTCGGTGAGGTCCTTCCAGGTGCCGGCGACTCCGGGCACTTCGGCCTGGCCGCCGAGCTTGCCCTCGGTGCCGACCTCGCGCGCAACGCGAGTCACCTCGGAGGCGAAGCCGTTAAGCTGGTCGACCATGACGTTGATGGTGTTCTTGAGTTCGAGGATCTCGCCCTTCACGTCGACGGTGATCTTCTTCGACAGGTCGCCGCGAGCAACCGCGGTCGTCACTTCGGCGATGTTACGCACCTGGCCCGTGAGGTTTTCGGCCATGGAGTTCACGTTTTCGGTAAGGTCGGCCCAGGTTCCGGCGACGCCTTCGACGCGCGCCTGACCGCCGAGCTTGCCCTCGGTGCCCACTTCGCGGGCCACGCGGGTCACCTCGGACGCGAAGCCGTTGAGCTGATCCACCATCGTGTTGATGGTGTTCTTCAGCTCGAGGATTTCGCCCTTGGCCTCGGCGGTGATCTTCTTGGACAAGTCGCCGCGAGCGACGGCGGTGGTCACTTCGGCGATGTTTCGGACCTGGCCGGTGAGGTTGGTGGCCATCGCGTTGACGTTTTCGGTGAGGTCGGCCCAGGTACCGGCGACACCCTTCACCTTCGCCTGACCGCCGAGCTTGCCTTCAGTGCCCACCTCGCGCGCCACGCGAGTCACCTCCGAGGCGAAGGAGCCAAGCTGCTCGACCATGGTGTTGACGACCTTGCCGATGCGAAGGAATTCGCCGCGCAGCGGGCGGCCGTCGATCTCGACCGACATGGATTGCGAGAGATCGCCCTTGGCGACGGCGCCGATGACGCGGGAGACTTCCGTCGTTGGCTGGACCATGTCGTCGATGAGCTCGTTGACGGCGCGAAGCTTGCTGTCCCAACCGCCCGTCGCGCCCCGGACCCGGGCGCGCTGTGCGATCTTGCCTTCCTTGCCGACCACCTTTGCGAGCCGCTCGAACTCGCTGGTCAGGGCTTCGTTCAATCCGACGACTTCGTTGAACAGGCTGGCGATTTCGCCATCGATCCCGTCGACGTCCTCCGAGAGGCGCACAGAGAAATCGCCGCGGCGGAGCGCACGAAGGGCGCTGACGAGCTGGCGGCGGTCAATGAAGTCGCGCGGGGCCTGGATATTCACCTACGTCTCCGTGTGGCTCATCTCCCCCCCGGAAAAGGTTGCAACAAAGCGGCCCCCCGACCGCGAATCCGATACATATCAAAGGATTTGGTTTCTTCTTCCTAAAAAAGCGAAAGCGCAGTTAATTCCCGATGGGCTGTTGCAATCCGCCAACGCGAATGGCTAGGGACCGGCCCATGCATCGCGACAGGACCTTCCCGGGCTCGTGACGGGCCCGAGCGACGATCTGCTACGATTCATCGGATCGAGCTTTCGGTCGGTCTGGGCCCTGGAACTGCTGCTTTTGTTGAAGCGGGAGCCCAAGGCCTGGTCCAGGGACGACCTCGTTTCGGCTCTTCGGGCGAGCGATCTCGTCGTCACCAAGGCGATCGACGAGCTGGTCGCCGCCGGCTTTCTCTCCGTCGAAGGCCAAGGCATCCGCTACATGCCGATCAGCGACGAAATCGCGGATCACGTGAACCAGGTCGCCAAGCTCTATTCGGCCCGGCCGGACGCGGTTCGGAGGGCGATCGTTTCGGCGGCGGCGAGCGGCGCGACCGCTTTTGCAGACGCATTCAGACTGCGGAAGGACTGACGATGGCCGAGCTCTTCCCAGCCGTGGTGTACATTCTCTGCTTTCTCACCAGCGCTGCCTGCGCGTGGCTGCTCGGACGAAGCTATGCTCGAAACGGCTCGGGCCTCCTCCTGTGGAGCAGCATCTGCTTCGGCTTCCTGGCGGCCAACAACCTCGCGCTGGTGCTGGACCTGGTGGTGTTCCCCGACGCGATCGACCTGAAGCTCGGCCGGTTGCTGCTGGCGCTTGCGGCGATCGTCTCGCTCCTGTGGGGTTTCATCTGGAAGGGAGAGGAGGAGTGACGGCGATGACGCTTTATGACTTCCTGTCCGGCGCGGTCGCGCTCGGTTTCGCGGTTTGCGCCCTTTTCTTCCTGCGATTCTGGCGGCGCACGCGCGAGGAGCTGTTCCTCGCCTTCGCGCTCGCCTTCCTGCTGCTTGGGATCGGGCAGACCATCCTCGCCCTGGCCAACATTCCAACGGAGGAGCGGGGGTCCGTCTACCTTATCCGCCTCGCTGCCTTCCTGCTGATCCTGGTCGCGATCTACCGCAAGAACCGCGGCACGGCTTCCTAAGAGGCTCGCCGCCGCCGCCGGAATTGCCTATCTGATTTGAAGTGGAGGCCCGAGCCGGAATCGAACCGGCGTGCAAGGATTTGCAGTCCTCTGCGTAACCACTCCGCCATCGGGCCGAGGCGCACGCATTTCGGGGCGTTTGAGTCTCCGGTCAAGGGGTGCATCCAGCCTCATCGTCTGGCGGGGCCGGCATAGCGGGCCCGGCGCACCGATCCGGCATTCGTCGCGGCGATGCCGCATCTCATCGCCTAGCCCTTGTCGTCGCATTCGTCGCCTGCTCACTGATGTTCCCGGCGTTCTAAGTACTCGCGGACCAACGCCACGGACACGCAGGCCTGCGTTCCGTCGAAATCACCTGTCCTTTCGCGGAAGCCCGGCGAGCCGATCTTGCCGGGCCACCGCTCCAATATGGAGAAAATTGGTTGACTCGCGTTCTCATCGCAATTGCGGCTACCGCCGCCGTCTTCGCCTTCCCAGCTCATTCGCGCGGCCAACACTGGACCCAGTGCCCCGACGGTTCGTGGGTCAAGAAATGGGACTATGACAAGCTCTGCGTCACATCCGCGTCCGATTCGTCGTCCAGCTCCTCTACGGACGCGGCGCGGGTGTCGGAGCCGGCGCCCGAGACCAGCACCGATTCGACATCGATTACGACCAGCTCGACCAGCACGACCTATGCACAGCTGGACACTGCCGCCGACGGGCTGACGCCAAAGTATCTTAACTGGGGCGGTCACAAGTGGAGCCACCGCAACGGCTTGGTCTGGAACACGAAGGTCCCGTATGCTGTGATGCTAAAGTCAAACGCGCTGCGCTTCGAGTTGCACGACACGCCGAGCGACCGTGGACCAAACGACGCCGACTTCAAGCGGCGGGCGGAGATCGGCACCAACGTCAGCTGGCCGACGGGCCGGGACATCTGGTTCGCCTACTCGGTCAAGACGACAATCACCGGCGGCGACATAACGAAGCTCGGGAATACGCAGAACCAGTTCCAGTCGACCGACGGAAGCTCGCCCGCGTTCTCCAACCGCCTGCAGTATTGCGGAGCCGCTTCCCCCTCGAAGGCGTGCCTCGTCCAGACGACACGGCTCACCGGAGGTAGCACGAAGACGGTCGGCAAGGGCGCGTACTCCCTCGGCGTCTGGCACGATGTCGTCGATCGCGTCCACTTCAGCGCCGGCGGCGATGGCTTTGTCCAGACGTGGCTCGACGGCAAGCTGATTACCGATTGGCACGGCGCTTTCGGCGGGAGCAACGGCCTTAGGCTCGGCATCTATGGCGCTCCGCTCAGCGGCATGAAGATCGTCCAGGAGTTCAAGAACATCAGCGCCTTCCCGTCGACGACGAGTCTCGCAAGCCGCGTAACCAACCCGCCGGCGATGTGAGGGAAGAAAAGCAATCCGCAAGCTCTGAAAAGCGATAGGGTCAAGGGTGCATCCGCGTGGCGCGCACCCGCCTTTCACTGGCGACTTGCAATTGCGAACTATTCTCATTAGCGATTGATCCCATATCAAAAGGGGATCGCATGAAACGCTATGTGTTGGTTGCACTGCTTGCCGGGACGTTCGCAGCCAGTTCCGCCCAGGCCGATGAACGCTATTTCGGCTATGTCTATTCGGCCGAGCCGATGCCCAAGGGCGAGACGGAGACCGAGCTCTGGATCACCGACCGCCGGGGCAAGGACGAGGGCCATTACGACGCGCAGGATTATCGTATCGAGCTTGAGCACGGCTTCACCGACCGGCTGACCGTTGCCGGCTACGCCAATTTCCAAAGCCACAACCTCCACGGCATGGCGGGCGAGGAGGACATCGACCGCGACTTCGCGTTCAAGGGCCTGTCGGCCGAGTTCAAGTATAATGTGCTGAGCCCGTACAAGGACGGGTTCGGACTGACGCTCTACGCCGAGCCGGGCTGGTCGAAGATCCACAGCGGCAGCGGCGAGCGCGGCACCGAATACGAGCTTGAGCTGAAGCTCCTTCTCCAGAAGAACTTCCTCGACGACCGGCTGATCTGGGGCACCAACCTGGTGTTCGAGCCGGAGTGGGAAAAGGAAGCCGAGATCGAAGAGGGCGGCGAACGCGAGGTCGAATGGGAGAAGGAATTGAAGCTGGAGGTGACGACCGGCCTTTCCTACCGCATCGCCCCGGGCTGGTTTGCGGGCGTCGAAGGCCGTTATTCCAGCGTCTATCCCGATTGGACCGACGGACTGGACCGCGAAGCCTATGCGGTTTCTGCCGGACCGACGGTTCACTATGCGGGCAAGAAATGGTGGGCAACGCTGTCCTACCTGCCGCAGCTTTTCGGCGCTCCGAGCCCGAACGGCAGCCGGTCGCTGGACGAATTCGAGAAGCGGGAGGTCCGCCTGTTGGTCGGATATAATTTCTGATGCCGCAGTCGGGCGCGAGCTGGTTCACGATCGTGCCTGCCGCGATCGCCGCCGTCGCGCCCGCGCCTGCTTGCGCGACGGTCTACATGTCGGTCGAGCAGGCGGCGCACGCGATGTTCGCGGGCGCGAAGATGGTCGATAGGTCGATCACCTTCACCGATGCACAGCGCAAGGCCATTGCAAAGGCGTCGCGGGCGAGCGTCCCGAAGACGCAGCATGTCTGGGAAGCTCGCGAGGGCAGCAGCCGCGTCGGCTGGTTCATCGTCGACCGAGTTCTCGGCAAGCACGAATATATCACCTACGCGGTCGCGCTGACCCCGGACGGCGCAGTCAAGCGGGTCGAGATCCTCGAATATCGCGAGACCTATGGGGGCGAGGTCCGCAACGCGGGCTGGAGGCAACAGTTTGTGGGCAAGAGGTTCGGCTCGCAGCTGAAGCTTGGCGGCGACATCAAGAACATCTCGGGCGCCACGCTTTCGAGCCGCCACATCACTGACGGGGTGCGTCGCCTCCTCGCCACCTGGCAGCTGGTGCTGAGGAATGGCTGAGAGGGTGACCCGCTGCCGTCCGCTGATCGGCACGTTCGTGGAGATCACCGGCGATGAAGGGGCCATCGAGGCTGGATTCGAGGCGATCGAGCGCGCGCACCGACTGATGAGCGCCCACGAGCCGGACAGCGACCTGTCGCGGATCAACCGCTTCGCACATGAGCAGCCAGTGGAAGTGGATTCCTGGACCGCCGCGGTTCTCGAGCGCGCCTTCTTCTGGTCAAGGCATAGCGAAGGCGCTTTCGACGTGGTCGCGGCGGGAGCAGCGGCGATCGCAAGCGGCTATTTGCCGCTGCACGATGGCCAGCCCCGCCCTGTCGCGGCTCACTGGACCCGGATGGAGATGTGCGGTCGGACCGTGAAATTGCAGAAGCCGGCATGCGTCGACCTCGGCGGCATTGCGAAGGGCTTTGCGGTGGACCGCGCGGTCGCGGCGATGAAGGCGACGGGTTGCGAATCCGGTCTCGTCAATGCCGGCGGCGATATTGCCGGGTTCGGGCCTCAGCCCTGGCCGGTGCAGGTCGTCCAGCCGTCGGACCGCCGGGCGATTGCCAACGTCGCCATCTCGAATGGCGCGATCGCGACGAGTTCCGTCCTTCCTGACGGCAGCTCCGGCCACGTCCTCATGCTGGCCGGTGGTCAGGTTTCCGCGACAGTGTGCGCGCCCAACGCCATGGACGCCGACGCGCTGACCAAGATTGTCCTGTCCGGCTCGCCAGCCACGGGCCGCTGCCTCGATATCGCCGAGGCGCAGGCGTTCGTGGTGGATCGAGGCGGAGCCATAGCGGCAGTGCAAGCGCCTCGCGTGGCGGCATGAAGCGAATCCATTTCAGCCTGGACCTGCCGAAGTGGCACGAGTGGCTCATCTATGCGTCCGTGGGGGTGCTGACGTTCACAGGCGTCGCCTGGCTGCTGCTCGACAATTTCGCCAAGGTGGAAGGTGCATTCGGTCCCGAGCAGAGCCCCGCGCTCCCGTGGCTCCTCCTCGGGCCCGGGATTGTGGCCTACGTCTTCCTGATCGCAGCGGGAATGCTCCTCCCGGTGCATGTCCGGCTCGGCTGGAATGCGGTGCGCAACCGGGTGAGCGGCCTCACGCTGGTCATCGTCGGGGCGTTCCTCACGCTGAGCGGGCTCGCACTCTATTATGCGTCCGCTGAAGGTTTCCGCGGCTGGTCGAGCACCCTCCACTGGGTCGTCGGCATCGTCCTGCCGCTGACGCTCATCGTCCACGTCGTCCGGGGAAAAGGCTCGCGCCCCGCGCCTCCCCAACACCGATAGACCCGAAAATTCGACCAACGAAGGTCCGTTCACCTTGGCGTTACGGCCTCATGCCGATAAACCGAGCTTGCATCTCCACTGTATTATCGGCATAGAACACCTAATGACGGTCCATAGCCCTGTCCTGGATTATGAAGTCGCACGAGCGGCGATGGTCGACGCGCAGCTGCGGCCGCAGGGTGTCAATTTCCCGCCGGTCGTCGAAGCGATGGCGGCTGTCCCGCGCGAGCAATTCGTGAGCGAGGAGGCACGGCCGCTGGCCTATATCGACCGCTCCGTGCCGATGGGCGACGGGCGAATGCTGTCTGCGCCTGTGGTCATCGGCAAGCTACTGACCGAGATGGTTCCTCTGGCCGGCGAGCGGGCGCTGGTGGTTGGCTGCGGCAGCGGATATTCGGCGTCGGTGCTCGCCGCCATCGGCCTGCATGTGACTGGCCTGGAGTCCTCGCCTGCGCTTGCAGACCGGGCCCGGAAGCTCGGGATCGACATTGTGGAGGGGCCGCTCGAGCAGGGCTGGAAGCAGCCTGCGCCTTACCACCTCATCCTCATCGATGGTGCGGTAGAACATATCCCCGAAGCGATTATTGCGCAGCTGACCGACCATGGGCGGCTCGGCACGGCGCTGATCGACCGCGGGATCTGCCGCCTTGCGGTGGGCCGTCGCGCCGGCAAGGGCTTCGGCCTTCACACGATGGCTGACGCCGGAGCAGCTGCGTTGCCCGGATTCGCGAAGCCTCGGACTTTCACCTTTTGAGCTTTGGAGTGACTGTGGCCCGTTACCGCAGAGTTTTGACGGGGAGCCTGATTGCCGCGCTGGCCGCCGGCACCGCATCGGCGGACACGCTCCGCGACGCTCTCGTCTCCACCTATGAGTCCAACCCGACGCTGACCGGCGAACGCGAGGCCTTGAAAGCGACCGACGCGACGGTGGCGATCGCGCGGTCCCAGGGACGCCCGCGTCTCAGCGCAACCGCGGGGCTCAACCGCGACCTTTCGCGAAGCGGGATCCTGGAGACGGGCGCCAGCGGGCCGACCCTGTCGGTCGGCGCGGACGTCAGCATGCCCCTGTTCTCCGGCGGCAGGATCAAGAACTCGGTCGAGGCTGCGAAGACGCGGGTCGAGGCGGGCCGGGCCAATCTTCGCGGTGTCGAAGGCGACGTCTTCACCGAGGCCGTTTCCGCCTACATGGACGTTATCCGCGACCGCGCGGTCGTCGAGCTCAACCAGAACAATGTGAAAGTGCTCGAAACCAACCTCGAAGCGACAAGCGACCGCTTCGAGATCGGCGACGTCACCCGCACCGATGTTGCCCAGTCGCAAGCCCGGCTGGAACTCGGCCGGTCCCTCCTTGCGACATCGCAGGGCCGGCTAGCAACGAGTGAGCAGGAATACCGGCGAGTGATCGGGCATGAGCCGGACTCGCTCGCCCCGCCACCGCCGCTTCCGCCGCTTCCGGCAACTCCGGACCAGGCGGTCCAGATCGCCCTTGCGAACAATCCCGATATCGCGGCGGTCAACGCCGAGGTCAGGGCCGCCGGCTATGACGTGGACGTTGCGCGTGCGCAGCGGCTTCCGACCTTGTCGGCCGTGGGAAGCGGGACCTACGTCAACGAGTTTGGCGGCCACGTGGCTGGCGTGGACAGCACCGGCGGCCAGACCAGTGTCGGCGTCGCCGCGACCATTCCGATCTACCAGGGCGGCGAGCCCGCTGCGCGGATCCGCCAGGCCCAGGCGATTGAGGGACAGACCCTTGAACAAGCGGTCGGGGCCGAGCGCGGAGTCGTCGCCCAGGCTCGATCCGCTTTCGCGACCTACAAGGCCGCGCTGGAGACGATCTCGTCCCAGGAAACGGCGGTCAAGGCCAACGAGCTGGCGCTTGAAGGCGCGCGAGCGGAACGGTCGGTGGGAACCCGCACCGTGCTGGACGTGCTCAATGCGGAGCAGGAGCTCCTGAACTCGCAGGTCCTGCTCGTGACCGCTCGCCGCGACGCTTATGTCGGCGGATTTCAGCTCTTGAATGCGATGGGCCAGGCGGAAGCGCGGGATCTCGGCCTCGACGGCGGGCCCCTCTACGACCCGCTCGGCAATTACCGGCACGTCGCCGGCAACTGGAACGACTGGTCGAGCGATCCCCGCCATACGCCCGCGGCGACGCGGACCGTGACCCCCGCGGAAGTCGGTGCCGCTCCCGCCACGCAAGGGGTGACACCGCCCCGGCAATAAGCGATATCGGGGCGTTACTTATGCAAAGTCCCGGCCGCGAACCCTCGATGGAAGACATCCTCGCGTCGATCAAGAAAGTGATCGCGGAGGAAAAGGAGCTTCGAACCGCCCTCTCAGCGGTTGAGGAGCCGAGCGAACCCGAGCCCGAGGAGCGTGAGGCGGATGTGCTCCATCTCGACGAGCCGGTAGAGCCCCCGCCAGACCTCGGGCCGCCGCTGCTGAACCAGGCCGCGGCTGACGACACGCGCAGCTCGCTGGAGGAACTGTCGACGGTCGCTGCGTCCGCTCCGACGGCCGCGGCGGTCAATCCACTCGAGGAGATGGTCCGCGACATGCTTCGCCCCGTCCTAAAGGAATGGCTCGACGAGCATCTTCCGACCATCGTCAACGAGCATGTGAGGCGCGAAATCTCACGGATAACGGGGCGTAAGCTTTAGAAGTTTTGCGCTTTGGCGAGCCTTTGCTACGCCTGCGTCATGAAAAAACTTGCTCTGCTCGCCGCGACTGCGGCCACGCTCACCGCCGCGCCCGTTTTTGCTCGCCCGATGACGGCCACCGACCTTCAATCGATGCACCGTATGGGCTCGCCGGCGGTCTCGCCGGACGGTCGCTACGCCGTGTTCACGCTGAGCGACACAGACTTCAACGCCAACAAGCGCAAGAACCGGCTCATGCTGCTCGACCTTTCGAAGGCTGGCTCCGCGCCGCGGCCGATAGCGGGCGCGGAGAAGGGCCACGACCCGATGTTCACCGATGATGGTGCCTTGTGGTTCCTGATGGAGGCGGGAGAGCACGACCAGCTGTTCCAAATGCCGATCGGCGGCGCCCCGGTCCAGGTCAGCAGCTTCACCGACGACATCTCCGGATTCAAGGTCGCGCCGAACTCAAGTCGCCTCGTCGTCTGGGCGGACCGCGACTTGCGCTGTGCGGACCTCACCTGTGCCGGGCTTCCGCCTAAGCCGGAAACGGGCAGTGGGCGAACCTATGACCAGACCTTCATTCGCCACTGGGACACGTGGGCCGAGCCCGGTGTCCGCTCACGGCTGTTCGGATTTGCGATCGCGGACGGCAAGCTCAGCGGCGCCGGCGCAGCGCTCACGGGCAGCCTCGTCGGCGACACGCCGTCGAAACCGTTCGGCGGCGGCGAGGAGGTCGCGTTTTCGCCCGACGGAAGCACGGTCTATTTCGCCCTTCGCGAGGCGGGGCGGATCGAGCCGCTGTCGACCAATCTCGACATCTTCCAGGCGCCCAGCGACGGTTCGGCGGCTCCAGTAAACCTGACCGACCCCAATGACGCGACCGATACCCTTCCGACGGTCTCACCCGACGGAAAGACTCTCGCCTATGTCGCAATGGCCCGGCCGGGCTACGAATCCGACCGGCAGGTCGTCCAGCTTCGCGACATCGCCAGCGGCGACACTCGGGCTCTGACCCAGGCATGGGACCGCTCGGTCGGCTCGATCGAATGGGCGCCCGACGGCATGAGCCTCCTCGTCACCGCCGAAGATACCCTGGAGGGGCCGGTTTTCCGCGTCGACGTGGCGAACGGGAAGGTGACTCGGCTTACGAAGGACGGCAGCTTCGGCAACGTCCACGCGCTGGCCAATGGCGGCGCCGTAGCAACGATGAACAGCATCTTGGCGCCGGACGATCTTTACCGGATCGCCAAGGGCAAGGTCACTCAGATTACGGCGGTTAACAAAGAGCTTTTGTCCGAGCTCGACCCGGTCAAACTCAACAAGTTCAGCTTTACCGGCGCCAACAACGACACCGTCTGGGGCTGGACCCTGAAGCCGGCGAACACGACGGCCAAGCTGCCAATCTCCTTTCTCGTCCACGGCGGGCCGCAGGGAAGCTTCAACAACAGCTGGTCCTATCGCTGGAATCCGCGCCTGTTCACCGCACCCGGCTACGCCGCGGTCAGCGTCGATTTCCACGGGTCGACCGGTTACGGCCAGGCCTTCACCGACGCGATCCACCAGAATTGGGGCGGCTGGCCGCTCGAGGATCTGCAAAAGGGCCTCGCCTACGCCACCGCGCACGACCCGCAATTGGAGGAGGACAATGCCTGCACGCTCGGCGGCTCCTACGGCGGCTACATGATGAACTGGATCGAGGGGCGATGGTCCGACCGGTTCAAGTGCATCGTCCAGCATGACGGGGTCTTCGACGCCCGAGCCATGGCCTATGAAACCGAGGAGCTATGGTTCGACGAATGGGAGCACGGCAGCCATCCTTATTACGAGGCGCCGGCGGAGTTCGAGAAGTGGAACCCGGTCAATTTCGTCACCAACTGGAAGACGCCGCAACTGGTCATCACCAGCGAAAACGACTTCCGAATTCCCTACACCCAGGGGATTGCGGCCTTCACCGCTCTCCAGCGGCGAGGCATCCCGTCGCGGCTGCTGATCTTCCCGGACGAAAACCACTGGGTGCTGAAGCCCAAGAACTCGATCCAGTGGTACGACGAGGTCTTCGCCTGGGAGAAGAAGTGGCTCGGCCAGTAGGCTAGAGCACCCGCTCCATGATCTCCGCGACCTTGCGGAGGCCCTCTTCGTCCTCCTTGTCGAAGCGGGCGTGCTTCGGGCTGTCGATGTCGAGCACGCCCAGCACCTCGCCGTCGCGGATCAGCGGGAAGACGATCTCGCTGTTCGACGCGCTGTCGCATGCGATGTGCCCGGCGAAGGCGTGGACGTCCTCCACCCGCTGGACCTGGCGAGTCTTCGCCGCGGCGCCGCACACGCCTTGGTCGAAGGTCATGCGGATGCAGGCGGGACGGCCCTGGAACGGCCCGAGCACCAGCTCACCGCCGATGTTGCGATAGAATCCGACCCAATTCACGTCGGGCAGCGTCTCGAAGATCAGCCCGGTCGCGTTCGCCATGTTTGCGATTGCGTCGCTTTCGCCTGCGACTAGGCCTTCGAGGGCAGAGGCGAGGTCGCGATAGAGCGTCGGCTTGTCGGCGGCGGCGATCTTGAAGTCGTAGGTCATTCGAAACTCACCTTTCCCCGGGCCTGCTTCACGGCGCTGCGCTGCCGTTTGGAGTCCACACGCTTCGCTTTGGCTGCTCGCGATGGCCGCGTCGGCTTGCGCTTCGCCCGAACGATATGGGCCTCGGCGATCATTTCCGCCAGCCGCCGTCGCGCGTCCTCCCGGTTCGCTTCCTGAGTCCGGAATCGGCGGGCCGTGATCAGCAGTTCGCCCGAACCCGTTACTCGCGATCCGCCGATCCGTTTCAGCCGCTCATAGACGTCGGGCGCAAGGCCAAGCCGGAACAGGTCGACGCGCAGCTGCACTGCCGTCGCCACCTTGTTGACGTTCTGTCCGCCCGGGCCCGTTGCGGCGAGAAACGTCTCGCTGAGGGCATCCTCGGGAATGTCTTCAGACTCCATCGCGCCACACTCCGAAGCGGTCCGGAAGCGGCGCCGTGACGTCGATCGCGGGCTTGTTCTCTCGCGGAACGACGAGCCGATACGCGTGCAGAAGCAAAAGCTCCCCTCCCCGCCCGTAGACCGGATCGCCGACAATGGGCGCGTTCAATCCATACCGCGCGTGCGCGCGTATCTGGTGCGTGCGCCCGGTCTCCGGCCGGAACTCGATCAAGCTCCGTCCGCCGCGCGAGACAAGTGCGCGCCATGCCGTCCGTGCCGCTTTTCCTTTCTCATCCGCAACCATCCGCCATCCCTGCTCCGCCGTGGAGATCTTGGCCAGCGCCATGTCGATCGCGCCCTCGCCGAAAATCTCTTCATCGACGACGGCGAGATAGACTTTCCCGACCTGGCCGGATTCGAACGCCGCGCCGAACCGCGCCCGCGCCTTGGGGTTGCGCGCAAGCAGCAGGCAGCCGGACGTGTCGCGGTCGAGGCGATGCACGGGCACCGGCGCACGCATGAAGCCAAGCTTCAACTCGTCAGCCCGCGCGGCGATGCTGTCGCCGCCGGCCCTCGGCGTATCCACGGGCACGCCGGCAGGCTTGTCGATGACGATGGCCTCGCCGTCGACGAACAGGACTCGTTCGGAAAGAGTGATTTGACCCGCTTCGGACCCGGTAATCGCAGCCTCCAAAACAGCCGTGCGTTGAGCCAACTGATGCACTGCCGCAACGAATCAAAGGATTCCAGCCTGTTACGCTTTATTAACCTTTTGCCTTCATCCCTCACATGGTTAATGGACGCTTCAAGGCCATTAAGAGTGGGTTACGCTTTTGGCCGCGAACGGGGGGACCAGCGATGCGCGTGCTGCTGATCGAAGACGAGCCGACAACCGCCCAGAGCATCGAGCTGATGCTGGGGACGGAAGGCTTTAACGTTTATACGACGGATCTTGGCGAAGAGGGCCTCGATCTCGGGAAGCTGTACGATTACGACATCATCCTTCTCGACCTGAACCTTCCGGACATGCACGGCTATGACGTGCTCAAGAAGCTCCGCACGGCGAAGGTATCGACCCCCGTCCTGATCCTTTCCGGAATTGGCGAGATGGACAGCAAGGTCCGCGCGCTCGGCTTCGGCGCCGATGATTATGTGACCAAGCCGTTCCACCGCGACGAGCTGGTCGCGCGCATTCACGCCATCGTCCGCCGCTCGAAGGGCCATTCGCAATCGGTCATCCGCACCGGCAAGCTCGCCGTGAACCTCGACGCCAAGACGGTTGAGGTCGACGGCGCCCGGGTGCACCTGACCGGCAAGGAATATGCGATGCTGGAGCTGCTTTCTCTCCGCAAGGGCACGACGCTCACCAAGGAAATGTTCCTCAACCACCTTTACGGCGGAATGGACGAGCCAGAACTCAAGATCATCGACGTCTTCATCTGCAAGCTACGCAAGAAGCTGAGCCTGGCTTGCGGCGGCGCGAACTACATCGAGACCGTCTGGGGCCGGGGCTACGTGCTTCGCGACCCGGACGAGGCTAGCGAGCCGCAGCCTGAAGCCGCGGTCGCTTAGGCGACGTTCACGAACAGGGGCGGGAAAGGGCGGTGCTTAAGGCGCCGCCTTTTCTTTTGGCTACTCGCCCGCCGGAGCCGGCCCGACGGGGGTCCTACGAAGCAAATCGTCGCCGCCGAGCGCCTGGTACAGGTCGACCAGGTTGCGAGCCTCGTCGAGCTTGGTCGCGACCAGCGTCCGCTGCGCCGAATAGGACGAACGCTGGGCGTCCAGCGTGGCGAGGAAATTCTCGATTCCGGCTCGGTAGCGGGCTTCGCTGAGCCGCAGGTTGTCCGCTGCCGCGGCGGCCTGATTTGTCCGCGCCTCGAGCTCCGCGCCCATCGTCCCGCGCCTCGCCAGGGCGTCCGCGACCTCGCGGAACGCGGTCTGGATCGCCTTCTCGTAATCGGCAACGGCAGCTTGGCGCTGGGCGTCGCTCAACCGGACGTTCCCCCTGCCCGCTCCCGCATTGAAGATCGTGTAGGTGGCGTCCGCGCCAGCAGTCCAGGCGAAGGCCCCGCCCGAGAAGAGGCTCGTCAAGGCGCTGCTTGCCACGCCTAGCAATCCGGTCAGGCTGATACTCGGGAACAGCGCCGCTCGCGCCGCACCGATTTCGGCATTGGCGGCGCGAAGTTGATATTCGGCCTCGACCACATCCGGCCGGCGGAGCAGGATCGACGAATCCAGGCCTGCGGGCAGCGGCGCCACGGTTGGCGCGGCCTCGTCGATCGAAGTGGAAAGCAAGGCAGGATCAATCGGCGCGCCGACCAGCAGCTGAAGCGCATTCACGTCCTGCGCCACGAGCGTCGTTTGATGCGCGACATCGGCCTGGGCGGCGGCAAGGATGCCCTCGGCTTGCCTGAGGTCGGTGCGCGGCGAGACTCCGCCTTCCAGCCGGGCCCGGGTCAATTTCACACTGGTCGCGGCGCTCCTCGCGGTTTCGTCGGCAATCTTTCGCAAGCTCGAGTCGGCCGCGTGCAGAAGCCAGGCGTCCGCAATGCTCGCGACCAGCGCCAGCCGCGTTGCCCTGGCGCCCGCCTCCGTCGCGAAATAGCGCTCGAGCTCGGCGTTGCTGAGCGAGCGAAGCCGGCCGAAAAGGTCGATCTCGAAGCTCGGGACTCGAAGCCCGGCCTGGTAGCTGCCGCTCGCGCCGTCATCACGATCGCCGGTGACGACTGCGCCCGCGCCGGCATTGACCACGGGAAACTGGTTCGATCGCTGGATGCGATATTGCTCTCGCGCCGCCGCGACATTGGCTGCGGCCGCCGCGAGATCCTGATTGTTGGCGAGCGCCTGGGCGATGAGCGTCTGAAGGCGCGGATCGCGGAAAATTTCCTTGTAGGTGACGGCTGGGAGCGTCGCCTCGCTCTGCACGAGGTAGGAATCGCCGACGGGCCACGATTGCGGAACCGCGGGCTGAGGCCGTTCATAAGCGGGCTCGAGCGACATGCAGCCGCTCGCAAGCAGCGCGAGAACCGCCGCAATCCGCCTCACGTCCGCTTCTCCCGCGGCCCGCTCCAGCGTTCCCGAATGATGACGAAGCCGTCGCGCACGCCGCGCCGGACGAGAACGTAGAAGAGCGGAATGTAGAAGACGGCGAGGATCGTGGCGGTCAGCATTCCGCCGATCACGGCAGTGCCGATCGCAATCCGGCCATTGGCCCCCGGGCCGGTCGAGACGGCAAGCGGGAAGACTCCGAAGATGAAGGCGAAGCTGGTCATGAGGATCGGCCGGAGCCTGATCTTCGCCGCTTCGACGGCGGCATCGATGATCTTCTTGCCTTCCCTTTCGGCTCGCTCGGCGAATTCGTTCATCAGGATTGCATTCTTCGACGTCAGCCCCATCGTCGTGAGGAGGCCGATCTGGAGGAACACGTCGTTCTGAAGTCCGCGAAAGGTGACGGCGAGGATCGCGCCCACCAGCCCGAGCGGAACGACGAGGAGCACGGCGAGCGGGATCGACCAGCTTTCGTAGAGAGCGGCTAGGCACAGGAAGATGACGACCAGTGAGATCGCATAGAGGATCGGCGCCTGGCCGGAGGCCAGCTGCTCCTGGTAGGATTGTCCGGCCCAGGCGACGCTGACGCCGGGAATCTGCCTCGCCAACTCTTCCATCCGGTCCATCGCATCGCCGCTGCTGACGCCAGGCTTGCCCTGCCCGGAGAATTCGAAGGACGGATAGCCGTTGAAGCGCGACAGCGACGTCGGAGTCGTTGCCCAGTCGATCGTCGCGAATGATGAGAAGGGCACCATGTCGCCGTTGGCGTTGCGAACGAACCAGCGGTCGATGTCGGAGGGGGTTGCGCGATATTGCGCGTCGCCCTGGACGTAGACGCGCTTCACGCGGCCGCGGTCGATGAAGTCGTTGACGTAGCGGCCGCCCCACGCCGCCGACAACGTGCTGTTCACGTCGGCGGTGCTGAGCCCAAAGGACGCAAGCTTGTCCTGGTCGATATCGACCTTGAGAGTTGCGACGTCGGGGAATTCCGACAGCCGGACCTGCTCCAGGAGAGGATCGGATTCGGCCATGGTGAGCAAGCGGTCGCGAGCCCCGGCGAACTGGTCACGGGAAAGCCCGGTGCTGTTTTCCAGCTCCATAGTGAATCCCGCCGACTGGCCCAGGCCGCGGATCGCCGACGGGACGAGCGCGAATACCTTCGCGTCACGGAGACTGGAAAATTCCTTCGTTGCCCGCTGGACGATGGACTGCGCGCTATTCTCGCTTCCCTGGCGATCATCGAAGGGGGCGAGGTTCATGAACATCCGGCCCGAATTCTGGCCGCCCCCGCCTCCCCCCCCGCCAACGACGCTGAAGAAGGCGTGGACGTTCTTCGAATCGGGCCCGTCCAGGAAGTAATTCTCGACCCTTTCCTGGACGACTCCAGTCCGGTCGATGGTCGCTCCGGCCGGGAGCTGGTACTGAACCATCGCGCTTCCCTGGTCCTCCTGCGGAAGGAAGCCCGTCGGAAGCCGGAGGAAGAGGATCGCGAGCAGCAGGCAGACGGCAAGATAGATGCCGAGGAACAGCCATTTGCGCTCGACCACCCGGCCGACGTTGCCGACATACCAGTCGATGGTCCGCTGGAAGCGGTCGTTGAAGCCGACGCGCGCGCGCTCGATGGCGTGCGCCACCGCCGGAGCGCGGCGTCCGACCCACGTCTCTTCGACCGTTGCATGCTTGCGGCGAAGGATGTTCGCGGCGATCGACGGGCTCAGTGTCAAGGCGACGAAGACGGACAGCGCCATGGCGGAGACGATGGTCGCCGAGAACTGGCGATAGATGACGCCCGTCGACCCGCCGAAGAAGATCATCGGAAGAAAAACGGCGGTCAGGACAAGCGCGATTGCGACCAGCGCGACCTGGATCTGCGACATCGAAAGTGCCGTCGCCTCTTTCGTCGTCAGCTCCGGCCTTTCGTGAAGCAGCCGCTCGACATTCTCCACGACGACGATGGCGTCGTCGACGAGTAGCCCGACCGCCAGCACGAGGCCAAACAGGGTCAGCGTGTTGATCGAGAAGCCGAGCACATAGAGGACGGCGAACGTGCCCATCAGGACGACCGGGATCGCGATCCCGGGGACGAGCGTCGCCCGCCAACTCTGGAGGAAGACGAACATCACGAGAATGACCAGTGCCATCGCCTCGGCGAGCGTCTTCACGACCTCGATGATGGACAACCGGATGAAGTCGGAGGAATCGTTCGCGTAGGTGAATTCGTAGCCGGGAGGCAGCCGCGGTGTGGCGGCTTCCATCTTCGACTTTACCAGCTTCGCCGTCGTCAGCGCGTTCGCGCCCGGCTCGAGATAGATGCCAATGCCGGCGCCCGGATAGCCGTTGACGTGGATGATAGTGCCATAGTTCTCCGCGCCGAGCTCGACGCGCGCGACCTGCGACAATTGCACGCGCGCTCCCGACTCATCGGACTTGACGATGATCTTCCTGAACTCCTCCGGCGTCTGCAGCCGCGACTGGGCCGTCACGGTCGCGTTGAGCATCTGCCCTTCCGGCGAAGGCGCGGCGCCGATCTCTCCGGCCGCGACGTCCACATTCTGATTCTGGATCGCGGCAATCACATCCGACGGCATCAGGTGGAAGCTGGCGAGCTGGTCCGGATCGAGCCAGATGCGCATCGCATATTTCGCGCCGAAGACATTGACGTCACCGACTCCGGGGGTGCGCGACAAATCGTCCTGGAGGTTGGTCGCAAGCCAATCGGACACGTCGACGTTGGTGCTCTTGCGCGTGCGGTCATAGACCGCGACAATCATCAGGAAATCGGGCGACGCCTTGGTCACCCGCACGCCCTGCTGCTGAACCTGCTGCGGAAGCCGCGAAATCGCCGCCTGGATCTTGTTCTGGACCTGGACCTGCGCAATGTCGGCGTTGACGCCCTTGTCGAATACGGCAGTCACGCTGACTGCGCCGCGCGAGCTCGACGATGAGTTGAAATAGAGCAGCCCCTCGAGGCCGGTGAGCTCCTGCTCCAGCACCTGCGTGACGCTGTTCTCCAACGTCTCGGCCGAAGCTCCGGGATAATTTGCGCGGATCGTGATCTGGGTCGGTGCGACGTCGGGATATTGAGCGATCGGAAGCGATACGATCGCGCCGATTCCCATCAGTACGATGATGATCGCCATGACCCAGGCGAAGATCGGCCGCTCGATGAAAATCCGGGACATGCGTCAGCCGGTCTGCCCGCTCGATTGAGCCTTCACTCCGGCCTCCGGCGAGGCCGCCGGCTCGCCCTTGGCCTTGGCGGGCGCAGGCTTCACCCGAACCCCATCCTTGAGATTTCCGGCCCCTTCGGTGATGACCTTTTCGCCCGCTGCGAGGCCTCCGGTCACCACCCAATATGGGCCCTGGGTCCGGTCCGCGACGACTGTCCGCTGGACTGCGCGGTTGCCGGGCCCGACGACGAACAGGGTCGCATTGCCTTTCGGATCGCGAGTGATCGCCGGCTGCGGCACGAGGAAGGCCGTCGTGTCGACCGCCTGCGCGAATTGTGCGGTGACAAACAGTCCCGGAAGAAGCACGGACATCGGGTTCGGGAACCGCGCGCGAAGAGTCACCGTCCCCGTATTTTGGTCGACGATCACTTCACTAAACTGGACGGTTCCGGTGAAGCCATAGTCGCTCCCGTCGGGAAGCTTCAGCCGCACCTGAGCGCTGGTCCGCGCAACGCCGCTCTGGCTGAGCGCACGCCGCAGAGCGATTAGGTCCGCCGCCGATTCCTGGATGTCGACATTGACGGGATCGAGCCGGGTGATGGTCGTCAGCGAATCCGTCTGGTTCGCCGTCACGAGCGCGCCCTCGGTCACGTTGGAAATGCCGATACGGCCGCTGATCGGCGCCGGGACGCGGGTGAATCTCAGATTGATCTCGGCGGCTCGAAGCGCGGCCTGGTTTTGGGCGATTGCAGCCTCGGCCTGCCGGGCCTGCGAAACGGCGTTCGTATAGTCCTGCTTGGACACCGCTTCCATTTCTACGAGCGGTTTGTAGCGCGTAGCGAGCGCACGAGCGGCTTCAGCACTCGCCTGGGCGGCCCGGACGTTGGCGGAGGCCTGCGAGACCGCCGCCTGATACTGGCTCGGGTCGATCTGGTAGAGTGTCTGCCCCTTGTGGACGACAGCCCCTTCCGTGAACATTCGACGAAGCACGATTCCCGACACTTGCGGCCGGACTTCCGACACTTCGAAGGCGGAAACGCGTGCGGGCAGCTCCTTTGTCAACGGCACGCTGCTCGGCTGAACCACGACATAGCTGACTGCCGCCGGACCGCGATTTGCCCGCGGGTCGCCGTCCTTCGCCGACCCGCAAGAGGCGAGCAGCAGCGCTGCGGCGACCATGATCGCGTTGGGCGCGTGTAGGCGAATCAGCTTGCGCTGTCGTAGCACCGGGCAACCTCGTTGTTTGCTGTCGGGCGCCCAAAGAAGGGTTGCAGAGGAAAATGCAAGCAAGGGATCGACGAACGGGGGCGATTTCTCCGCAGGGGTGCCCTGAAGAGGTCTTGCGCTGGGTTATTAACTCTCGACGACGAGTCGCCGGCGCTCGCGGCGGAAGGGAAGTTCGACTGTAGTTTCGGCGGCTTCCGGCTGGACTTCATCCATTCGCCGCCAGCCGTCGCGTCCCAGCCGCTCAAGCGGCCTGAAGCGGGTCTTGTAGTCCATCCGAGTGGAGCCTTCGACCCAATAGCCGAGATAGACGTACGGCAGTCCCGCCCGCGCTGCGCGGACGATATGGTCGAGTATGATGAAGGTCCCCAGTCCCTTGCGGATATCGGGCCCGACGTCGAAAAAGCTGTAGATCATCGAAAGGCCGTCGTTCTGCTGGTCTGAAAGGCAGCATCCGACGAGCCTCCCGGGCCGCCCGTTCTTCGACGGCTCGCGATATTCGATCATGTAGGTCCGGACGGGCGTCTGCTCGACCATGTCCGCGAAGTCCGTTTCGTCCATCTCCGCCATTCCGCCGCCCGGATGCCGAGCGGCCAGGTAGCGGCGGAGAAGCGCATATTGCTCTTCCGTCGTCCACGGCTTGCACGCGACGACGTCGAGGTCCGAATGACGGCGAAGGAGCTTGCGCTGGGTCGCACTCGGCTGGAATTCGGACGCGGCGACGCGGACGGAAACGCAGGCCGAGCAATCGATGCAGCTTGGGCGGTAAGCGACAGACTGGCTGCGGCGGAATCCGATCCGGCCGAGCGCTTCGTTAAGCTCGCTGGCGTTTCGGCCGCTCAGCTCGGTGAACACCTTCCGTTCGACCTTGCCGGGCAGGTAAGGGCACGGCGACGGGTTCGTCACGAAGAACTTGGGAAAGCGGAACGGTGCGCTCATGGTTTCACCGCTGTTTATGCGACTGGTAAACGCACTTGAAAAGAGTTGGTGACACGACTGTTCACAGCTTTTGCAGTCAAATTGTCCCGCATCAGGACGAAACTTAGTCGAGCGAGGCCCGATCCACATGGAATCCGGCCGCTTTCAGCATCGCCTCGACCTGGTCGATAGCGGCGGAATCGCGCGCTTCGCACTCGACTTCGATGACAGTGTCCTTGGCCGGAAGCGCAGTGAATATCCGGCTGTGGCGAATCTCGATGATGTTGACCCCGCCTTCGAAGAATTTCGCGGTGATCTTCGCCAGCGCGCCCGGCTGATCCTGCGCCGCGACTCGGAGCCGGGCGATTCGGCCCTGCCGGACGAGGTCCCGGACGAGGACGTTTGCGAGCAGATGCGTGTCGATATTGCCGCCGCAGAGAAGGGTGCCGACCTTCTTGCCCTTGTATCGCGCCGGGTCCGACAGCATCGCCGCGAGCCCGGCCGCGCCGGCGCCCTCGACGACGCTCTTTTCGATCCGCACCAGCATCGCGACCGCGCTTTCGATGTCGCGCTCGGAGACCAGAACGACGTCGTTCACATAATCCTTGAGGATGGAGGAGGTGAGCTCGCCCGGCTGCTTGACCGCGATTCCCTCGGCGAGCGTGTCGCCGCCCAGCGGCATGTTGCAGCCCTGGATCGCGCATTTCATCGACGGATAGAGCTCCGCCTCGACCCCGATCAGCTCGATGTCCGGATTGATCGAGCGGGACGCGATGGATACGCCGGACATGAGCCCGCCGCCGCCGATGGGGACGACGAGCGTGTCGAGCTCTGGAGCGTCCTCGAGCATTTCCAGCGCCACCGTCCCCGCTCCGGCGATGATCTGCGGGTCGTCGAACGGGTGGACGAAGACGTAACCGTTCTCGAGCGAGAGCTCGCGCGCCTTCGCATAGGCGTCGTCGAACATGTCGCCGTGGAGGATGACCTTCGCGCCATGCCCTTCCGTCTGAGTCACTTTCACCGTCGGGGTAGGCGCCGGCATGACGATCGTCGCCGGAATCCCAAGCCGTTTTGCATGATAGGCGACCGCCTGCGAATGGTTGCCCGCGGATGCCGCGATAACTCCGCGCGCCCTTTCGTCGTCGGACAGCTGGAGCAGCTTGTTGAGTGCGCCGCGCTCCTTGTAGGCCGAAGTGAACTGCAGGTTCTCGAACTTCAGCCAGACCTCCGCGCCGATCAGCTCGGACAATGTCCGGCTCTTGAGCATCGGAGTGCGTACCACCGCGCCCTCGATCCGCTTCGCGGCAGCGCGGATATCGTCGATGGTCGGCGGCTGAAGCATCGGCGGATCGCCTAGCCGTTCACCCGCGGAGGAACAATGCTATGCGGCATGCCATGAAAGCTCCGTTCATCGCGCTGGCCGTAGCGCTCCTCCCGTCACCGGCCTTGGCCGAGACGCTCATCAGCAACGTCAATGGTATCCAAGTCGGCGCCGACGGCAAATTGCAGCATTTCGGGAGCGTGCTGATCGGGGACGACGGCCGCGTCGAAGCGGTGATTTCGACCGCGAGTCCGCGAGTGAAGAAGTACGACCAGTTGATCGACGGCGGCGGCCGCACTCTCCTTCCCGGCTTCATCGACGCACACGGCCATGTCCTCGGCCTCGGTTTCTCCGCGCTTCAGCTCGATCTGGTGGGCACGAGCTCGCTCGAGGATCTGCAGAATCGGCTGAAGGACTACGCGGCGGCGCATCCCGACGCACGGTGGATCGTCGGCCGCGGCTGGAACCAGGAGCTTTGGCCGGTCAAGAAATTCCCGACCGCCGCGGATCTCGACGCCGTCGTGCCCGACCGTCCTGTCGTACTGGAACGCGTCGATGGCCATGCAGTCGTGGCAAACAGCGCCGCAATGAAGGCGGCTGGAGTAACGGGGGCGACTCAAGCCCCTTCCGGCGGCCGGATCGAGGACGGCCTGTTCGTCGACAATGCGACCGAGCTGGTGACGAAGGCGGTGCCCGAACCGACTGAGGCCGAATACGACCGCGCGTTCGCTAAAGCCCAAGAAATCCTGCTCGGTTACGGAGTGACTGGCGTCGGATCGATGAGCACAGGGCCGGGCGACTGGAAGGCGATGAAGCGCGCTGGCGAAGCAGGGCAGCTGCGGGTCCGCTTCATGGTCTATGCGGATGAGCTGAAGCTGCTTGCGGAAGTGCCGAAGCCGACTCCGTGGCTCTTCGGCGATCATCTGAGGATGGTCGGGATCAAATTCTATGCCGATGGCGCGCTCGGCTCGCGCGGCGCGTGGCTCAAGCAGCCTTATGCCGACAAGCTCGACACGCGGGGGCTTCGATTCCATTCCGACGAGGAGCTGTTGAAGCTTGCCGACACCGCGGCCTCGCACGGCTTCCAGATCGCGACTCACGCGATCGGCGATGCGGCCAACGCGCAGGTTATCAGCGTCTATGAGCAGATGTCGAAGGAGTACGGCGCCGACCGGCGCTGGCGGATCGAGCATTTCCAGGTCGTCGATCCTGCCGACATCCCGCGGCTGAAGCCCGCCGGGATCATCGCCTCGATGCAGCCGACCCACCAGACGAGCGACCGGCTGATGGCCGAAGCGCGGCTCGGCCCGGACCGGCTGAATGGTGCTTATGCGTGGCGGACGGTCGAGAAGCTTGGAATCCCGCTCGCCTTCGGCACGGACTTTCCGGTCGAATCGCCCAACCCGTTCCCGGGCTTGTCGGCGGCAATCAGCCGCCAGGATATGAACGGCCAGCCGCCGGGCGGATGGATTCCGTCGGAGAGGCTGGACTTCAGCCAGGCGCTGGCCGCTTACACGCGCGGAGCAGCCTATGCCGGGTTCGCCGATGAGCGGATCGGATCGCTCGAACCCGGCAAATGGGCGGATTTCGTCATTGTCGATCGCGACCCCAGCACCGCCGACCAGCAATCGCTTGCCCGTATCGAGGTCCTAGAGACGTGGATTGCCGGCAAGAAAGCTTGGGAACGACCTTCTAGCGCCGCTGCGCCTGAGCGCGGGAAATGAGCATCGCCGGAGTGAGCACCTGCGGCAATTCCTCGGGCTGCGCGGCCCCGGGACGATACCACAGGTAAAGAGGAACTCCGGCCCTACCGCGTGCCTCGAGGAAGCGCGTGATCTCCGGATCGCCGGCAGTCCAGTCGCCCGCAAGCACCTTCACGCCCGCTGCCTTGAACGCGTCCCGGACTTCCTTCCGGTCGATCGCCGCGGTCTCGTTCACCTTGCACGTCAGGCACCAGTCCGCCGTGAAATAGACGAAGACGGGATGGCCCTGGCCCAATTGGCGGTGCACCGCATCTTCGCTCCACTTGTGCGCTCCTTCGACGCCATGTGCGGCGACGGGGCGGTCTGGCATGACCCAGACAGCTCCTGCGGCGACGGCCACCGCGGCAAGGCTCGCCGCATAGCCGGTCTGCTTTCCCTTGCGCTGAAGCAGGCCTGCTCCGACCAGTTGAATCGTAACGATCACAGTCGCGATCGCGCCGATTTCCAGCGCAACCTTCCCGCCAAGACGCCACAGGAGCCAGAGGCAGGCGGCAACGGTCGCGGCCATCGGAATAGCAAGAAAGCGCTGCAAGCGCGCCATCCAGCGCCCGGGCGCAGGAAGCCTTCGCCGAAGCGCCGGAATGTAGGCGACCGCGACGAACGGAAGCGCCAGCCCCAGTCCGAGCGCCGCAAACACGGCAATCGAACCTCCCAGCGGCAGGAGGAGCGCCGTGCCCAGTGCAGCGCCAAGGAAAGGTCCCGAACAGGGCGTCGCGACGAAGGCCGCTAACGCACCTGTGCCGAAGCTGTCGCTCGGAAGCGCGGAACGGGCGACTACGGGAAGCTCGAACGCGCCGAGCAAGTTCAACGTAATCGCCGTCGCCAGCAGTAGGAGCACGAGGATGGTCCGGGCATCCTGCAGCTGGAACGCCCAGCCCGCAGCGCTTCCGCCCGCCCGGATAGCTATAAGCGCAACCCCGAGAGCAGCGGTGCCTAGGATAGCACCCGCGGCATAGCCAAGCGCGTCGCGATGCGCGTCGCGGGCGTCGCCCCCGCTCCGCGCAAGGTGCAGAGCCTTGAGAGCAAGGATCGGGAAGACGCAAGGCATCAGGTTGAGCAGGATTCCGCCCGCAATCGCGCCCAGGACTGCCCAAAGGGTTGCGTGCGCACCGATCTCGCCGATCGGGCTGCCGCCGCGCGGAACCGGCCCGGGGGTGGCGT
The DNA here is from genome assembly GCA_046733255.1 of Pseudomonadota bacterium. Classification (GTDB taxonomy): domain Bacteria; phylum Pseudomonadota; class Alphaproteobacteria; order Sphingomonadales; family Sphingomonadaceae; genus Sphingomicrobium. The sequence goes on from JBKPOU010000118.1 coordinate 34,487, forward strand.
GAAATTCCAGTCCTCGCCCGTCGCCTAGCGCGAGGACGCCATTGAATTGCGCGGGCCTTCCTTGACGGTGCGCCAGATGCGCGACGATCAGGTCGCCGTCCCGGGCGAAATGCTGTTCGCCAGCATAGTCGATCAGCCCATCCTGCGTGGGAAAGATGTACGGCTCTTCCACCTTCACGTCGCGCGGCAGCGGAAGCGCCAGCTTCACGTCGTCGCCTGCAACCTCGAAATGCGCCGCGCTAGCCAATGGCCGCGGTAGGGCCTGCCGCCACCGGTCGAACTGCGGCCGGTTCGGCGTGCCCGCACCCACCGGGATTTCGACCGAAAAGTCGCCGCTCTCGGGGACGCAGATCTTGTCGGTGCAGGCGAGCCATTCCGCATGCGCGCGGATCGGAACGATCCCGGCTGCGCCCGGCGGCGCCTTCAACCGGACGAGAACCGCATAATCGCGCTCGTAGACATAGTTCATGATGCCCGCGACGGTCAGGCGCGTCGGGACCGGATAGCGGAGCTGGCCGACCGAAAATCCGGGCGGAAGAGTCCAGTCGACCTTCATCGGAAGGCCCGCGTCGCCGGGGTTGAGCCAATAGCCGTGCCAGCCCGGCTTCGTGTGCATCAGGATCGCAAGCTCGACCTCGCCGCCGGCCTGGACGGGCCCTTCCGCCGCGATCTCCGGATCGATCCCGCGCGCATGGGCGAGTGCGGGGGCGAGCAGGAGAGCGAGGACGATCAGGAGGCGGCGGAGCATTGTGCCGCTGTCATTGCGAGGAGCGAGGCGACGAAGCAATCCAGTCTTCGACCAACAACTGCTGGATTGCTTTGCTGCGCTCGCAATGACGGCTGAATTCAATCGAGATTCGGCCGTAGCCAGCGCTCGGCCTGCTCGACCGAAACTTCGCGCCGCCCGGCATAGTCCTCGAGCTGGTCGCGGCCGATCCGCGCCACTCCGAAATACTGGCTGTCGCGGTGGCCGAAATAGAATCCCGAGACCGCCGACGTCGGGAGCATGGCGAAATTCTCGGTCAGAGTGACCTCGCCCGGATTGCCGCCGAGCATGTCGAACAGGATCGGCTTCAAACTGTGGTCCGGGCAGGCCGGATAGCCCGGCGCCGGACGGATTCCGTGGAATTTCTCGCGGATCAGGTCGGCGTTCGACAAATGCTCGTCGGCATAGCCCCAAAGGCGATTGCGGACCTGCGCGTGGAGCACCTCGGCGAAGCTTTCCGCGAGGCGGTCGGAGAGCGCCTTCAAAAGGATGTCGTCATAATCGTCGACGGTCTGCTTGAACCGCTCGAGGTGTGGCTCCAACCCGTGGATCCCCACCGCGAACCCGCCGATCCAGTCCTCGCCGTCGGGATCGATAAAATCGGCGAGGCAGAGGTTCGCACGGCCCTCGCGCTTCTTCACCTGCTGGCGAAGCATCGGCACCCGGGTCCAGTCATTGCCCGCCAGCACAAGCACATCGTCGCCCTCGCGCTTGCACCGCCAGAAGCCGACCGTCGCTTTTGGAGTCACCCAGCGCTCGGCGATGATCTGGTCGAGCATCTCCTGCGCGTCCTTGAACAGGTTGCGAGCGCTTTCGCCGACGACCGGATCGTCGAGGATCGCCGGATAAATCCCGGCAAGCTCCCAGGCGCGGAAGAAAGGCGTCCAGTCGATTGACGCCTTCAAGTCCTTGAGCGGCCATTCGCCGAAATGGTGAAGGCCTGGATATTGCGGCGGTGACGCCTTTCCGGTCGGATCGTAGGGAAAGGCATTGGCGCGCGCTTCGTCGAGGCTTGCAAGCTGGCTTTGCCCGCTCCGCTCGCGCGATTTCCTCAGCTTGTCGTAATCGTCGGCGGTCGTCGCGATCAGCGGCTCGCGCTGCGTGTCGGAAACCATTGCGGAGGCGACGCCGACAGCGCGGCTGGCGTCCAGCACATGGATCACGGGGCCTTCGTAAGCAGGGTCGATCCGAAGCGCGGTGTGCGCCTTGCTGGTCGTCGCTCCGCCGATCAGCAACGGAGTCGTCAGGCCCAGCCGCTGCATCTCACCGGCTACCGTTACCATCTCGTCGAGCGAGGGCGTGATCAGGCCCGACAGCCCGATCATGTCAGCCTGGTTGTCGTTCGCGGATTTGAGGATGTTCTGCCACGGCACCATGACGCCGAGGTCGATCACTTCGAATCCGTTGCACTGCAGGACCACGCCGACGATGTTCTTGCCGATATCGTGGACGTCACCCTTCACGGTCGCCATCACGATGCGGCCCTTGCCCTGGGTCGCTCCGGTCTTTTCCTTTTCCGCCTCGATGAACGGGATCAGATGCGCCACCGCGCGCTTCATCACGCGCGCCGACTTCACAACCTGCGGAAGGAACATCTTTCCAGAGCCGAACAGGTCGCCGACGACATTCATCCCGTCCATCAGGGGGCCTTCGATAACCTCGATCGGCCGATCGAACTGGTGCCGCGCTTCCTCGGTGTCGTCGACGATGTGCGCGTCGATCCCCTTCACCAGCGCGTAGGAAATACGCTCAGTGACGGGCAGCGAACGCCATTCGGCAGCCGCCTTCTCGGTCGCCGCGTCGGTTCCCTTATATTTCTCGGCGAGCTCGACAAGCCGCTCGGTCGCGTCGTCCCGGCGGTCGAGGATGACGTCCTCGCAGGCTTCGCGAAGCTCGGGATCGATCGTGTCATAGACGTCGAGCTGGCCGGCGTTGACGATCCCCATGTCCATGCCGGCAGGCACCGCGTGATACAGGAACACGCTGTGCATCGCCCGTCGCACCGGCTCGTTCCCGCGGAACGAGAAGCTGAGGTTCGACAGCCCGCCGGAGATATGGACTCCGGGGCAGCGTGCGCGGATCTCCCCGATGGCCTCGATGAAATCGAGCGCGTAGCGGCGATGCTCCTCGATCCCCGTCGCAACCGCGAAGATGTTCGGGTCGAAGATAATGTCTTCGGCGTTGGTGCCGTTCGCGGTGAGAAGCTTGTAGGCCCGCTCGCAGATCTCGAACTTGCGCTGCTTCGTGTCCGCCTGACCCGTCTCGTCGAACGCCATGACGACGACGGCCGCGCCGTAGGACCGGCACTTGCCCGCGAGCTCCAGGAACGGCCCCTCGCCTTCCTTCAGGCTGATTGAATTGACGATCGGCTTGCCCGACACGCACTTCAGCCCCGCTTCGATCACGCTCCACTTGGAGCTGTCGACCATGACCGGCACTCGGGCGATGTCCGGCTCGGCGGCGATCCGCTTCAGGAAGATGGTCATAGCCTGCTCTGAGTCGAGCAGGGCCTCGTCCATGTTGACGTCGACGATCTGGGCGCCGTTCTCGACCTGCTGGCGAGCGACCTCGACCGCCGCGTCATAATCGCCCGCGAGGATGAGCTTCTTGAATTTCGCCGAGCCGGTGACGTTGGTGCGCTCGCCGACATTGACGAAACGGGCACCGGCTGCAGCAGTCGCCCCTTGCCCGCGCGTGTCGAGCGAAGTCGAGACACGTCCCTCGACTTCGCTCGCGACGAACGGAGTGGTGGAATTCGGCAAGGTTGAGCTCACGCGGCGATCACCATCGGCTCGAGGCCGGCGAGCAGGGTCTGTTGCCGCGATTGCGGGATTTTCCGCGGACGCTTGCCCGCCGCGACGCCCGCCATCGCCGAAATATGCGCCGGCGTCGTGCCGCAGCATCCTCCTACGGCGTTCACCAGCCCGTCGCGGACCCATTCGGCCACCTGGGCGGCAGTCTCCTCCGCGGCCTCGTCATATTCTCCAAGCTCGTTGGGGAGCCCGGCGTTCGGATAGGCCATGACCAAAGTGTCGGCGATCGCAGACAGGGCTGCGAGATGCGGGCGAAGCTGGCCGGCGCCGAACGAGCAGTTGAGGCCGATGGTCAGCGGCCTCGCGTGCCGAACGCTCGCCCAGAAGGCTTCGACCGTGTGGCCTGAAAGGTTGCGCCCGCTAAGATCGGTAAGGGTCATCGAGATCATCAGCGGAAGCTCGGCGCCCAGATCCTGCTGGGCTTCGAGCGTCGCCTTGATCGCCGCCTTGGCGTTCAGCGTGTCGAAAACCGTCTCGACGAGGATGAAATCCACGCCGCCTTCGACCAGCGCGTCGACCTGCTCGCGATAAACCATCTTCACGGTGTCGAAATCGACTTCGCGGAATGCCGGGTCATTGACGTCGGGCGATAGCGAAAGAGTCTTGTTCGTCGGCCCGATGGCCCCGGCGACGAAGCGCGGGCGACCGTCCGACGCCGAATAGCGGTCGGCGATTTCGCGGACGGTGCGTGCTGCCGCCCGGTTGATGTCGCTGACCAGCTCTTCGGCGCCGTAATCGGCCAGGCTGATGCGGTTCGCATTGAATGTGTTGGTCGCAAGCACGTCCGCGCCCGCACCGGCGAAGCTCTCGCAAATCTTCCGGACCACGTCCGGCCGGGTGATGTTGAGAAGGTCGTTATTCCCGCGCTGGTCCTTATTGAGGTCAAGCCCGCCGCAATAGGCTTCGGCTGGAAGCCGCTCCGCCTGGATCATGGTCCCGTAGGCGCCATCCTTGACCAAAATGCGTTTGGCCGCCTCGGCCCTGAATGTTTCGGCCTGGGTCATTTCGCGCGCGCTCCAAGAAGGTGACAGATCGCGTAGCTGAGCTCGGCGCGATTGAGAGTGTAGAAGTGGAAGCAGCGGACTCCGCCGGCGTAGAGCTGCCCGCAGAGTTCCGACGCGACGGTTGCGGCGACGAGCTGCCGGGCCGCCGGAAGGTCGTCCAGTCCCTCGAACAGCTTGTCCAGCCATACGGGGATGGAGGCGCCGCATGTCTGCGCGAACCGCCGGGTGGTCGCGACGTTCGAGACGGGCAGGATCCCGGGAACGATTTCGACTCCGATTCCCGCTGCGGCAGCCTCGTCGCGGAATCGGAAGAAGCAATCGGACGAGAAGAAGAACTGGGTGATCGCCCGGTCGGCGCCCGCATCGACCTTGCGCTTCAAATTCTCCAGGTCGAAGCGACGCGACGAGGAATCCGGGTGAACTTCCGGATAGGCGGCGACCGAGATGTCGAACGGCGCGACCGCTTTCAGCCCCGCGACCAGGTCCGCCGCATCGCGATAGCCGTCCGGATGCGGCGCATAGTTCGTGCCGGCCTCGGGCGGATCGCCGCGAAGCGCGACGAGATGCCGAACCCCCAAGTCCCAATAGCCGCGGGCAATGTCGTCGATCTCGCCTTTGCTGGCACCGACGCAGGTCAGGTGCGCCGCCGGAGTGAGAGGCGTTTCCTTGAGGATTCGCTCGACGGTCGCGTGGGTGCGCTCCCGGGTCGATCCGCCGGCCCCGTATGTGACAGATACGAACCTGGGCTGGAGCGGAGCGAGCGTCTGGATCGACTGCCACAGCGTCTCGGCCATCTTCTCCGTCTTCGGCGGGAAGAATTCGAAGCTTAGAGCAACGTCGCCGCGGGTCTTGGCGAACAACGGCTCGTGATTGGCCAGCTGATCCATGGCGTTCATGCCGCCTTGCGCCTCCGCTCGCCGGCCTTCGAGCCGCGCCACACGGTGACGGTCAGCTCGCCCCCCTCGAGATGCTCGACATGGTCGACCTCCAGCCCGGCGGAGTGGAACCAGCCCTCCATCACCTCGTCGTTGAATCCGAGCCGCAGATGCGCGTCCCGGTCGCGAAGCTCCTCGCGTTCGTGCGCGGCGAAGTCGACGACCAGCAGGGTGCCGCCGGGAGCCAGGACCCGGGCTGCTTCGGCAATCGCATCGGCGGGTGCGTGCGCATAATGAAGCACTTGATGAATGATCGCGCAGTCGGCGCTGCCGTCGTCAAGCGGCAGCGCGTACATATCGCCCTGCCTCAGGCTCGACCGCACAC
>JBKPOU010000119.1:0-29352 GCA_046733255.1 Pseudomonadota bacterium
CCACACGAAAGTGCTTTTCAAACGGCGCCAGCCGAAATGTGGCCTCGGCGGGCCCACTTATAGTGTCCTTTTTCGACCCAAAGCAGACATTCTCGACAACGGCAGTTCTCGTCGCCCATAGGTTGAACAATGTCGTGGAAAAATCATTTCGGGGGCATTGGCAATCATGGGGTTCGGCCTAGCCATCTGGGTCGTCCGTGAGGTTAGAACGGGCGTGGCTCACCTCAAGATTGCAAGCGTTCTTCGTTCACAGGACTCGCAGTGGTTCTGGATATTTATCGCTATCCACGCCTTGTTCGTCGGACTCCTCTTCTGGGGCGATTTCAAGGCATGGAGACGTGGGCAGAGGGATCCAAACTTCTAAGGAGCTCCGCGTCCGCTTTCGACCCAAAACGGACATTAGGCAGTTGGCACATTAGATTTGCGTTTACTGCGGCGCTTGCGCGGCTGGACTGATCAGCGCAGAGTGATGCAATTGAGCGGGAGGAACGGTGTCGCGGGTCTTTCTCAGCTATGCTCGAGACGACGTCGACGCGGCGAGGCAGCTCGCGGAGGATCTTGCACATTCCGGTCACGATGTTTGGTGGGATCGTCACCTTCACGGTGGATCGCGTTTTGACCAGGAGATAGAGGAGGCACTCAAGAACGCCGAGGCGGTCGTTGTTGTCTGGTCTGGCGCCTCGCTCAACTCCGCGTGGGTCAAGGACGAGGCGGCCGAAGCTCGAGATTCTGAACGTCTCGTTCCGGTCTCGATCGGCTCTGCCAAGCCACCGCTCGGGTTTCGCCAATTTCATACAATCGACCTTGGCTCTTGGACCGGCCGTGGCCGGCCCGAGGCGCTCGGCGAATTGCTCGATGCAATTAGCCGCATCTGTAGACAGGGCGGACGCGATCAAAAGGCAAGCGCGGCCGACAGCCCTCCGCAGCGAAAGGCGTCTGTGTGCGTGCTTCCGTTCGCGAACATGAGCGGCGAGCCGGAGCAGGAATATTTCAGCGACGGCATCAGCGAAGACATCATCACTGACCTCTCGAACGTCTCGGCCCTGTCGGTTGTCTCACGAAACACGTCATTCACGTTCAAGGGCTTGTCACTGGACGTGAAGGAGGTCGTCGAAAAACTTGGCGTTTCGCACGTGCTCGAGGGCAGCGTCCGCAAAGCTGGAAACCGCGTCCGCATTACCGCTCAATTGATCGACGGAGCCAAGGATGATCATGTCTGGGCCGCGAGATACGACCGCGACCTCACGGACATATTTGAAATACAGGACGAAATCTCGAAGGCGATCGTCGACGCCCTCAAGGTCAAACTGCTCCCAGAAGAAAGAACCGCGATCGAGAACCGCGGCACCACGAACGTCGAGGCATACAATATGTACCTCATGGCGCGCCAACAGGTGATCAGCGGCGATTTTGGCAATGAGAATTTGGCGGAGACAGCCGTACGCCTATGCAGGCAGGCGACCTTGCTCGATCCCAATTATGCCGATGCGTGGGCTTGGATGGCCCTTGCTCAACTGAGGCTCCGTCTTTGGCATGCCAGGGATGTGAATCCTCTTCCGGCCGCTGAACGTACGATGGAAATCAACTCCAGCCTCGCCATCCCATATTGCGTCAAAGCCAATTATCTCGACGGCGAAGGTCGAAATGAGGAAGCTGAAGTGCTCATCCGCAAAGCTTTGGAACTCGATCCGAACTCATGGGAGGTGAACTACGAGGCATCGCGGCTATTGTTTCGGCACGGCGAGATCGAGGAATGCATTCCGTTTTTCGAAAAGGCGGCCCAGCTCGTCGACAATGATTGGCGAAGTCCGATGATGCTAATGAGCTGCTACCAATCGCTCGGTGACAAGGACCGGCTCCTCACGGCCGCCAAAGTGACGCTTGACCGGACTGAGGCAGCAGTTGCTCGAGATCCGACCAATGTTTCGGCTTTGGCCGCCGGCGCAGGCGCGCTGGTGAGGCTCGGGAACGAGGAAAGGGCTCGCGAATGGATTAGCCGAGCGCTCTTGCTCGACCCCGATAATCTGAACATGCGCTACAATATTGCTTGTACGCTTGCTGTGGATTTCGGCGATAAGGAAGAGGCTGTCGAGGTTCTCAAGCCATTCTTCGAGCGCATTAACAGCACCGTCTGGTTGCGTCACGTGGACGCGGATCCCGATCTCAACTTAGTTCGTGACAACGCGCGCTTTCAAAAAATGCTCACCGCTGCGAGAATGCGTCTCGGCCTGATTGTAGCCGCGGCCGCCGCAGAATAAGCCGAAACGGGCTCAGTGCGCGCGTGTAGGTGTCGTTCGGTAGCGTCCGATTTCCACCCAAAACGGACGCGGCAGCTTTCGACCCAAAGCTGACGTTCCGTTGCCGTCTGAACTGAAGTCCGGGTGGGCAATCGGCCTGTGACCGCCTACCCGCAGCAGTAGCGACGATGGGTTAGCCTGCAGCTGGCGGCGCATCGCTGTTGAAGATGTCGGCAGCCGCTTTCCATTCGTTGCCGATCTTCCGCCAGACCACCACGTACTTGCCTGTGTCGTTTTGCGCGCGACCTGATGGCGCAATCGTTAGCTGGTAAGTCCCGCGATCGAGCGCCATGTCACCAGAAGATGACAGCACGATCTGCTCTGGATTGAAGGTTAAGTTGAACCCGGGCGTGTTCATCATGGATGCCCAGGCTTGCTGTATCGCGGCGCGTCCTTTGCCGATCGGCGCATTGGGTGGCATCACTGCGCCGTCGTCCGCGTAGAGTTGCGCAATGCCTGCAGCATCCTTGGCTTTCACGAGCTCGAGCCAACGATCAACCTGCCCGCGGATTGCCTGCTCATCCGCCCCTGCGTCGCCAGCAGCGGTACTATTCAGTTCGGCGGTGTTGTTTGGAGGCTTTTCACCGGCCTGGCACGCCGGCAGCAGCAGCGCTGTGACAGAAAGCAGCAGTAGCGATTTCGTCATTGGGCCCTCCTCTTGCGGTTTCTCGCCATAGCACGGCTGACGTGCCCCGCATCAGGTCGCCAGTGTCGGCTTTCAACCTGGACACGCCGTCGGCAGCACTATCTTTCGGCAGCTGCGGCGCGATCGGACGTTCGCCTATGATCGCTAAGTCGCTGAAGGCAGGCCGAGCGGAAACACGAAGAGGAGAGCAGAAGGTTTACCTGCTGCTCATCCGAGTGCTGCTCCGGCCATGCGGCAGGTGTTCCCCAAGGAGAGAACGCATGAAGACTGCATTGCACTCAGTCCTCCTCCGTTCAGGGGCAATCGGCTTGTGTATTTTGGTGTCAATTGCACCGCAACGGGTCATAGCCGACGTGCAGACGGCCGCCAGGTGCGCCAGCGACTCGAAGCTCCTCAATGGCGGACCGACGCAAGTTTTCGGCGCCGGCCCCGGCACATATTGGAAACTTCTAGAGGGTGGTCTGCAATCCGCATTCGGAAATGACGAAGCAGCAAAGATACAATACCTAAACGGCGTTTTCGGCCAACAGTTCGCGACGCTGGACGCGGCGCGTGATTATAACCTGCAAGCCCTCAGCACCACGTTCGACAAGAACCAGGATGGACTGGTCTGTGTCTATGATTTGCGGGGGACACGGGCCAATCTCAGGGACCCGTACAGCACGTTCACATATTTCTCGATTAGCGACGACAAGATCAAGAAGTCCAATGACGCGCTACGGTTCCGCAGAGTTCCAGGGAACTGAGATAGCTTCGAGACCCCCAGGTATTTAATCGCTACGGCCCGCCCGCAATTTCTAGATCCAAGCAAACAAACCCCTCGATGAGGATCCCTGCTCGTCGTGTCGCGACGGACCGGGCGGCGAAGCGTTATACCCGATGCGCCCATTCCGGTGAGCAGCTGCTCTCAGCCTCGCTCAGGCCGGTCAGAGGGCTGCTCCGGCAGTGGCCGGGACTTGTCAGACGATTGTTCGCTTCGAACACATTGATCGCCCGTCATGCCCGAGCAACTCGGGTTCAAGGGTGACGGCTGTCCTGGCTGAGACGTGGCTTTGATCCCATCGGCCAGGTTTTTGTAAGGCGGCGTCGGTGGGACGAGGTCCCAAGGGTTGGCCGGAGCCGATGTCGACATAGTCGCAAGCAGCACACCGATGACCAAAACGCGTTTCATCGCGGTCCTCCTGATTTTCGAGCGGAGGCCAAAGATTTAGCCGAGCTGCAATAATGCTTAAATCCGGCAATATCCGGAGCCCGCGTAAACGGCAGCTTTCCGCCCATTGCGGACATCGGATGGTGTCGCCCACTCATTCGAAAGGAAGGACGGTGGTGGGCCAATTTAGACGTCCGGTTTCGACCCGTTGCGGACGTTCGATCCTGCTGGCATCCTCCTTAAATGACGTTCGCTGTATTTGTACCGCTGCTGCTCATCTGCGGCGGTTGCTCAACCCAGAGCGTAAAATCGCTCACCAGCGAAATCGCCGTTCCAAAAGGCAATTTGTCCGAAACTCTGTCCTGGCCAAGCGCCAAAGCGACTGACCGCTCCGAGTTGGGCCGAAGTGTTGTCAATGCGCTTGCGTCACAGGACCGCCAGTATTGAAAGCTCGAAGAAAGAAAAAAGCTATCCGATTGGCGTTCGCACTCGTGGTTCTTGCTGCCGCGTGGGCGGTCATGTTGCGCTATGGCTTCGGGCCGGTCGATCGCATGATCCTGGAAGCAGTCTACATCGGCGACCAGCCGTACCTGAAATTCCTGGCGCTGCAGCTCGGGCACTTTGGGGCACCGTCCGCCGTGATGCTGCTCGTCGTAGGAGCCGCGGTATATCTATTGATGAACCACGACTACTGGCGAGCTCCAATTCCGCTCGTTGCAACGCTGCTCGCTCACGCAGCTTGCCTGGGGCAACAAATGCTCGTCGGTCGACCGCGTCCGCATGATTTGGTCGGGTTGCCGCCTCTGAGCGCACCGTCCTTTTTGCCGACGCGCGTCGTAGATCCCCTGGTTGCCTATCTCCTCGTGGCACTGCTGCTGACGAATGGCGGGCGGAAGAGCCGGTTGTTGGTAGCGGGAGCTGTGCTCGTTGGCGGCAGCAACGGAATCGTGCGCGTCATATTGGGGCACCATTGGCCGAGTGATGCGGTTGCGGGATGGGCATTTGGCGCGGCCGTGGCCCTCACCGCTTATTATCTGAGCAAGCTTCTGCCCCGGAATAGAGCCGCGTTCGACGTGCTAAATCGGCGGGCCCAAACCGGGGAGTGACGCTCTTCTATCTCGCGCCCTGCCCCGGGCCAGAAATAAGACGGTTAGAATTCCACGAGCCGACCACGGGCCTAGCTCCGCTTCACCAGCTGAGCGCAAATCGGCTCCGGCTGTTTACGACAGAAATCGGGAGGCCGCCCGCTGCGCCAGTAGGCGAGCAGCCCCGTCCGCTCGGCGAGCGCGAGATAGCGGGGGTCGCGGCGCATCGGCGCGGCCGCCGGCGAAGTGATGAAGTCGAGTGGTCCGCCGCCGTCGGGGTCGTCCAGCCAAATCCGATCCGTCTCCTCAGGCGTACGGCCGATCCGTCGCGGATAGAGCGTGTCGGCGATGGCATAGGCGCTGCCGAGGTCGCCAATCGTGGCGAAAGCCATCATACATCGAAGGGTAAGGAGGTACTTCTCCGTAAACAGGCTCTTCTCGGGCTCTCCGCAAATTTTGCGGAGAGCCAGGTGCGACTTCGACTTCAGGGCGGCGACAAGCGCTTCGGTCCTGACATAATCGGCTGGCAAAACCTCGGAGCCGACCTCACTTTCCAGGCGCTGAATTGCGTCGAAATCCGCCCGGTAGAGAAGCCCGTACAGACGGTTCCGGAAGAAACTGCTCTTGCCGCCTGGGTACCAGCGCTCGGCCCGGGGAACCAGTTCGTTCAGAGACTCGGCGTCGGCGTTGAATTCAAGCGTCCGTAGCATCGGGCGGATCATCAAGAAGCTGTACGGATCGCGGGTGTGCGCGAGGTTCGTAAGCGACGCCGCCTCGCCGAAGCGGCCAACTTTCTGCATCAGCTCCGCAAGAAACTCTCTCAGCCACGGTTCGTCCGGATCGATCCGGCTGCCCGCACGAAGTCGGTCCTCACACTCCGCCAGCCTCGTTTCGCTGTGAAGGACGCACCAGGCAGCGTAAGGGTCCCCGACTGCGGGCGCGAGCTGCGACGCCCTTTCGGCCGCGCGTCGCGCATCGGTGACGGCATTGGATCGCTCGTCGCGCGGAATTTCAGCCAGTGCCAGGCCGGTGAAGAAGGCAAGGCCAATGAGAGCGCTTGGCTCGTCCGGCGCTTTTGCGGCGACGCGCTGCAGGGTCTGGTAGTTTCCGCTAAACTCCGGGGAACGGGCGCCAAGGAGTTCCGCCATTAGCGCCGGGTCCATCGGATGCCGCCGATCCATGATCATCAAATTCGAGCTGTTGAAGAAGGCGGCAATATGCACGCCGATCCGTTCGGGGAGGTTCCGGGCGTCGTCACCGGCCGCTTCGACTCGTTCAGTGGAGACCGTCACTCCCTGCTCGGCTTCGTCCAGGTGGACCGTCGCAATTACCTCGTCTCCGCTCTTGCTCACTTCGCCGGAGAGCAGGAAATCGGCCGAAGTGCGAGCTTGCGCGGCAGAGCCGACCAGCCGCACGGGGACACCCGTCAGCGACAAGGTGTGCGAAATCGATTCGCGGGCCTGTGCGGCGATTGCGCGCAGCTCAGCGTCCGGTGTGGCCGTCGTGAACGGCAAGAGTGCAATCGTCGGCTTCGAAGGCAGACTGCGCCGGGTTTGCTGACCCGTCCACGGGAACAGCGCCCACCCGGCGATCACCAGCATCAGCGCCGCAGCCATCATCCACAGCGGCCTTCCTGATGGCCAGGCGAGCCGCGGCTTCGGCTCCGCAATCGCTTTCGCTGCTTCAGCGCCATCCTTCCTTGCCAATCGGCGCTCCACGGAGCGCAGCAATTCGGCGGTGCGCTCGTCGCGTTTGCCGCCTTTCCAGCCCGCGAGGTCGAGCGAGTGGAACTGCCGGAAGCCCATGGCCGGCAGCGAGCCGTCGATGCTGACCGCGACCAGGATTCCCGTATCGCCGCCGACCGCAGCCTCGTCGCGGACCCAGCGCGACTTTACCGATTCCTTCGACCAGGCGACGAGGACGATATCTGACCTGTCGAGTTCAGCCTCGATCTCGGCGGAAAATTCCTCACCGCCGCCAATCCGGCGGTCCCACCAGACGCTGTGTCCGGCGCCCTCCAGCACGCGCGCCAGAACTTCGGCGAAACGCCGGTCCTCTCGCGCGTAGCTGAGGAAGATCGCGGCCATCCGAACCTCCGACCACGAGGCTGCGACTGGTCGAAACGGGAGTCAATCGGGCGCTCAATTGTAGCGCGGCGGCTCATTTAGCGGACGAATGCACCCAAACCCTACCCAAGCGAGACGGCCAGGTTTCCGTGCTTTCAGGAGGTCCGAGAAAACTCCCCTGCCAAGGAGGTGGTGCCGCTTGAGGGACTCGAACCCACGACCCCATCATTACGAATGATGTGCTCTACCAGCTGAGCTAAAGCGGCATCTGTAGCGAAAAACCGAGGCCATTGCCCCGGCGCGCCGCCCCTAACAGTCGGCAATCGAGCGGGCAAGCTCAACTCTTCCCGGCGCGAGCTGAACGGATAGGGTTAACGCTTTGGTAACGGCTGTCCGGCATTCCATCAGTGAGAACGGGGGAGTGGGGCGTCAATCCATGGACAGTTTTCGGGACTTTCCGGGCGATTTCGAACCCTCGGCAGGCGCCGGGGAGCAGAATAGCGCGGTATCGGAGATCGGCACGGATGAGCGCCGCATGCATGTGCGCGCCTACAATTACTGGGTCTCGCTCCTCGACGGGCGCGATTATCCGTCGATCGAGGACCTCGAGCCGAGCGACCTTGTCGATTTCGCGCCGAACAGCGTCCTCCTCGACTTTACCGCCGGTCGCGACGACCCGGCGACGCCCTATATCGGCGACGCCATCCGCGCCGAATGCGGCCTGCCGGGCGATGTGCAGAGCATCGCGCAGGTGCCGAGCCGGTCGCTGCTGTCGCGGCTTACCGACCATTACATGCAAATCATCGCCAACCGCGCTCCGGTCGGTTTCGAAGCGGAGTTTGAGAACCAGCGGGACGAGACCATTTCCTACCGCGGGATCATGATGCCCTTCTCGTCGGACGGCGACACGATCGATTTCATCTACGGAGTGATCAACTGGAAGAAGGCCGGTGACGAGCCCTCGGCAACGCAGTCGGAAGCCGACCCCCAGACTGCCGTCGAGGAGCCGGCCGAAGACGAGCCCCTGACGCTCACCGAGGTTGTCGGCGTCGAGCCGCTGGAGCTTACCGACGTCGTTGAAGTGCCGATGGTCGTCGAGCCGGTCGAAGAGGACGAAGCGGGCGGCTTCGAAATCGCGATCGACATCGACGAGGATGCCGGCCTTGGCGAGGATGCAGGTCTCGCCGACCGCCTGTGGGCCGCTCGCGAGAGCGTCGAAGCCGTCAAGGCGGCGGAAGGACGCAGCCGCGAGGCTCTCTACCACGCGCTCGGCCGCGCCTACGACTTCGCGCTCGCTGCGAAGGCCGAGCCCGAAGATTATGCCGAGCTTCTCGAGGACTCGGGCGTCAAGGCGCAAGTTCGCGCGCCGATGACTCCCGTCGTGAAGCTCATCTTCGGGATCGATTACGACAAGGCTCGGCTGACCGAATATGCGGCCGCCCTGGCCCATGCGGACCGGCGGGGAATCGGCTTGGGCGGGTTCCTGGCCTTTATCGAGGGCCAGGCCGGCGGCCTGAAGGCCTTGGTGGCGGCCGAACGCCAGGCGCGGCGGCCGGAGTCGAAGGCCGACACAAAGACGCAAAAGGCTCGTGAACGTCTGCGGACCGTGCAGCCGGTGGAGCTGAACTCCATCGACAGCGATGAGGAATTCGCGCTCGTCCTGACCCGTCGCTCGACCGAGGGCCTGCACGAGGCGATTGCCGTCGTCGAAGACCCGGCGCTGGTCGAACGCGCGATCCGCCGCGTCGGCGCTTAAGCGAAAAAAGCTCCAGCTTCGTCCTTGTCGCCACGGCGACGCGACGGCTATAGGCCGCGGCCATCACGACCAGTGTCGGAGCACCTGCCTAAAATGACGGTCCAGCCGCGCCTGCCGAAAACGCTGGTCGAATCCATTCGCGAAGCCCTGACGACGAATGCCCTTCCCGGCGAAAAGGAAGGCTTCGACCGCGAACAGCAAAGAGATGCTGCTGAGTTCATCGCCTCGGCGGCGGCGGTTCGCCCGGCGCGAACCACTGCGATGAAGATCGAGTCGACTGGCGGCGAAGCGGGCCGGCGCCGGATGCGGCTGGTGACCGTGAACGAGGACATGCCGTTCCTGGTCGACAGCGTCGCCGGTGCGGTAGCGGCTCGCGACCTCGGGATCCACCGGCTGCTCCATCCGATCGTGAAGATCACCCGCGACAAGGACGGCAAGATCGTCAAGATCGGCGATGGGGATCCGGAGTCGATCATCTACATGGAGCTCGACCGGGCCGATGCCCGCGGCCGCCAGGAGCTTGTCCGCCAGTTGAGGCGCGTGCTCACGGACGTCCGCTCCGCCGTGTCCGACTGGCGGGCGATGCTCGGGCAGATGAATTCCGACGCAGACAGCCTCGACAAGCGCGACCCTGAAAGCGCCGCTCTCCTGCGCTTCCTTGCGGACAATAATTTCACGCTTCTCGGCCACGCCCATGTCGACCGTGACGGCCAGTTGGCGGACGCTCTCGGAATCCTTCGCCACGAAACCGCACTTTGGGAGCAGAGTGCCGCCGAGGCCGCCGTCAGCCATCTCGCGGACGAAGACCGGACTGTTCTCATCCTCAAGGCAGACCGCGTATCGCCCGTCCATCGCCGCGTCCCGCTCGACGTCGTGATGGTCAGGCTTCCGGACGGGACGCTGTCCGTCCACGCCGGCCTTTGGACCAGCGAAGCCATGCGCACCTCGGCGCAGCACGTGCCGGTCCTTCGCAAGCGCCTCAAGAAGCTCGACAAGGAGCTCGGCTTCTCGCCGTCCGGCCATGCGGGAAAGGCGCTCGCGCACGTCGTCTCCACCCTGCCGCACGACCTCCTGATTTCGTTCGACGAGAATGAGGTCAGGGCCGCCGCGCTGACGGCCATGAGCCTGGGCGACCGTCCGCGTCCCAAACTCCTGCTTCTTCCCGGGGCGTTGCGGCGTCACCTCTTCGCCTTCGTCTGGCTGCCGCGCGACGAACTCAGCACGGCGCGCCGCAAGGCGATCGGAATCATGCTCGAAGCCGAGCTCGAAGCGCCCATCAGCAGCTGGTCGATCGAGCTTGGTGAGGGCGAGCTCGCGCTCATTCGATTCACGTTCCAGATCGACCCGTCGGCGGGGCTCCCGGACGCGGACGCGCTCGACTCCGCGCTCGTCGAGATGGTCCGCGGCTGGAGCCCGGCCGTCGAGGGGGAATTGATCAGGGTCGCGGGCGCCCCACGCGCGACGCGCCTCGCTCTGACCTACATCCCCTCCTTCCCGGAAGGCTATCGCTCGCGAACGAGCCCGGAAGAGGCGGCGATCGACATTCTTCGCCTGGCGGACCTCGCCAGCGCCGACGAGCGCGGAGTGAGGCTGTGCAAGTCCTCGCACGCGCCCGGAGAGCTGGAACTGAAATCGTATCGCCGGGGCGAGCTCATTCCCTTGTCGGACGCGGTCCCGGTCCTGGAGAATTTCGGCTTCCGGGTGCTCGAGGAAATCCCGACCTCGCTGGCCGGTGGCACGATCGGCTACATCCACGATTTCCGGCTCCAGCTTCCCGGCGTCGAGGACATCGCCCCGATCCTCGAGCGGGCGGGAACCATCGAACAGGCGATCTCCTCGGTCCTGAGCCGAGCCGCCGAGGACGATGAGTTCAACCAACTGGTCCTGTTCGCTGGGATCGACCCGATCGCCGTCGTGTGGATTCGCGCCTGGTTCCGCTACGCACGTCAGACCGGAAGCGCATTCGGCCTTCTGACCGTGGCGGAAGCGCTCCGCCGCGCTCCGGAGGCGACGCAGGCGCTGGTTGCCCTGTTCCGCGCCATGCACGATCCGTCGGTCCGCAACCGGCATTCCGCGATCGAAAGCTGCCGCGAGAAATTCGACGACGCGCTGGCGAAGGTGCGTTCGATCGACGATGACCGGATCCTCCGCCGCAGCCGGGCCCTGGTCGAATCGATCCTGCGGACCAACGCATTCTCGCCCGCGGCCGACGAAGCCCTCGCGTTCAAGCTTAACTCCAGCATGGTTCCGGGTCTCCCCGCGCCCGTTCCGTGGCGCGAGATCTGGGTCTATTCGCCCCGGGTCGAGGGCATTCACCTGCGCGGCGGCCCGGTCGCCCGCGGCGGAATCCGCTGGTCGGACCGGCGCGACGACTTCCGGACCGAAGTCCTCGGCCTGATGAAGGCGCAGATGGTGAAGAATTCCGTGATCGTGCCGACCGGCGCGAAGGGCGGGTTCTATGCCAAGTCCCTGCCGCCTCCGAGCGAGCGCGACAACTGGCTTGCGGAAGGGACGGCGAGCTACAGCATCTTCATCCGCGCCTGCCTGTCGGTCACCGACAATATCGTCAACGACAAGGTCGTTCACCCCGAAAAGGTCGTGATCGGGGACGACGACGATCCCTATTTCGTCGTCGCCGCCGACAAGGGCACCGCGACCTTCTCCGACATCGCCAACGGGATCGCGCTCGACCACAATTTCTGGCTTGGCGACGCTTTCGCCAGCGGTGGGTCGAACGGCTACGACCACAAGGCGATGGGGATCACCGCGCGCGGCGCGTGGATCTCCGTGCAGCGGCACTTCCTGGAGATGGGAGTCGACGTCCAGAACGATCCCGTCACCGTGACCGGAATCGGCGACATGTCAGGCGACGTGTTCGGCAATGGAATGCTGCTGAGCCGGTCGATCAAGCTTGTTGCAGCGTTCGACCACAGGCACATCTTCATCGACCCCGATCCCAACCCCGATTCGAGCTGGACCGAGCGCAAGCGCCTGTTCGACCTGCCGCGCTCCAGCTGGGACGATTACGACCGCTCGAAAATCTCGCCCGGGGGCGGCATCTACCCACGCGCGCAGAAGTCGATCCCGCTATCGAAGCAGGCGCGCGCCGCTCTCGGGATCGAAGCTCCGACAGTGGACCCGGCGACGCTGATGAACGCCATCGTTCGCGCTCCGGTCGACCTGCTCTGGTTCGGCGGAATCGGAACCTATGTGAAGGCTTCGACCCAGCCGCACGCCGAAGTCGGCGATCCGGGCAACGATTCGATCCGCGCCGACGCAAGCGAGCTTCAGTGCAAGGTAATCGGCGAGGGCGCGAACCTGGCGGTCACGCAGGCCGGGAGGATCGAGTTCGCGACGCGCGGCGGCCGGATCAACACCGACTTCATCGACAATAGCGCCGGAGTCGACTGCTCCGACAAGGAAGTGAACATCAAGATCCCGCTCAACCGGGAAATGCGCGACGAGAAGCTGACCTTCGCCAAGCGCAACTCGCTTCTCGTCAGGATGACCGAGGAAGTGGCGGACATGGTCCTGGAGGACAATCGCCTGCAGTCGCTGGCGCTGTCGATCGCCGAGAGCGGCGGAGCGCGCTCGCTGCCCGGCCACGTCCGGACGATCGAGCTCCTGGAATCATCCGGCCGCCTCGACCGCAAGGTCGAAGGGCTCGGGACGACGGAGGAGCTTCTTCGGCGGGGACAGGAGAACCGCGGGCTGACCCGGCCCGAGTTGGCGGTCGTCATCTCGATGTCGAAAATCTCGCTTCAGGCGGCTGCGGAAACGTTGCAGCTGTCGAACGAGAAATTGCTCGAGCCGGACCTCTTCGCCGCCTTCCCGAAGCCGATGCGGACCGCGCATGCCAATGCGATCCGAGCTCACCGCCTGCGCGACGAAATCATCGCCACGCGAGTCGCGAACCGTATCGTCAACCGCCTGGGCCCGGTCGTCGCCCTCGACATGACCGAAGAAGAAGGCGCGTCGCTGGGCCAGGTCGTCATCGCATTCCTGGTCGCCGAACGCCTCCTCGACCTCGACAAATTGTGGGAGGAGATGGAGCATGCCGACCTGACCGAGAAGGTCCGGGTCGAGCTGTTCGCGATCGCCGCTCGAAGCGTCCATGCGCACATTTCCGACATCCTTCGGGCCGCCGGCGGAGAGGTGAAAGTGAGCGCCCTCTGCAAGCTGCTCGATCCGGGAGTGCGCAAGATCTCCGTCGCGGCGACCAAGCTCATCCGGGCCGAGGTGCGCAACGAAGCTGCGGCGCGCCGCGACCATCTGCTCGACCTCGGCGCAAGCGAGGAGATCGTCCGCGGGCTGGTCCGCCTTTACGAGCTAGACGGGGTCTTCGGCATTGCCGCCCTCGCCGCCCGCAAGGGTCTCGACGAACTCGCTCTGACCAAGGCTTATACGATGCTGGGCGAGGCGCTCGGGCTCGACTGGGCGCAGCAACAGCTCGCCCGCTTCACACCGAGCGACCAGTGGGAACGGCTTCTCACGGCGGGCCTGGCGCGCGACTTCGAGCAGCTCCGAATCATTTTCCTGTCGCGCGCGCGCGGCAAGGACCCCGTCGCGACGGTCGAGCAATGGGTCCATCAGCAGGAAGCGCGGATCAAGCAGTTCCGCGATCTGGTGGATCGTGCGCGAAGCGAGGGCGCGGTCAGCGCTCCGATGCTCGCCCAGATCGCCGGGCAGGCGCGTATTCTCTTGGCGCGGTGACCCCGCATGGCGAGTCAGGATGTTCCTACTCGCTCGCCGAGGCGCGGACGAACAGCCACTGGCGGATCGACGATGCCAGGTTCGCCGCCGGCGGGCCCTCCAGGCGCTCGGCATCGATGCGGGCGATCAGCGCATTGAGGGGAAGGCCTTGCGCGGTAGCTGCGTCCTCAAGCGCAGCCCAGAAGATCGGCTCGAGCGCGATTGAGGTCTCGTGCCCGGCGATCGTCACCGATCGCTTCACGGGCGGGCGCGGGGGCGGCGTCGCGCCCATCAATACATGTGCTGGCCGCCGTTGATCGACAAAGTCGAGCCCGTGACGAAGCCCGCATTCTCGTCGCACAGGAAAGCCACTCCGCGGGCGATCTCGCCGGCCTTGCCAAGCCGGCCTACGGGAATCCTGGCGACGATCTTCTGAAGCACCTCGTCCGGCACGGCGGCGACCATGTCCGTGTCGATGTAACCGGGGGCAATCGCGTTGACCGTCACGCCGAACTTCGCGCCTTCCTGCGCAAGCGCCTTGGTGAAGCCGTGGATGCCCGACTTGGCGGCGGCATAATTGACCTGTCCGTACTGGCCCGCCTGGCCGTTGATCGAGCCGATATTGACGATCCGGCCGTAGCCTCGGCCGGTCATTCCGTCGAACACCGCCTTGGCCATGTTGAAGCAGCCGCCGAGGTTGGTGTCGATCACGTCCTGCCACTTCTGGTGATCCATGCGCTTCATCGTCGAGTCGCGCGTGATGCCGGCATTGTTGACGAGCACATCGACCGGCCCGAGGTCGGATTCCACCTGGCTCACGCCCTTCTGGCAGGAGTCGAAATCGGACACGTCCCATTTGTAGGCGCGGATTCCGGTGCGGTCGGTGAAAGCCTTCGCCCGCTCGTCATTGCCCATGTAGTTGGCGGCGACCTCCAGGCCCATGTCCTTGAGAGCGATGCTGATCGCCTCGCCAATTCCGCGCGTTCCGCCAGTGACGACTGCCACCCGAGCCATTGTGCCTCTCCTGTTACCGGTTGCGGCGCTTATTAGCCCGCGACCCAGCCTGCAAGTTCGCGCCTGATTAGCGCATCGATCATGTCCATGCCCTCGGGGGAATCGTTGAGGCAGTCGAGGCGCGCGAACCGCTCACCTCCCGCGGCCAGAAAGCTGTCGCGGCCACGAATCCCGAGCTCTTCGAGCGTTTCGAGGCAATCGGCGGAAAATCCGGGGGCTGCGATGGCGATTCGCGTGACGCCCTGCTGCGGATAGGCCGCGAGCGTGCGGTCGGTTGCCGGTTCGAGCCATTTCGCGGGGCCGAACCGCGATTGGAAGGCGATGTCGGTCGGGATGTTGATCTCGCGAGCAAGCAGGCGCGCAGTTTCCTGGCACTGCGAATAATAGGGATCACCCAGATCGACGGTTCGCTGCGGCAGGCCATGAAAGCTGAGCAGCAGGCGCTGCGGCTCGAAGTCCAGGCCGCCCAGCTGGCGCGTCAGGTTCGCCTTGAGCGCCCCGATGTAGAGCGGATCATCGTAATATGGCGGCAAGGTGCGGACAGCGGGCTGCAAACGCATCCGCGCGAGCGCGGAGAACAGCTTGTCCTTGGCCGAGGCGGTCGTGGCCCCGGAAAATTGCGGATAGAGAGGAGCAAATAGCACACGGTCGATGCCCGCATGATCGATGGCCCGGCTTATGGCCGATTCGATATTGCCGCGGCCGTACCGCATCGCCAGCCCGACGATCGGATAATCGCCGAAACGCTTTCGCAACGCCGCCGCCTGCCGAAGGGAGATTGCCATCAGTGGCGAGCCTTCTTCGCCCCACACCTGGGCATAGGCTTGCGCCGACTTGCGCGGGCGCGTCGTGAGAACGAAACCGTAGAGGATGGGTAGCCACACAGCGCGCGGAATTTCGACGACGCGACGATCCGAAAGGAATTCGGCAAGGTAGCGGCGGACCGCGCCGGGCTCGGGAGCGTCGGGCGTCCCGAGGTTCACCAGCAGCACGAGAACGCGCTCGGCGGGATTCGCGGGAGCGCTCAACGGGCGTAGTGCGCCCTCAGCGCGACTCGGTCGATCTTGCCGGTTCCGAGCTTCGGAAGCGGTTCGGCGACGAAGATGATGCGCGCCGGCACCTTGAACGCGGCGATGCTCCCCTCGAGGAACTGGCGGAGCGCGACCTCGGTCAGGCCCGGGCGTGGATGGATCACGGCGACGGGCACTTCGCCCAGCCGCTCGTCCGGCGCTCCGAACACCGACACTTCCGCGACATCCGGACAGGCGTAGCAGGCTGCTTCAACCTCGGCCGCCGAGATATTCTCGCCGCCTCGGATGATGATGTCCTTCTTGCGGTCGACGATGAACAGATAGCCGTCCTCGTCGAGATAGCCGACGTCGCCGGTGCGTACGAAGCCGTCCTTGGTGAAGGCGGCGCGAGTGGCTTCAGGATTCTCCCAATAGCATTGCATGTTCGCCGCCGAACGGATCGCGATCTCTCCCAGCTCTCCGGCGGGCAGATGGTCGTCGCCCTCGCCAAGGATGGCGACTTCAGCGAGCGGCTTTTGCGCACGGCCGGTCGAAGCGGGCTTGTCGGCATAATTGGACCAGAAGTTGCTGCAGCCGACCGCATTGGTTTCCGTGAGGCCATAGCCGAGCGCCGGCCGCGCCCAGTCGAATGTCTTCCGCAACCGCTCGACGTGGGCCACCGGCCTCGGCGCCCCGCCCGCGGTGATGTCTGTCAGCGTTGTCAGATCATATTTGTCGCGTTCGGGGTGGGTCATCAGCTCCAGGCTCATCGTCGGGACACCCACGAAATAGGTGATCTTCTCTTGCTCGATGAGACGAAAGGCTTCGCCCGCATCCCACTTTGGCATCAGCACCATCCCGCGGCCGATGACGAAGCTGTTGATGAGGACCGGCACTTCGCCGGTGACGTGGAAGAGGGGGACGCTGACCAGGGTCCGCGGGGGGTTCGGCGGAGGCGTCCCCTCCCGTTCAAGGATTGCCAGCAGAGTCATCAACCCGATCGAGTAAGCGTAGGCGCCCGTCGTGACGGCTCGGTGGGTCGAAAGCGCGCCCTTCGATTCCCCCGTCGAGCCGGACGTGAACAGGATGGTGGCGTCGTCCTGAGGGTCAATCTGCGGCAAATCGGCTTCGCCCCAGGCGAGAAGCGGCTCAAGTACATCATCCACGTGCCGATCGACCTCGGCCGTGACCACATTCGCTCCGCCGATCCGTGCCGCTCGCGGAGGATCGGCGATGACGAGTGCGGGACGTGTTAGCTCGATCGCGTGGCGCATCTCATGGCTCTGCCACCATCCATTGAGTAATGTCGCGACCGCGCCCGCCTTCAGCGCGGCCATGTAGGCGACGATCCAGCTGGGGCAGTTGCGCATCGCGATCCCGACACGATCGCCCTTGCGAATGCCTTTCGCCGCCAATGCTCGGGCCAGCCGTTCCGACCTCCGATCGAGGTCGGCGAAGGTCAGTCGCTCGTCACCGGCAACGATCGCTTCGGTCGAGCCGTTGAGGGCGCAGAAGGCCCGAAACAATGCGGGCAGGGTGGCGGGAAAATTGCCGACGATTGCCCGGCCCTCGCCGTCGCTCTCGATGACGACGCGCCCGCCGGGTCCTGTAACGGAAGCCAGCATCTCGTCGAACTTCCGATCGAGATCGCTTCGCATTCCAGTCCCTCGCCGCCGTTTGCCTTTGACGCGAGGCACCTTATGAGGCGCTGACGCAAAAGGAAAAGCCTTGCCGACAGCCGACCCATCGAACGCGATCGCCTGGACCGACCTGCATTTGTCGCCGGTGGCGCTCGACCTCGGCATTTTCGAGCTGCGCTGGTACAGCCTCGCCTACCTGGCAGGGATCTTCCTCGGCTATTGGTACATGCTGAAGCTGCTCAAGCAGCCCGGCGCCCCGATGGCCCGCCGCCATGCCGACGATCTCGTCTTCTATGCCGCGCTCGGGATCATCCTCGGCGGGCGCCTCGGCTACGTCCTTTTCTACAATTTCCCCTATTACGTTCAGCATCCGATCGACGTGCTCAAGCTTTGGGACGGCGGAATGTCGTTCCACGGGGGGCTCGTCGGCACCGTGCTCGGAATCCTTTATCTGGCGTGGAAGGAGAAGCTGCCGGCGCTGAGGATCCATGACTATGTCGCCTGCGTCGCGCCAATCGGCCTGTTCTTCGGCCGTCTCGCCAATTTCGTGAACCACGAGCTGTGGGGCGCTCCGACCGACGTGCCCTGGGCGATCCGCTTTCCGGAACTGATCGGCGGGATCACGGTGCTCGGCCCGCCCCGTCATCCGAGCCAGCTCTACGAAGCCATCCTCGAAGGCGCGGTCCTGTTCGCGATCCTGTCGTGGATGTTCTGGAGGACCGAGGCCCGCTATCAGCCGGGCAAGCTCGTCGGCGCGTTCGGCCTGTTCTACGGAATCTTCCGTTTCCTCGTCGAGTTCGTCCGCGAGCCCGACCCCCAGCTTTCCGCCTTCACCCAGGCGACCGGCCTTCACATGGGCCAGTGGCTGTCGATGCCGCTGATCCTCGGCGGCATCTGGCTGATGTGGACGGCCAAGGGCCGCCGCGTCCGGGTTGAACCGACGCTCGGGTCCGCGAGCATCTCTTGACGCCGCTGGAGCGCGCGCTCCGGGACCGTATCCTCTCCGAAGGTCCCATCACCGTCGAAGCCTATATGGACGCCTGCAACAGTTATTATTACGCGAGCCGCGACCCACTCGGAGCGCTCGGCGATTTCACGACGGCGCCCGAGATCAGCCAGATGTTCGGTGAGCTTGTCGGCGCCTGCCTCGCCGACTGCTGGGCGCGAGCGGGATGGCCGGACGGCGCGATCTACGTCGAGCTCGGGCCCGGCCGCGGGACCCTCGCCTCGGACGCGCTGCGGGCGATGCGGTCCGCCGGACTGGAGCCACCGGTACACTTCGTCGAGACGAGCCCGGTGCTTCGCGATGCGCAGGCCGAGGCCGTGCCGAACGCGACCTGGCATGACGATCTCGCGAGCCTGCCCGGCGCTTCATTGCTCGTGATTGCAAATGAATTTCTTGACGCGCTTCCGGTGCGCCAGTTCGTGGACGGGGTCGAACGGAAGGTTGTCGTCGCCGCTGCCGGCCTCGCGTTCGATCGCGACGGCGAGGTTATCGAGCTATCGCCGGCGCGCAGCGAAGCCGTTTCCGCCCTCGCAAAGCGGCTTGTCGAACACGGCGGCGCCGCGCTGATCATGGACTATGGGCACGAGCACTCTGCACTTGGCGATACACTGCAGGCCGTACGCCGCCACAAATTCGCTCCGCTGCTTCACAACCCGGGCGAGCAGGACCTCACCGCCCATGTCGATTTCGAGGCACTCGCCAAGGCAGCGACCGAGGCCGGCGCCTCCGTGACTCGCCTCGTCACACAGGGCGATTGGCTCGAGCACGTCGGAATCGGCGCGCGCGCTACCGCGCTGACCCGATCGTACCCGGAACGCGCCGAAGAAGTGGATGCAGCGCGGCGGCGGCTGTGCGACGAAGACCAGATGGGCAAGCTCTTCAAAGTCGTCGCGATCCACTCGCCCGATTGGCCCGCTCCCGCGGGGTTCGAATGAGCGTCGAAGTCATTCACGCCCAGGCGCTCGGGTCACTCCCGCACGGATTTCTCGGCAGCCGCGGCGGAGTTTCCATCGGAATTCTGGAGGGCCTCAATGTCGGTACCGGAAGCAGCGACGACCGCGAGGCCATTGCCGAGAACCGCAGGCGCGCCGTGGAAGCCGTGCTCCCCGGTGCGGAGCTGGCGACAGTACACCAGGTCCATTCAGCCCAGACCCGCTATGTCGCGACTCCCTGGCCCCAGGGCGAGCGGCCCCGCGCCGACGCAATGGTCACTGACCAGCCCGGAGTCCTTCTCGGGATATTGACCGCCGACTGCGCGCCCGTCCTCCTAGCGGATGAGCAGGCGGGCATCGTCGCTGCAGCCCACGCCGGGTGGCGCGGCGCCCTCGCCGGCATCACCGACTCGGCAATCGGCGAAATGGAAGCGATCGGGGCGCGGCGCGACAGGATTGCCGCGGCCATCGGCCCATGCATCGCGCTTCCCAGCTACGAGGTCGACGAAGCCTTCCGCGACCGCTTCATCGACGCGGAGGTTTCCAACGACCGCTTCTTCATCACCACTGCGTCGGGCGAGCTTCACTTCGACCTGCCCGCTTACGTCCGGCACCGCCTCATCGCCGCCGGGATCGCGGAGGTCGAGACCATTCATCTCGACACCTATTCCGACGCCGACCGCTTCTACAGCTACCGGCGCGCAACCCACTGCGGCGAGCCGGACTACGGTCGCCAAATCAGTCTTATCGGCATCGCAACGTAGCGCTGTACCGGAACGACACAGCCGGATTCCCGCCGTGGCCTGGCGGCGCCGCTCTGCATTATCGTTCGATAACGGCATGCAAGGGGACACGGCATGATGCGTCTTACGAAGCGGCTTTCCGACAACCGCGGCGCAACCAGCATTGAATATGCAGCGATCGCCTCGCTCATCTCCATCGTCGCGATCGCCTCGCTCGGCGCGATTGGGACCAGCGTCACCGGCATGATTGCGTCGGTTCCAAGCTTCTGACGGCTGGATGAACCGCCCCATCATCGGCTAGGAGCCGCTGATGATGGACGAAAACGAAGCCGAGCTCAGCGGCGCATCCCAGCACCGGCCGCCGAAGCCCTCGCCGACCCACATCGGCAACCACAAGCTGAACCCGTCAACCTTGATGATGGGTTACGGCTTCGATCCGGAACTGAGCGAGGGATCGCTCAAGCCGCCGATCTTCCTCACCTCCACCTTCGTTTTCGAAAATGCCGCCGCCGGCAAACGCTTCTTCGAAGGCGTGACCGGCAAGCGCCCGGGCGGGGCGGAAGGCCTGATCTATTCGCGATTCAACGGTCCCAACCAGGAAATCCTCGAGGACCGGCTGAGCCTCTGGGAAAATGCCGACGACGCCCTCTCCTTCTCCAGCGGGATGTCGGCCATCGCGACGTTGTTCCTGACCTTCGTGAAGCCCGGCGACGTCGTCGTCCACTCCGGGCCGCTCTACGCCGCAACCGAGACTTTGATCGCGAAGATCCTCGGCAAGTTCGGCGTGTCCTATCTCGACTTCCCTTCGGGAGCGAGCCGCGAGGAGATCGATTCGACCATAGAGCGCGCGAAGGGCATGGGCCGGATCGCGCTCATCTATCTCGAAAGCCCGGCCAACCCGACCAACCAGCTGGTCGACGTCGAGGCGGTCGCGGCGGCGCGCAAGGCCGCCTTCAAGCCGGACGAGACGCCCCCCATCGCCATCGACAATACTTTCCTCGGCCCGCTCTGGGCCAAGCCGCTGGGGCAAGGCGCCGACCTCAGTGTCTACAGCCTGACGAAATATGCCGGCGGGCACAGCGACCTCGTTGCCGGCGGGCTCGTCGGCCGCAAGGACCTGATCGACCAGGTCCGGTCGATGCGGAACACCATCGGCACGATCTGCGACCCGAACACGGCATGGATGCTTTTGCGAAGCCTCGAGACGCTGGAGCTGAGGATGGAGCGCGCCGGATCGAGCGCTCGGAAAGTGTGCGAATTCCTGCGCTATCATCCGAAGGTCGAAAAGGTCGGCTATCTCGGATTCCTCGAGGAAGGATCGCGGCAGGCCGACATCTACGCACGCCACTGCACGGGCGCGGGCTCGACCTTCTCGCTTTACCTGAAGGGCGGCGAGAAGGAGGCGTTCGCCTTCCTCGATGGCTTGAGGATCGCCAACCTCGCGGTCAGCCTCGGCGGGACGGAAACGCTGGCGAGCGCACCGGCAGCGATGACCCATTTGTCAGTGCCGGATGAGCGCAAGAAGGCGCTCGACATCACCGACAACCTGGTTCGAATTTCGATCGGCGTCGAAGACCCGGACGACCTCATCGCCGACTTCGAGAATGCGCTGAGGGCCGTCTAGGGCGAGTCAGCCCTTGCCCTTCTCGCGATGAGGGCATCCCGGCCAGCAACACGGACGGCGCTTTCCGTCGGTCAGGCTTTCGCAGCCCCACTCGATCCGCTTGCGCCTTGTCTCCGCTTTCTTCGCGGATTCGACCCAGCAGATCCACTCGTTGCGCGCCAGCGGCGTGATATCGGCCCACGTCGCCAGCGCCTTGGGATGAAGCGTCAGCGATTCAGCCAAATCAGCGGGAAGCTCATGGACGACGCCGCCCGGAATATGTGCCTCGCGAGCCATGCGGCCTTCTCGCAGCGGAGCCCACTATTCGCAATGGGCGGCACTGAGGCTTAGGGACACCCCCAATTGAATTGCCGACGGTCCAGCGATAGCCCTGCAACGCAGGAGAAGGCCGATGATAGCTGTCATTCTCGCATTTGCCGCAGCAGGGTCCGGTCCGTTCCAAACCGCCCCAGCCTTTAGTCCACCGTCGAGCCAGCCCAGCCCACCCCCTCATCCTCCGAGCAACGGAGGAGGTGAACGGTGGGGGCTCGTTGGAGAGTCTCTTCCGGAAGTGAACCTCGCCTACGAACGCGAGGCCAAGGCCCTCCGGGCAGAGATGCATGCGCTGCAGGAGTCCGACGGCGGTCAATTGACCGCGGAGCATCGCGCCTGCCTCCGGAAGAAGGCCAATGCCCTTCTTAGCGACTATCGCCTAGGTGTTCGGCGGATGGATCCGACAGCTGTCAACGCGGACGGATCGAAGGCGCACTAGCACCCATCTGACTGCCGCAAGCGGTGGAGCGAAACTTAGCCCCAGTCCTCCACGGCCCAGCCGCGTTGCTCCGCCATCCGCGCCAGCCGGTCGTGCGGGTTCACGGCGACCGGCTCGTCCGACCAGTTGAACGCCGGCTCGTCGGAGGCGTGGTCCGAGTAGAAACGGACATGGCCATGCTTGCCGAGAAGCCCCGACTTCTCGATCCATTGCGCGATCATCCGCATCTTCTCTTCGCCGTAGCAGTTGCGGCCCGCGATCCGGGCGTGGACCCGCTCGTCGAGGCCGATGACGGAGCCGGTTGCGATGACGTCGTCGAAGCCCAGGCGCTCGGCGATCGCGTCGGCGTAAAGACGGTAGGACGCCGTTGCGAGGACCAGCCGCCGGCCCTGCTCCCGGTCGCGCTCGATTGCGCGCCTAGCACCCGGGCGGATGTTCTTTGCGGCCGTCGCGTCCGCGAAGCTTTGGGCGAGCGGCCGGAGCTCGGCCGCGTGGACTTTGTGGCCGATCAACAGATGCTGGCAGATTTCCTTCAGCCGCCCGCGGTCGAACAGGCCCAGTGCATAAGCGAGCATCGCAATGACGACGACGGGCACGAATACCAGCCGCCACTGCTGCCGCCGAATCGCGCAGTGGATCAGGAACAAAGTGTACGTCGGGCGGCGGGTGATCGTCCGGTCGAGATCGTAGACTGCAAGGTCGCTCACGCCCGCTCCTTCAGCAGCTGCTCGACCAGGCCGTGGTCCGCCAATTTGTCGACGTCGACCGCTGCCAGCGGGTCCGACAAATCGACCGCTTCCACCGTCGCCCCTAGCTTTCTGCCGATGCGCGCCAGCACCTGGTGGATCGTCCGAAGCCGGAGCACCGCCGAAAGTAGGTTGAGCGGGCCGAACGCCCACAGGATCGCCCAGCCCTTTTTCCGGTCCTGTTCGACCGAGCGCCACAGCTCCAGCGCCGGAAGCACCTTGGTTCCGCTCAGCAGGAACATGTTGGCCCCGCTGTACGATCCCGAGCGGAAGTGGATCCACGTCCGCTGAGACTTCGGCAGTCGCTCCATCAGGTTCTCGCGCTCCACGACACCGATTGCGATGTCCGCGATCTCCCCCAGATCACAGAATTCGTCGATCATGCCCTCGTCGAGCAGCACGTGGTCGGCGGTCGTGACGAACAACGGCCATTTGACGGTCGGGTCGAAGCAGAGCCGCTCAAGCGTGGATGCGATCGTCGAGGCAGACTTGTCTACGAGGAGTTTCGGGTTGGCCGGAAGCGCCTCGCCAATTCGTTCCGGCTCCTGGGCGAGCACTCGAACTTCGGCGAAGCGCGGCGAGGCGAGCAGGGCTTCGACCGGCCAGCGCACCATCGGCTTGCCGCCGACCGGCACCAGCGCCTTCAGGTCGGTCCCGAACGCGCCCGCGAGGGGGTCGCTGCCCGGGCGGGAACCGGCGAGGACGACGGCGGTGATTCCACTCATGCCAGCCAGGACGCGATCGGTTCGCCGCGCCACGATTGCATCTCGGCCTGCGCAAGCCGGACGACGTGGAAGAGCAGCGAAACGATCGTCCAGGCGCCAAGCAATTCAATGCCGACGTCGGGGCGGCGGAACAGCAAGGCCACGACCAGGATGACCATGTTCGGATTGCGCCGCGCCGTTACGAGCCGGAAACGGCTGTCGATCTGCTGCCACACGTGGATGTGCATCTTGAAGCGCCTGACGAAGATGCCTTCGATGACTCGCTGGGCGACGTAACCGATGACGATCGCGGCAAGCAGCATGGTCTCGTACACCGGCTCGAGCGGCCGCCCGTAGGCCGCGAGGCCATGTGCCCAGGCCCACCACCAGAAGGGCGGATGGACGAGGTCGATTCCGTGGTCGAACACATTGCCCCAGGCCGACGATGTTCCGGTGCATCGGGCGAGCTTCCCGTCGACCGTGTCGAGCACCATGAAGATGAAGCCGGCGGCGACCCCGAGCCAGTAATTGCCGAACCAGAAGTAGAAGAAGGCGAGCGCGCACAGCAACGCTCCGATCCCTGTAATCGCATTGGGCGTGAAATTGAGCTCCGCCGCCCAGCGGGTGATGTAGAATGCGGGCTTGCGCCACAGATAGAGCGTCAGCACGTCGGTCACGCCCTTGTAGGAGGCGTCGTAGGCGGCGCGTTCGACCTGATCCGCGGTGTCGGCGGTCAGCGGAAGGACGAAGGGACGCTCGCGTTTCCGAAGCTCGGCGTAGCTGACCTCGGCGCTGTCGGCGTCGATTCGCTCCAGGCCCTCGAGCGAGCCGCCGATCCCGAGCATCGCCTGCTCCGCCGGAGGCCGCGCCTCGCCGACGGGCAGGTGCATGAGGACCGGCCTGTCGCCAATCATCAGGACGCTTCCCGGCTTGGCCGCGACCGTCTTCAGCCATGTCGGATCCCAGGCGAAATCCAGGCTCGCCAGGATCGCGCTGCGCCCAGGGGGAACAGATTGAGCGCATTCCAGGCCCGCCTTTTCCGCCAGCCGGCACGCGCGCTCCGCCGGCTCGAGAGCGAAAACCCGCACCGAATTGGCGCCGACAGTGATGAATACGGGGCGGATCTGCTCAACCATAGGACCGGTTCTTTAGGATCGCCGGCACGAGCATGAAAGTGGCTGCGCCTCGACAAGCTTGCCGCTGCGGCGGATTTCGCGCAGTCTTCCGCCAAGATGGAGCGCGATCCACGACAGGGGGGTAAGGGGAGCGGCGCGACCTACCGCATGGCGGGGTCGATCACGATTTCGCGCGCCGCGAGCACGGCGAGGGAGATCGCTGCTGAGCCGGATCCGCTGACGATCGACCTCAGCGACGTCCGCAACATGGACACCGTCGGCGCGTGGCTGGTCTATCGGACCGTCCGCGACCGCAACGCCAAGGTGGTCGGCGCCAGCGAGGGGGCCAAGAGCCTCCTCGAGCAAGTCGCCGAGGCCGACCGGCCGGTCAAGGTCCATCCGGAGGAGAGCGGGGGCTTCCTTCGGGTCCTCCGCGAGCTTGGCGAGTGGGTTGCGGAAGCCGGGATCACCTTGGTCGGTCTGCTCGGCTTCTTCGGGGCGACCCTGATCGGCTTCGCCAACCTCATAAAGCGCCCGAAGCGATTTCGATTGAACGCCATCATCCAGAGGTTCGACGTCGTCGGAGTCCGGGCGCTCGGCATCATCGGGCTGATGAGCTTCCTCATCGGCATCGTCATCGCCCAGCAGGGATCGGTCCAGCTCGAGCAGTTCGGAGCGGAGATCTACACGATCAACCTGATAGGCCGGATCACGGTCCGCGAGCTCGGGACCCTGATGACCGCGATCATGGTCGCGGGCCGCTCGGGCTCGGCCTTCGCCGCTCAGCTCGGGACGATGAAGATCACCGAAGAGATCGACGCGATGCGGACAATCGGCGTTTCGCCGGTCGAAGCCCTGGTCATACCGCGCCTCATTGCGTCGGTGATCATGATGCCGCTGCTCGCCTTCTGGGCCATCATCATGTCGCTTCTGGGCGGCGGCATCTTCGTCTGGCTCGACATCGGGATTCCGCCAATCACATACATCCAGCGCCTCCAGGAGGTGATCCCGCTCCACGACCTGTGGATAGGGCTCATCAAGGCGCCGGTGTTCGGCTTCATCATCGCGCTGGCGGGCTGCTTCCAGGGCATGCTGGTCGAGAGCAATTCCGAGGAGGTCGGGCAGCGCACGACCACCGCCGTCGTGCAGTCCATTTTCCTCGTGATCGTGCTCGACGCAGTCTTCGCCGTCTTCTTCAGCTCGATCGGGTGGAAATGATCGGTCCACCTAAAGATTGCGATCCGATCATCACTGTCCGGGGCTTGCGGAACAGCTTCGGCGAGCAGGTGATTCACGAGAATCTCGACCTTACCGTGTGCAGGGGCGAGATCCTCGGCGTCGTCGGCGGGTCCGGCACCGGCAAATCGGTGCTGATGCGCTCGATCATCGGGCTCCAGAAGCCCGACGCGGGCGACGTCGAGGTGCTCGGCGAGACCATGATCGACCGCGACGAGGACGAGGCGAAGAACATCCGCCGCCGCTGGGGAATCCTGTTCCAGAACGGCGCCCTCTTCTCGACCCTCACCGTCGCTGAAAACGTCGAGGTCCCGATCCGCGAATATTTTCCCTACCTCGACAAGCAGCTTCTGGATGAGATCGCCTCCTACAAGATCGCGATGAGCGGGCTTCGAGCCGACGCCGGGCCCAAATATCCCTCGGAGCTGTCCGGCGGCATGGTGAAGCGTGCCGGGCTGGCACGGGCGCTGGCGCTCGACCCGGAGCTACTGTTCCTAGACGAGCCGACCGCCGGGCTCGACCCGATCTCCGCCGCCGGCTTCGACGAGTTGATCCGTTCGCTTCAGAAGAGGCTCGAGCTGACCGTCTTCCTGATCACTCACGACCTCGACACTTTGTACGCCATCTGCGACCGTGTCGCCGTGCTTGCGGACAAGAAAGTGATAGCGGTCGGTACGATTCCGGAATTACTGGCTTTGGATCACCCCTGGATTCAGGAGTATTTCAAGGGGCCGCGCGGCAGGGCAGCCGCGGACACGGCCGAGCAGCACGGCGAGATGATTGGGGGTAGTGGGGCCTAATGGAAACGCGGTCGAATTACATCCTTGTAGGCGCGGTCACGCTTGCGATGCTCGTCGGCCTGCTGGTCTTCACCGTGTGGCTCGCCGGCCTGTCCAACCGCGAGACCAAGTGCTTCGACATCTATTTCTCGCAGGGCGTCGGCGGCCTCAACAAGGGGTCGAACGTGACGTTCAACGGAGTTCCGATCGGTCAGATCAGCCGAATCTCGCTCCTCCCCGAGCGTCCCGAGTTCATCTGGGTCCGGATCGACGTCGAGCGCGACACTCCAGTCCTGCAGGGCACGACCGCCGAAATCCACGGCGTGGGCTTTACCGGCGTAAGCGAGATCCAGCTCACCGGCGCCACCCGCGGCGCGCAGGCGATCCAGCAGGTAGGCCCGCAGGGCTGCCCCGTCATCCCGTCGAGCACCAGCGGCCTCGGAGCGCTCCTCAACAGCGCCCCGGAGCTGATGGAGCGAATCCAGCGGCTCACCGAGCGGCTGACGGAGCTGCTAAGCGACAAGAACCAGAATGCGATCGCCGACATCCTCGAGAATGTCGACCGCACCACCAAGGTGCTGGCCGACCGCGCGCCCGAGCTCGCCGATGCAATCAAGCAGACTCAGACGGCGGTTCGAAGCGCGGGAATCGCGGCGGAGCGCGTCGGCGCGCTCGCCGACAACACCAACAAGCTGGTTGTCGAGCAAGGCCAGCCCGCGGCGGAGGATCTGCGCAAGGCCATTGGTTCGGTGCAGGCCGCCGCCGACAATCTCGATTCGATGATCGGGGAAGCGCGGCCGGGCGTCCAGAATTTCAGCAAGTCGACCTTGCCCGAGCTCAACCAGCTCGTTCGAGAACTGAGACAGCTGAGCGAATCGCTCCGCGGCGTTTCAGAGCGCGTGGAGGAGGGCGGAATCGGCGGCGCCCTGGGGCCCGAGAAGCTGCCCGACTATAAACCGGGGAAGAAACGATGAGAGCGTTCGTTCGCGTTGGCACGGCAATCGCGCTGGCGGGCCTGCTCGCCGGCTGTTCGCTGAGCAGCATGCTCGGCGGCGGAAAGGCTCCCCCCGTTTTGTACACGCTGACTTCCGATGCGCCGCCGGCGGCGGCGGCGCGTTCGGCCGCGGTCGGCGAGACTGTGACGGTCCGGCTTCCGGTCATTCCAAAAGAGTTGAGGACCAACCGCGTACCGGTCCAGGTGAGTCCGACCACGGTCCAATATGTCACCGACCTGCAATGGGTCGATACGCCCGACCGGCTGTTCCAGGATCTGATTGCCGAAACGGTGCGCCGAACCACCAATCGGATCGTGCTCGATCCGCAGCAGTCCGCCCTCGATCCCGGACTAGTGGTAACCGGCCAGCTCAACCGCTTCGGTTATGACGCGCAGCAGGGCATGGTGGTCGTCCAGTACGACGCGTCGCTGGCAACGCAGGGCGGGACGCACGTCGAATCGCGCCGGTTCGAAGCGTCCGCACCGTCCGACGGCACCGGCCCGAGCGTGGGTCCCGCGCTGAACTCCGCCGCAAACCAGGTGGCGCAGCAAGTCGCCCAGTGGATCGCGGGTTGAGGTTCCCCTCCCCTCCCTGCAAGGGAGGGGGAGCTTACGCCAAACTCTTGCTGACCTGCTCGTAGAGGTCTTTCGACAGGCCCGGTGTCGCGAGGATACGTTCCAGCTCGGTGCGCATCAGTCCGGCGCGCTTCTCTTCGAACCTGCGCCAGCGCCCGAACGGCGTGACGAGGCGCGCCGCCACTTGCGGATTGAGCTTGTCGGCGGCGAGGATGAGATCCGCGAGGAAGCGGTAGCCGCGGCCCGACGCATCGTGGAACGCCCACTGGTTCATCCCGAATGCAACTGCGATCGAGCGGAGACGGTTGGGATTGGCCGGATTGAACTGCGCGTGCCGGGCAAGCTTCTCCACCTGGTCGATCGTGTCGCGCCGTTGCGCGGATGCCTGGACGGAAAACCATTTGTCGATGACCAGCGGGTCGTTCGAGTAGCGCTCGTAGAATGTCCGGAGCGCAGCTTCGCGCTCGGGCGTCTCGAGCGAGGCAAGTACCACCAAAGCGCCCTGCCTGTCGGTCATGTTGTCGGCTGAATCGAACTGCGCCTTGGCAAGTCGGGCGCCATTGGCTGCATAGCCAGCCGCAAGCAGGCCGAGCGCTATCGTCTGGAGCCGGCGGGCGCCCTTTGCTTCGCTGCTGAGATCGTGACCCGCATAGCCCTGTCCCCGCTGCGCGCTGGCAAGCTCGTTGGCGAGTTGCCGCCCGACCGCGCAGCGAAGCTGCTCGCGCGCGGAATGAATCGCGTCGGGATCGACCACGTCAATGCGGTCGCCGATCAGGCTCTCGCTCGGAGG
>JBKPOU010000120.1:0-18215 GCA_046733255.1 Pseudomonadota bacterium
GAAAGGATCGACCTCTTCCGTCGCGCGCTTGCCGGCGCGGCGAGGGCCATCGCGAAGAATCCCGAGATCGATGTCGTCTTTGCGTCGGAAACAGCGTCTCCCGCAGGTCGAGCCGCGCGGGTGCCGTTTCCGGGGCCGGGGCTCGAACCCAAGCTCGTTGCCGAGGCGAGGGGAGCCGCGGACTCGGAAGCGCTCAGGCTCCGGCACCACGACGCCCGGCTTCATTCCTCGCTTGCTCCGGCCGATCCGGAGGCGCGCTCCGTGTTTGACGCGCTTGAGACTGCGCGGGTCGAAGCGCTCGGAGCACGGGCGCTTGGCGGCGTTCGCGCAAACCTGGCCGAGCTCGCCGAAGCGCGCGTCCGGAGCGACGCGATCGTGCGCGCCAGGAGCGCAGAGGAAGTTCCGCTGTCGACCGCAATCGGTCTTATCGCTCGCGAGCGGCTGACCGGTGACGCTCCGCCAAGAGCGGCGACCGCCGGCCTGAAGCTCGTCGAGCCCTGGATCGAGGAGAAGGCCGCGGCCGACCTCGACGCGCTGGCTCTTACGCTAGACGACCAGGCGGCGTTTGCGCGCCTTTCGAGGCAGCTGCTTGAGGATCTCGACCTGGCCGCGGCGGCCGATGATGCCGATGAAGCGCTGGAGACCGGCGAGGACGAAGGAGATGAGGCGGCCGGCGACGAAGGTGAGGACGAGGGCGAGTCGGCGCCGCAGGACGGCGACTCGCAGATGCGCGCCGAGCAGAGCGGCGAGGCCGGCGACGAGGACCAATCGGCAGAGGATTACGAGCCTGGCGAGGACGAACTCGCTCAAGGCGACGACACCAACGACAGCGGAGTTCCCGGCCAGGTCCGCCGCAACTGGGAGTTCGCCCCGACCACCGACTACAAGCCGTTCACGACCCGCTTCGACGAGATCATCGAGGCCGGCGAGCTGTGCGACGAGGCCGAGCTCAACCGGCTTCGCCTCTATCTCGACCAGCAGATCGGCGGCCTTCACACCATTGTGACAAGGCTCGCCAACCGCCTCCAGCGTCGGCTGATGGCGCAGCAGGCGCGGAGCTGGGAATTCGACCAGGAGGAGGGGCTGCTCGACGCGGCGCGGCTGGCGCGGGTTATCGTCAGCCCCAGTCATTCGCTGAGCTACAAGATCGAGCGCGACACCGAATTCCGCGACACGGTCGTCTCGCTTCTGATCGACAATTCGGGATCGATGCGAGGCCGGCCTATCGCAATCGCAGCGATCTGCGCAGATATCCTCGCGCGGACTCTCGAGAGGTGCGGGGTTGCTACCGAGATCCTCGGCTTCACGACGCGCGCCTGGAAGGGCGGTCAGAGCCGCGAAGCCTGGCTAGCCGCGGGCCGTCCGGCGCATCCGGGCCGGCTCAATGACTTGAGGCACATCGTCTATAAGCGAGCGGACGAGGCCTATCGCCATTCCAAACGCAACCTCGGCCTGATGATGCGCGAAGGGCTTCTCAAGGAGAATATCGACGGCGAAGCGCTTCTCTGGGCTCACAACCGGCTCATCGCCCGGCCTGAAGAGCGGCGGATCCTGATGGTGATCTCCGACGGTGCGCCTGTGGACGATTCCACCGCTTCGGCCAATGGCGGCACCTATCTGGAACGCCATTTGCGCCAGGTGATCGCGTGGATCGAGCAGAGGTCGCCGGTCGAGCTCGTCGCGATCGGCATCGGCCATGACGTGACTCGCTATTACGATCGCGCGGTGACCCTGATGGATGCAGAGCAGCTCGGCGGGGCGATGATCGAACAGCTCGCCCGTTTGTTCGAGAGTCCGTGACCGACGGACAAAAAAATGGGCCCGGCTCGATTTCTCGACCCGGGCCCCCCTCGTTACGCGACGCGAGGGAAACACGCGGCTTGCGCCGCAACCATGGCAGCGGGGAGAAAGGGGGAAACCCCGCTACATCAAAGCCTTGTATGCGATTCGGCCAGCATGAAGCCTGAACCGCCAATGCAGCAATGGTTCAGGCTTTTTACGTTCGCCGGGATGATGGCGATCCTATTCGCGGTCGTCGGGGCGCACGCGCTTCTGCTTACGCTCAATGACAGGGTGGAGCTTGGGCCGCGCTCCGCCGACCTCGAGTTCGAACCGGTTCATTTCGATTCGGAAGCCTTCGCGCCCATGGCGCTCATCGGCGCGTGGAAGCTGACCAGCCGCGATCCCCGGGTCGCCGGCCTCTCGGCACTGGCGTTCGACAACGGCACATTGATGGCGCTCAGCGATTCGGGGACGATCGTCCGCTTCCCGAAGCCGGTCGGCGGGCATTCAGCCGGTTTCGTCCGGGAGTTGCCGGACGGGCCGGGCGATCCCCGGCAGAAGATCAACCGCGACTCCGAGTCCCTTGTCCGAGATCCCGCAGGCCGCGGCTGGTGGGTCGCGTTCGAAACGCGCGACGAACTCTGGCTCTACAACAATGTCTTCACTCGCCCGCTGAGGCGCGTCGCGATTCCGAATCAAAAGTTGCGGAGGAACCGGGGCATCGAGGGAATGACATCCGCCGGCCCCGACCTTCTCCTCCTGCCCGAGAACCGCGGGCCTTTGATGCGGCTTTCCAACAGAAAATGGAGCGAAATCCCGTTCGACTTCGACCGAAAGCGATCATCGGACGTAGCAGCCCTGGGCAACGGATCGCTGGTCATGATCGAACGACGGGTTAGTGCGTTCGGAATCGCCAATGCGCTTGTCGGTGTGAAACCGTGCAAGAGCGGCTTCTGCCTCGAGTGGCGCAAGGAGCTACCTCTGGGACTCTTCGACAATGTCGAAGGAATCGCGGTCGAGCAGACCGATTCCGGCCGCACCAGGCTGTGGCTCGTGAGCGACGACGATTCGGCGCCGCCGCGGCGTACGCTACTAATTGAGCTCGAGCTTCCGAGCCAGAATTAGGCTGCGGGGACTTCCGCCTGCTTTTTGACGATTTCGCGCTTCAGCTTGCGCGCCTTAAGCGACAGCTTCTCGTCGCTGGTCTTCAGCAGCCAGTTATCGAGACCGCCGACATGCTCGACCGAACGGAGGCCGTGGGTCGACACCCGCAGCTTCACGCTCCGCTCGAGGGCGTCTGAAATCAGGGTGACGTCCTGCAGGTTCGGCAGGAAGACCCGCTTGGTCTTGTTGTTGGCGTGGGAAACATTGTTGCCCACCTGCCGGCCCTTGCCGGTCAGTTCGCATACGCGCGACATGTGTCTAATCCTGAAATTGCCGGACCCAGCGGGCCCCGAAATGCGGGCGTCCGTTAGCCTCTGCACCCATGCTCGTCAATGGACGGAGGCAACTTCGGGGCGTGCTGCTGCGTTTGCAACTGCCGTAGGCTCACTCTGATTCGGGAACGCAACGATGAGGGCAGTCCTTTTGATATTGATCCTGGCCGTCGTCGCTTTGCTGATCGCGATCGCGACCGGGTTCCTGGATATCAGCCAGACCCGTCCCGCGAAGGCTCCGGACCTAAGCGTCAACGGAGCCTCTGTCACCGCACGTGGCGGACAGGCGCCGACCTTCGACGTCGAGACCGGCTCGGTCGCAGTAGGGACGAAGCCGGCGAATGTGGCTGTTCCCACCGTCAAGGTGATCCCGCCCGACAATCAGGCGAACCAGGTGTCAGAGAACACCGACTCAGCGGCCCAATGACAGGGTGCCGCAACTGCGGTAGCCACTTGCCGTGCCTTTTCCGTTGCCCCAGCCGATGCGGCGCGCGCTCGAACTGGCCGCGCAAGCGGCTTCCGCCTGCGAAGTTCCGGTTGGAGCGGTAATCTCGAAGGGCGACCGAATTGTCGCCGAGGCGCGAAATGCAATGCGGGGCTCGCTCGACCCGACGGCCCATGCCGAGATGGTCGCGATCCGGGCCGCCGCCGAAGCGCTCGGGCAGCCTCGGCTGGACGGCTGCACCTTGTGGGTCACGCTCGAACCCTGCGCGATGTGCGCCGCCGCCGCGTCGCTTGCGCGGATCGAGGCGGTCCGCTTCGGGGCCGAGGACCCGAAAGGCGGGGGCGTGGTCCACGGTGCCCGGATCTTCGCCCAGCCGACCTGCCACCACCGTCCCGAGGTGTTCGGAGGCATCGGCGAAGAGGAGTCGGCGGCGCTTCTGAAACACTTTTTCGAAGAGCGGAGAGCCTGACCGCCAACCTCCCGACTTGCTGCGATGCGCGATTGCGGGCAAGAACGGCGCCGCCGCCATGAGCGACCACCTTCTCCCGTTCCCCTGGATCGATGTTTTCATCATTCTCGCGCTCGTCGCGTTGAATGCGGTGCTGGCGATGAGCGAGCTTGCCGTCGTCTCGTCCCGAGAAGCGCGGCTGAAAGCGATGGCCCGAAGCGGCAGCGGCGGCGCTCAATGCGCGCTCGACCTGGCAGCCGATCCGGGCCGGTTCCTGTCGACGGTGCAGACCGGCATTACTTTGATCGCGATCTTCGCCGGTGCTTATTCGGGCACCAGCCTCGGCGAACCGACCGGCCAGCGGCTGGAGCAGCTCGGTCTTGAGCCGGAAACGGCCCGGACCGTCGGCTTCGCGCTCGTCATCGTTGCCGTCACATACGTCTCGCTCGTCATCGGCGAGCTGGTGCCGAAGCAATTGGCTCTTCGCTCGCCCGAGCCGATCGCAGCGGTTGTATCGCGGCCGATGCTGTGGCTGTCGCGCATTGGCGCGCCGTTCGTCTGGCTGCTCGACCGGACCAGCGCGCTCATCTTCAACATGCTCGGCCTAAAGCGCGAATCCGACAAGGCGGTCACCGCGGAAGAGCTTCATCTCGTCGTCGCGGAAGCGAAAACCGCCGGTGTCCTGGAAGAGAGCGAACGGGCGATCATTTCCGGAGTCGTTCGCCTTGCCGACCGGCCCGTCCGCGAAGTCATGACCCCCCGCACGGAGGTCGACTGGATCGACATTTCGGCATCGGGCGAGGGGCTCCGCACCGCCCTGAAGGAGACGCCGCACAGCCGGATTCCCGTGGCTGAAGGTTCGGTCGAGAATATCGTCGGAGTCGTGCAGGTCCGGGATCTGCTGGACGCGATGCTGGCGGGCCGCGAATTGGACCTCAAGCGACTCACCAGGCCAGCGCCGGTCATCCCCGACTTGATGGATGCGATGGACGCTTTGGTGGTTCTTCGAACCGCCGACGTGCCGCTCGCGCTGGTCCATGACGAATATGGCCACTTCGACGGAATCGTCACTCCGGGAAGCATCCTCGCCGCGCTGGCCGGCACTTTCCATCACGACGTCGAGGAAGGCGAGGAGCCCGACATCGTCGAGCGCGAGGACGGCAGCTATCTCGTCTCCGGAGCGGCCAGCGCCGACGTGCTTTCCGACCGGCTCGGGATCCACCTTCCGGCCGACCGCGATTTCACCACCGTTGCCGGTTTCGCGCTGGAACATCTCAAGCATCTGCCGGAGACCGGCGAGCGGTTCGCCCATGACCGCTGGTCCTTCGAGATCGTCGACATGGACGGCCGCAAGATCGACAAGCTCATCGCCAGCCGTCCGAAGCGAAAGCGGAGCTCGGGCGAAGTGCGGGAACCCGAGCGGGAGGGCAGCTAGGCCACTCTGCCGCGGCTAAAGCTTTCCGAACCTCTGCTCGAAGCCGTCGCGGTCGCCTCGCGCCAGATAGTCCGCCTGCAGCGGAATCTGGTCGCGGTGAAGCCGCCCCTTGAAGGGCCCGAGCTGCAGGTCGAGCCGGTCGAGGTCGCCTTCGCTCAGCCTCGCGATCTGCTCGAACCGAGTGATCCCGACGTCATTGAGCAGGCTCGCGAACTTGGGCCCGACGCCCTTCAGCATTGCGAGATCGTCGGGAGGCCCGGACGCTCCAGGCAGGTTCTCGTGCACCGGAGCGCCGATGATTTCTCCGCTGACATCGCCGACGGCTGCCGCCGCCTCCGCAGCGATTCCCCGCCCTTCGTGCTCCTTGCGCGGCTGCATATGCGGCCTCACGGGCGCGGCGCTCTGAGACAGCTGGACGCGCTGTCTTGGCCGAAGAAGCAGGAAAGCGGCGATCGCAATGATGACGATCGCGAGGAGTATCATCGGCCAATATTCACGAAGGACTTCCATTACCGTCACCATCTCCATTGCGCATTGTAGCGGCGCCGAAGCTCGACCAGATAGGCGAGCAGCAGGCCGCCGAGGAACCCCAGCAGCGAAAGTGCCGCCGACTCGACCATCAACGGAATTCCGGACGATTGGTCCCATGTCGCTCGTCCGACTCCCGGCACGTCGCTCATGATCCGGACCAGCTCCGACCGCTGGAAATCGTCGGCGGGACCGGAAAGGAGCAGCCGCCTGCTGAGGGGCGCGCGGTGAAGTTGGGCCTCCACCTGTCTCATCTCCCAGTCGGCCAGGCGCTGCTTGGCCGATTGCTCGACGACGCTTGCGAAGCGGTCGGCGGCGCCAAGCGGCCCGTGCCACAGCGCCGCTCCCGCGACGGCCGCGACAGCGGCGATAATCAGGGGAAGGCGCCGCTTTCGCCGAAGCCAGATGACTCCCGGCACTGCGCCGAGGAGAAGGCCGAAGAGAAGGACCGGCCCGAAATAGACCCACGTCGGGCTCATGCCTTTTCGCGTTCGATCTCGCGCCAGCCGATGTCGCGGCGGTAGAAGCCGTCGGCGAAGTCGACCTGGTCGACCGCGCGATAGGCGCGCGCCCGGGCGTTGGCGAAAGTGTCCGCGACCGCGGTGATTGCGAGCACTCGCCCGCCTTTCGCAACAAGCCCTCGTTCGCCAAGATCGGTGCCGGCGTGGAACACCGTCACCCCTTCGACCTGCTCGGCCGCCTCCAACTCGCGGATCAGGCCGCCGCCCGTCGGCGTGCCGGGATACCCTCGGGCGGCCATGATGACTGTCACTGCGAACTCGCTCGAAAGCTGTACAGGAGCCTCGTCAAGCCTGCCGGTCGCGACCGCCGACAGCAGCTCGGCGAGATCGCCCTCGACGCGCGGCATGATCGCCTCGCACTCGGGATCGCCGAAGCGGACGTTATATTCGATCAGCTTGGGGCCGTCGCCCGTCAGCATCAGCCCGGCGTAGAGGACGCCTGAGAAAGGCGTACCGGAAGCGGCCAGGGCTCGCGCAGTCGGCCGGACAATCTCGTCCATCGCCTGGGCTTCGAGCTCCGGCGCCAGCACCGGGGCGGGGCTATAGGCTCCCATTCCTCCGGTGTTCGGCCCGGTATCGCCTTCGCCGACGCGCTTATGGTCCTGTGCGGTCGCGAAGAGGACGGCCGTTTCGCCGTCGACGAGTGCGAACAGGCTCGCTTCCTCGCCTTCCAGGAACTCCTCGATCACAAGCGGCGCGTCGCCGATTGCGCGGATCGCCGCCTCGGCTTCGTCGCGGGTGGCGGCGACGGTCACCCCCTTGCCCGAAGCCAGGCCGTCGGCCTTGATCACGACCGGGATTCCAAAGGCGTCGAGCGCGACAAGGGCGTC
Organism: Pseudomonadota bacterium; assembly: GCA_046733255.1. GTDB lineage: Bacteria > Pseudomonadota > Alphaproteobacteria > Sphingomonadales > Sphingomonadaceae > Sphingomicrobium. Next base: position 7,426 of record JBKPOU010000120.1, read on the forward strand.
GTCCGCCCTCTCGGTCCGAACATAGCGCGCGGTCGGGATCCCGTGCCTCTCGCACAGGTCCTTGGTGAAGCCTTTCGAGCCTTCGAGCCGGGCGGCGGCGGCATTGGGCCCAAAGACCGCGAACCCGGCCTTGCGCAGGGCATCGCCGACGCCCGCGACGAGCGGCGCTTCCGGGCCGACGACGACGAGGCCGATGTTGCGCTCGGACGCGAGACCGACGACGGCTTCGCCGTCGCACGGATCAATAGCGGCGCACTCCGCCCAGCGGGCGATCCCGGGGTTGCCCGGCGCAGCGATCAGCGCTTCGCAGCTCGGCGATTGCCTCAGCCGCCATGCGAGCGCATCCTCCCGTCCGCCCGAACCGAGTAGAAGTATATTCAATGGACCTTCCCGATGAACGCAGCGGCCTGTTAGCCAACGTACCGCCCGGCGACAATTCGCCGGCGCTGACGGTCGGCGAGCTGGCCGGGTCGCTGAAGCGCGTCATCGAAGGCGAGTTCGGCCATGTGCGCGTCCGCGGCGAGATTTCGGGGTTCAAGCGCCACAGCTCCGGCCATTGCTATCTATCGCTCAAGGACGAAGCCGCCTGCATCGACGCGGTGATCTGGCGCGGAAACGCGAACGGGCTCGCTTTCCGGCCCGAGGATGGCGCCGAGGTCATCGCCACCGGCAAGATGACCACCTACCCCGGGCGCTCCAAATACCAGTTGGTGATCGACCGCCTCGAGCTTGCCGGCGAAGGCGCGCTGATGGCGCTGTTGGAACGGCGGCGGAAGATGCTCGCGGCGGAGGGCCTGTTCGACGCGGAGCGAAAGCGCAAGCTCCCCTACCTCCCCACGGTCATCGGCGTCGTTACCTCGCCGACGGGCGCTGTCATCCGCGACATCCTCCATCGGCTCGAGGATCGCTGCCCGACCCACGTCATCCTGTGGCCGGTACCGGTGCAGGGCGAGGGGGCATCGGCGAAGATTGCCGCTGCGATCCGCGGCTTCTCCGAAGTCGACGGAAGCGGCGCCGTGCGTCGCCCCGACCTGCTGATCGTCGCACGGGGAGGAGGCTCGATCGAGGATCTCTGGGCGTTCAACGAGGAGGAGGTGGTCCGCGCCGCCGCCGATTGCCCGATCCCGCTCATCTCCGCCGTCGGCCACGAGACCGACACAACCTTGATCGATCATGTCTCGGACCGGCGCGCTCCGACTCCGACTGCGGCGGCCGAGATGGCGGTCCCGGTGCGCGCTGAGCTTCTCGCGTCGCTCGACGAGCTGTCCCGCCGCTCGCAGCATTGCCTCTCGCGAATGGCCGACCGCGCCCGCGAGCGGCTCGAGCTTACCGTCTGCCGCTGGCCCGAGCCGCAGGCCCTGTTCGCTTCCGCCGCCCAGCGCCTCGACGAGGTCGGGGACCGGCTTCCGAGGGCCCTTGCCTCGCGCGCGGGCGATGCGCGCGCGGAAATGAATGCCGTCGCTCCCCGGCTGAGGCCCGAGCTTCTGCTCGACCGGGTCACGCGCGCCGCTGAGAAGCTCGCTTCGGTATGGAAGATGGCCGAGCTGGTCCACCCGGACCGGCCCCTGTCTCGCGGCTTCGTCCGGGTGACGGACAAAACGGGCCGGACTCTGGGCAAAGCGGCTGATGCGATTGCAGCGAAGCTCCTTACGCTTCGCTTCGGAGACGGCGAAGTGGAGGCCTCGACCGCAGGCGCGCCGCCTGCGCCGGTTGAGCGCAAGCGCCGTCCTTCCTATGTACCTCAGCCTGGCCTGTTCGACCGACCGGAGGAGTAACGACATGCTGATGACCGGCACCGGCACGCCCGCGCGAATCCATTACATGGCCGGCACGTTCCGAGTCCTGAGCAACGGCGACCACGTCGTCTGCGCGGTCACCGGCGCGCGTATCCCAATCCACGAACTCAGATACTGGAGCGTCGAGCGGCAGGAAGCCTATGCAGACGCCGAAGCCAGCCTCAAGGCCGAGAAACGCGCCGGCAGGGCCTAACCGATGCGCTTGACCTTGATCCCGTTCTGGCCGGGGATCGAAAGGCGGTAGCTTCCCAGCGCCGCGCGCTTGACGATGACTTTCTTGCCGGGCCGAGGATCGAGACCGGGCCAGTCGTCAGTCTGGCTCCAGACCGAACCGTCGGCGAGCGTGATCACCCAGCCGCCGTCGACATTGTGCCCGGTGCTCCTGACCGTGCTCTCGATCTGCGTGACTTCGTTGTCGTCGCCGCCTCCGAACAGCCCGCCGAAGCTCGGCACCGAGAATCCGAACAGCGACCGCTTCGCCTCGCGCGCTTTCTCCTTGTCGATGACGACCAGGTCCTTGCTCGCGATCGCCTGGTCCATCGCCGCGGTTTCGCGGTCGTAACAGGCGAGTCGCTGTTCCGCCGATTGTATCCCTCGGCACTGCATCAGGCGCTGGACCTGCGCCGGGCTGCCGGTTTGGGTCGGCTTTGCCGCCTGCGCTGTTCCTGCAACGATAAGGGCGCAACCGCCCGCGATAATTACGAAATTGCGCATTTATCCCCTCGCTCGATAAGCCTCCGCAGACTAGGCTTCAGCCGCCCGCCGCCGCAAGTATAGTGCTGTTGCAAATTTGATACAGCGCATTGACAACTTCACCGGATTGGCCCGGCGGGCGTTGCCAGCGGCTTAGCGCTTCACTTATCAAACCGGCAGTTCGGCAGTTTCGGACCTGCCGCGCCATGGCGGTCGTGCTCGTGCACGGCCTTTAAGGGGATGGATTCTATGAAGCTCGATTTCCGCCAGCGTCTTCTCGCAACGACGCTTCTCGTTGGTGCCAGCACGGTCGCCACTCCGGCTTTTGCCCAGGACACTGATGCGCAGAATCCGCCGGACACCAGCTCCGTGCCGACGACTCCCGACACGGTCGGGCCGGTCGAGGGCTCTTCGCAGACTCCGAGCACATCGGCGGCCGGTGAGCCGGTCAAGTCGAGCCAGGACATCATCGTCACCGGTTCGCGCATTCCGCAGCCGAACCTTGAGTCGGCCAGCCCCGTCACTGTCGTGTCGAGCCAGGAAGTGAAGCTTTCCGGTACGTCGCGTACGGAAGACCTCATCAACTCGCTGCCGCAGGTCTTCGCTGCCCAGGGTTCGAACGTTTCCAACGGTTCGAGCGGAACGGCGACGATCTCGCTTCGCGGCCTCGGCTCGAAGCGCAGCTTGGTCCTCGTCAACGGCAAGCGCCTGCAGGCCGGCGACACCGCTAACCCGGTCGCCGACATCAACTTCATCCCATCGGTGATGATCAAGCGCGTCGACGTCCTCACGGGCGGCGCCTCGTCGGTGTACGGTGCCGACGCCGTCGCGGGCGTTGTCAACTTCATCATGGACACGGACTTCACCGGCTTCCGCATCGACGGCCAAGCCAGCGTGTTCAACCACAAGAACAATGCCGGCAGCGACATCATCGACGCCAACACGGCTCGCGGGTTCCTTCCGCCGACCGGCTGGAGCACCAACGGCGGCGCGCAGGATATCGCCGGCGTGTTCGGCGCAGCGTTCGACGACGGCCGCGGCCACGTCACCGCTTACGCCACCTATCGCGCGCAGGACCCGGTTCTTCAGTCGACCCGCGATTATTCTTTCTGCGCCCTTTCCGGACGCACCGAGAGCGCAATCGCGGCCGGACCGAGCCGGCGGTTCAGCTGCTCGGGCTCGCTGACTTCGGCAACGGGTACCTTCCTTCAATACGACCCGAACAATAATTTCGCACTGATCGACGTCTTCCAGGTCCAGGGCAACGAGTTCGTCAATTACTATACGGCGTTCAACTTCAACCCGTACAACTACTTCCAGCGCCCTGACGAACGCTACACCTTCGGCGCGTTCGCCGATTATGAAATCAGCCCGGCGTTCAAGCCCTACGTCGACCTGATGTTCATGGACGACCGCTCGGATGCGCAGATCGCGCCGTCGGGTGACTTCGGCAACACGAACGCTCTGGCGTGCGATAACGCACTTCTGACGGACGCCCAGCGGACGCGTCTCTGCGATACGGCGACGGAGCTTGTGGACACGGACGGCGATCCAACCACTCCGCCCGTTCCGGTCGCCGGCCTGGATCCGACCTTTACCGGGTCGCTCAACGGCATGGCGAACGTCCAGCAGACCTTCACCTACATCCTTCGCCGTAACGTCGAAGGCGGTGGCCGCGACGACGATATCCGTCACACCGACTACCGGTTCGTCGGCGGTCTTCGCGGCGATGCGGCTCGCGGGATCTCCTACGACGCCTATTACCAGATGGGCCGGACCCTCCGGAACGAGACGTATCTGAACGACTTCTCGGTCACTCGTCTCGGCCGTGCGATCGACGCGATCGCAGTTGACGCCAATGGCAACCAGGTTGCACCCGGTACCGCGGGCTCGACCATCGTCTGCCGCGCTGCATTCACCGGAATCGACCCGAACTGCGTCCCGTACAACATCTTCCAGGCTGGCGCTGTCACTCCGGAAGCTCTGGCGTACCTGCAGACTCCGGGCTTCCAGCGTGGCGAGATTCACGAGAATATCGCTCACGTCGACGTCACGCTCAGCGGCAGCGAATATGGCTGGCAGCTGCCGTGGGCGGAGAACGGAATCGGCATCAACGTCGGTGCGGAATACCGCAAGGAATCTCTCGACTTCCGGGTCGACGAGCAGTTCCGCAGCGGCGATCTGGCCGGCCAGGGAGGTCCGACCCCCCCGGTCAACGGTGAGTTCGACGTCCGCGAGCTCTTCGCCGAGGTCCAGCTGCCGATCGTACAGCACAACTTCATCGACGAGTTCACGATCACCGGCGGCTATCGCTACTCGAACTACCATGTGGCTGATAACAGCTTCAATACGGACACGTACAAGCTACAGGCTGAGCTCGCGCCGATCCCGGATATCCGGCTTCGCGCAAGCTACAACCGGGCGGTCCGTGCACCGAACATCGTCGAGCTGTTCTTCCCGACGTCACTCGGTCTTTCGGGCGCGGTCGATCCGTGCGCGACGGCAACTCCCAGCGCGACCCTGGCTCAGTGTCAGCGGACGGGCGTAGCCGCATCTCAGTACGGGCTCATCTCGGCCAACCCGGCGAACCAGTATAGCGGCCTGTTCGGCGGCAACCCGAACCTGCTTCCGGAAAAGGCGGATACGTGGACCTTGGGTGCAATCCTGCAGCCGCGGTTCGTCCCGGGCCTGGCGTTCACCGTCGACTACTTCAGCATCAAGGTGAAGAACGTCGTCGGCGCACCGACCTTCACGGATACGATCAACGCCTGCATTGAAGGCGATGACGCACAGTGCCTGCTGATCCACCGGAACACGAACACCGGTTCGTTGTGGCAGGGTTCGGATCTCGCTACCGCGGGCTACATCATCCTGACGAACCGCAACTTCGAAGGCACCAGCCTGCTGACGAAGGGCTTCGACTTTAACGGAAGCTATTCACGGCGACTTGGCGGATGGGGCACGCTCAACGCGTCCTTTGTCGGTACGCTTCTGACCGACGAATCGGGTGCGGGCGTGGGCGACGTTGGAAGCTTCGCGGGCCTTCAGCCGGCTCCGAAGTGGAGGCACACGGCTCGCCTCGGCCTGACGATGCCGAACGGCCTCGGGATCTCGGGCCGCTGGCGGCACTTCTCCGGCGTGGAATGCGAACCGCAGTCTCCGTCGATAGGGTGCGGAACCGAAGCCAATCCGATCCCGGCAAACGAGCGTCTGAGTGCGGCCGACTTCTTCGACCTCACGCTCACGGCTCGCCTGGCTCAGCGCCTCAACCTGCGTCTCGGTGCGAACAACATCTTCGACACCGATCCGCCGATCGCTGGTGCTCAGGTCGTTCCGGCCGGCTTCGGCAACGGCAACACCTTCCCGCAGGTTTACGACTCGCTGGGTCGCTACCTGTTCGCGGGTTTCACGGTCGACTTCTAAGTCACCGCGAAGGGCCAAAGATTGCGGCGGGTCCCTCGGGGCCCGCCGTTTTCTTATGCGGGCATTGCTTTTCGACGGCGCCTCGGCAGACATTGAAGCGTGACGCAGGTTTCCGACCTTGAAAGGCAGGCCGATCGCGCCGCCGCTGCCGGCGACCTGGCCGCGGCACGCCAATCGCTCGAACAGGCCGTTGGAACCGGGCGGGGGACGCTCGAGCTCTGGACAAAGCTGAGCGCGATCCGTCGTGCGCTCGGCGATCTCGAGGGCGCTCTTGCTGCGATCGAGCGCGCTCTGGCCTTGTCGCCTCTCGATTTCTCCGCTCTCCTGGCACGGGCCATGCTGCTCGAACGGACGGACAGTCGGCGCGCGGCGGAGGCTTATGCGAACGCGGTCGCGCAACTTCCTCCCGCTCGCGACCTGCCGCCGGCCATGGCGGAAGCGGTGGAGCATGCAAAGAGACGGGCGGAGGAGCACCAGCTGACGGTCGAGCGCCGACTGCTCGATGCGGTTCCTTCCGGGCTCGATGACGAGCACCGGGCGCGGATGGGGCGTTTCGCCTCAAACACGGCGCGGCGGACGCGCCATTTCCATCAGGAACCGACGGATTTCCACTTCCCCGGCCTTCCGGAAATCGAGTTCCACGATCCTCGCCAGTTTGCGGGAATGGAGGCGATCCAGGAGGCCACCGACTCGATCCGCGCCGAATATGAGGCCTTGATCGCGCTCAAGACGGCCGAGCTGGTCCCCTACAGCCAGTATCCGGAGCACGTCCCGCTCGGGCAGTGGAAGGAGCTCAACAACAGTCTCGACTGGACCGCGATCCACCTGCTCCAGAACGGAAAGCGGGTCGAAGCGAATGCCGAGCATTGCCCTAAAACATTGGAACTGCTGTCCAGGCTGCCGCAGCCGGCCATCAGCGGAGCGGGCCCGAACGCGATGTTTTCTTTGCTTGCCCCGCGGACGCATATCCCGCCGCACACTGGCGTAGCGAACGTCCGGCTGGTCGCCCATCTTCCCCTTATCGTACCGCCAGGCTGCGGATTCAGATGCGGTGCGACAACGCGCGAATGGCGCGTCGGCGAGGCCTTCGTGTTCGATGACACGATCGAGCACGAAGCCTGGAACGACAGCGACGAACTACGCGTGGTCCTGATCTTCGACCTCTGGGCGCCGGCGCTCGACGAGTCCGACCGCGAGGGCGCCGCGAAGCTTATTTCGGCCAAGGGAGTCAGTTTCAAAGGCGCCTGACCGGCGAGCGCCCCTTGTCCGGTTCACTTGATTTGGATGCAGAGTCGGGCGATGTGTTGCCGACGGGCGGGCGCGATCCCGTCGCTAGGCAATTGGCACGACATCGGACATGGAATTTTCAAAGCCGCTCTTGCGGCTCCCGATCAAATTCTCTGCTGACCAGCTCGCGGCTGAGGTGAAGGCGCTTCCAGCCTCCGCCTGGACTGCTCACCCGCAGCATTTTCCGGGCAATAGCGCGGTCCGGCTGATCACCGCCGGCGGACAGCCCACTGACGCGATCGAAGGCGTGATGGGCCCGACGCCGCAGCTGTTCGCCTGTCCTTATGTCATGCAGATCATGGAGACGATCGGCTCGGTCTGGGGAAGAAGCCGGCTCATGGGCCTCGCTCCGGGAGCCGAAGTCCCGGTCCACGTCGACAGCCACTATTACTGGCGGACCCACATCCGAATCCATATTCCTGTGATCACCAACCCGGGCGTGTCGTTCACCTGCGGCGGCGAAACCGTGCATATGGCGCCGGGCGAATGCTGGGTGTTCAATTCCTTCCTGAAGCACGAGGTTCATAATCGCGGCGACGAAACCCGGGTTCACCTGGTCCTGGACACCGTTGGCGGAGGGCGGCTGACGGACTTGATCGACGCTGCGGAGGCCGGGAGCCAGGAAACCGAGCTCCTCGAGCCTTCAGGCGCCGAGAGACCCCGGCTTGCCTATGAGCGAGTGAACGTTCCTGTGGTGATGTCGCCGTGGGAAATCCGCTGCCACGTCGATTTCATCCTCAGCAAGGCGACCGATCACCCGAAGCTCCCTGCCGTCAGGAAGCGGATCGGGCGGTTCATCGAAGATTGGGCGGCGCTCTGGGCGCAATTCGGCGCCGACGAGCGTGCGGTCGGCCAATACGGGCAGCTATTGATGGGCGTCCGGCGCGACCTCGTCGGAGAGGGCAGCGAGGAGATCCGCCTCACCAACGAAGTGGTACTGCAGCATATTTTCGATCGCTTGATAATCGAAGTCGCCCTCCAGGCGGCGAGACGCCCGCGCCCGCAGGCTGCCGGCGCAACCTTGCGAAGGGCGTCCTAGGACGGCCCTGCTGCCCGCTCCAAGGGCCGAAATCGCGAACCAGCAATGATCATCTCCGAAAGCCGCAAGTTCATTTTCGTTGCCATCCCCAAGACGGGGACTCACTCGGTTCGCCGAGCGCTCCGTCCCCACATGAGCGAGGACGACATCGAGCAGGTTCGCCTGTTCGAGGAGAAGAAGTTCCCGATCCCGGAGCTTGCGAACCTGCGTCACGGCCACATAAGCCTCGCCCAGCTCCGACCCTTCCTCGACCCGGCGAAGTTCGAAAGCTTCTTCAAGTTCGCCTTCGTCCGAAACCCGTTCGACCGGTTCGTCTCCTATTGCGCATTCATGACTCGCAAGGGCGGGGAGTTCGAGAAGGACCCGAGGGGGATCATGAGGCATATCCTTGCGGCTCCCGGGCCACGATCCCACATCCTGTTCCAGCCTCAATCCAGCTTCGTCACCGGGTCTGACGGCAAGCTGCTGACCGATTACATTGGCAGCGTGGAACAGATGCAGGGATCGTACGACGAGATTTGCGACAGGATCGGAATTCCGCGCTCGGAGCTGGAGAGGACCAACGAATCCAGCCGCGCCGGCTATCGGCAATATTATGACGCCAGTCTCAAAGAGGGGGTCGCCAAACTCTATGCCCGGGATTTAGAATTGTTCGGCTATGAATTCTAAGCCGCAATTCCCGCCCAATCCGCGCAAGACGCAATCCGTCCGGCGGCTCGGGTCGGTCGACATTTCAGCGCTTGGAGAGGCGGTGCGGCGCCTTCCCGAGGAAATGTGGGACCAGGAGAATGCCTCCAAGCCGAACCGCTTTGCGGCGCTTGATGCGACGCGGCACATCGTCTTCCGCTTCGTTTCAAGCCTCTACGACTGGCGGACCTCACATGACCGGCCCTTGTGGAACGAATGGCGCGAGCTGCTGCTGCCGGTCCTGACGGAGGCGACGAAGCCTTATGGTTACACCCGCGGCGAATTTCCGCGGGTCATGCTTGCGCGAATGGCTCCTGGAGGGGTCATTCACCCGCACAAGGACGCGAGTCCGTCGGCAAAGTGGCCGCACAAGATCCACGTACCGCTGCAGACGAACGAAGGAGTCACCTTTTTCGTCGACGACAAGCCGTTCCACCTCGCCGAGGGCGAAGCGGTCGAAGTGAACAATATGGGCAAGCACGCCGTCGAGAACCGCGGATCGACCGACCGCATCCATCTCATCTTCGAATATTTCGACCTCGACCAGCCGGAGCCGGATTGGGCGAAGGCGCTTTGGGAAAATCCGCCGGTCGCAGCCAGCCGCTAGGCCTCAGCCGCTATAGCCAAGCGCTTCGATCCACGGGTTCAGGATTGGAATGATCGGCCGAATCTCGCTCGAATAGTTCCTCCACCTCTCGACTGCGCGGCGGTAGATCGGCTCGGCCACCTGCGAATAGCTCGGGGTCTTGATGAACCCGCGCCGCTCTGCCGCGGGCCGGTTGTCGATGAGCTCGTCGGACCAGCCGATCCCAAGAAAGTCCGCAACACGCCGCATCTGCACCTTCGGATCTTCGACGAGCGCCTCGTAGCGCATGTCGAGGACGGTCAGCGGGAGCAGTTCGCGGCTCCGAGTCCACAGCTGCATCATGCTGTCGTAAAGGCGAGCCGTGCCTTCGAGCGTCAGGAAGGAGCTTCCGATCTCCGTCGGCTGGAAGCGGTTCATGAAGCAACTGAGCACGACGTCGCATGGATGGCGCGACAGGAAGATGATCCGCGCCGTCGGGAACAGACGATAGATCAGCGGTCCCGCGCCAAGGGCGAAGGGAAACTTGTCGAGCAGCAGCTTGCCGCCGGAGTCCGGAAGATAGCCTGCCGCTTCCTCGAAATAGGCCCTCCGCAGATCCGTGATTTCCGAGGGGCCAAGATCCGCGATCCGCTCGAAGGCGCCGATCCTGCGCGACAGGTTCGTCAGCATTGGATTTTCTTCCGAAACCGCGATGCCGGGATCGTTCATCAACAAGGTGTCGAGCAAGGTCGTCCCCGAGCGCGGGAAGCCGACGAGGAAAGCGGGCTCGCGCTCCGGCGGCGGTGCGTCGGGCCAGCCGCCCGCCCAGTCGGGGGTGAGAACGTCGGTCCGCCGTTCCTTAAGGGTGACGAGATAATCCGCAGCCTTTCTCGCCGGCTCGATGGCCGCGAGCGAATCGATCCTGTTCATCTCCGCGAACGCGTCGAAAGCGACCGCATAATTGCCCAGCCGGTCGTTGACCTGGCCGAGGACCAGTGCCCTCGTCGCCGCGTCGACATCCGCCGGCGCCTGCTTCAAAAGCTCCAGCGCTCGCTCCATTTCCCCGCGCCGGTACGCCGCCCGTGCCCGAAGCAGCGGCAGCTTCTGCGAAGCCGGCGCATGCTTCTCCAGTTCGGCAATCGCGGATTCAAGGCCGTCGACACGATTGGCGCGCTCCTCGAGGTCGGCGAGCGAGACCAGAGCAGCCTCATTGCCGGGCTCGCTCTCGAGCAGCCGCCGCAAGGCCTCGACCGCGCGATCGGGCCGCCCCTCCAGATCCTCCAGTCGAGCGGCCGTCAGC
>JBKPOU010000121.1:0-10520 GCA_046733255.1 Pseudomonadota bacterium
GATCGGCCGCAACGGTACGATCTACATCGGCGTGACGAGCGATCTCGCGAAGCGCTCGTGGGAACATCGCAATGGCATCGTTCCCGGGTTCACGAAGAAATACCGCTGCAAGCTGCTCGTCTGGTACGAGGTGCATGAGGATTTGCAGGACGCACGTTTGCGCGAACTCCAGATGAAGAAGTGGAAACGGCTCTGGAAGCTCACGACGATCGAGCAAATCAATCCCGATTGGCGCGATCTTTACCCGGATATCGCTGGAGGCTCCTGACGGAGCCTGTCTGGGCCCCTGCCTTCGCAGGGGAACTCGTGTAATCCATGCGCCCCATGACCACGCTCGACCCGCGACTGCTCCTCCAGGGCTATGCGATGGGCATCTTCCCGATGGCCGACAGCCGCCAGTCGGACGAGGTCTTCTGGGTCGAGCCCCGAAGCCGCGCCGTCATTCCGCTCGGCAGGTTCCACCTTTCACACTCGCTCAGGCGAACGATCCGGTCGGACAGGTTCCGGGTTACCCTCGACATGGCATTCGCCGAGGTCGTCACTGCCTGCGCCGACCGGCCGGAAACCTGGATCAACGCCGATATCGAGCGCGCAGTGCTCGCGCTGCACCGGTTCGGCCACGCCCATTCGGTCGAAGTCTGGAGCGGTGACGAGCTCGTCGGCGGCCTCTATGGCATCAAGCTCGGCCGAGCCTTCTTCGGCGAAAGCATGTTCAGCCGCGCGACCGATGCATCGAAGGTCGCCCTCGCCTGGCTCGTCGCTCGCCTGAAGGCCGGTGGCTACACGCTCCTCGACTGCCAGTTCATGACAGACCATCTTGCATCGCTCGGTGCGGTTGCCGTGTCGCGGGACCGTTATGCAGCGTTGTTGGCGACGGCGCTCGGAGAGGGTGACTCGGCGGCCGGCTCCTCGGGAGCCGCGCTGGTTTCAGGGCCGGGCGATTTCCGGGCGCTCGACGCATTGCTGGAAGCGGCCGGGGCCGCGGGGGGCGGCGGGCCCGGCGGGAAGGTCATCGCGCAGCTCTTGGGCCAGACGTCATAGACCGGGTGCTGGACGACGTTCAGCGACGGAGATTCCTTATAGATCCAGCCCGAGAAGACGCGCCGCCATTTCTTGTCGCTCCCCTCGACCTCGAGCTGCAGGAAGGCGCCGGTGAGCTTCTCCTGCTCCCACGGGGCCGTGGTTTCGCAGGCGCGCAGGCGCACGACGGCGTCGCCCGCGCGGACCGCCTGCCCCGGCTTCATCCGGATGTTGCGGACGATCCCGTTGCGCTTGTTGAGCAAGCCGATGACCGCGACGCGGTCCTTCATCGGAGTGACGCCCTGCTCCTTGCCGGTAAGGACCGTCTGCCTCGTCACCTGCCCGGCCTGCTGCTTGGACGACTTTTCACCGCCGCAGGCCGCGAGCGCGAGCGCAAGCGCGAGAGAGAGTGCGGCAGCCCTGCGCACCCGCCTTATTCCGGGGTCCAGGGCTGGTAGTCGCCCGTCGCCGCCGGGCGGATCCTGCCCGAGCCGAGCGCGCCGTCGGGGCGGAAGGCGGCCATCGTGCCGGTCATGTTCTTCATCGGCGGCTTTTCGAACCCGCGCCTCGGCGGAAGCGCCTGATCGGGCAGGTCGTCGATCGATCCCTTCAGCCACAGGTTCCAGCCGGGCGGGACGTTGCTCCCGTCATTGTCGCCGGCGTAAATGACCCAGCGGCGGCCCTTCTTCGAGCGGTAATAAACGTTCCCGGAATCGTCGCCTCCGACCTTGTCGCCGAAGCGCCACGTGAACAGCTTCGTGCCCCACGTCGCGCCGTTCCACCAGGTGAAGGTTCTCGACCAAAATCCCATGGCGCGTGCCTCTGCCCCGTCGCGTGCGGGAGTGCAAGCATTGCGGTGGCCGCCGATCCGCCGCAGTCTGGCCTCCATGACCTTGCGCCCTCCGATCGCACTCGCCTTGCTTCTCGCCGCCGGATCAGCCTCGGCCCAGGCTCCGCTCCCCTTCACCCTCAAGCAGGTCGGCCCCGGCGTCTACGCAGCGATCGACGGCCCCGAGCATAAGGCCGGCTCCAACGCCGGTTTCGTCATCGGCGACGACGGAGTGCTGGTGGTCGACGCTTTCTTCGACGTCGATGCCGCCAAGGCGCTCGTCGGCGAAATCCACCGCCTGACTCCCAAGCCGATCCGCTACGTCGTCAACACCCATTATCACGCCGACCACACCGGCGGGGACCAGGCGCTTCGCGACGCGGGCGCGATCATCATCGCCCACAGGAACGTCCGCGGCTGGGTCCGGGCCGACAACGTCAACCTGTTCGGCGACCGGATCACTCCGGAGCTCAAGGCGCGGATCGAGGCTCTTCCACTCCCCGACGTCACGACCGACAAGGACCTCATTGTCTGGCTGGGGGACCGCAAGGTCGTGGTCCGCACCGTCCTCGGCCACACCGGCGGCGATCTCACGATCTTCGTTCCCGACGCGAAGGTGCTGTTCACCGGCGACATGCTTTGGCGGAAGGTCGCGCCTAATCTCGTCGACGGGTCGGTCGCCGAGTGGGCAACGACCGACGCCGCCTTCATTGCGATGCCGGACTCCGCGCACATGACCTACGTCCCCGGCCACGGCGACGTCGCGGACCGAGCCGACGTCGAGGAGTTCCGCGGCTACCTGGTCGACCTGAAGGCGCTCGTGAACCAGGCCCGAAAGACGGGCCTTAAAGGCGACGCCCTCGTCGCTTCGGTCGCGCCCAGGCTGAAAGCCAACCACCCCGGCTGGACGATCAGCGACCGCGCCGCGGCCGCCGAGATCCGCTACATGGACGAGGAGCTTGCAGGCACGAAGAAACGTCCTGTGCCCGCAGCGGACTAGCGTTCCATTCGATAGAGCAGGTTCAGCGTAACGCCGGTCTCCAGCTGGCCTGGGGCGACGATCCCTCCGTCGCGCTCCGGCGCGGGCGGCGGTGGCGGGGGCGGAGGCGCCGACGCATTCATGATCCGCGATCCGGTAACGACGATGTCGGTGCCGCGATACGAGACCCCCTCCTCGACCGAGAGCAGCCGCACAGAAGTATAGCCATTGTTGCGCGCAAACTCGGTCGCTTCCTCCTGCCCTCGAGCCATTGCGCGGATTCGGGCTTCCTTCCTCAGCGGCGCAGGGTCCGAGATGGCGAAATTGGGCCCGTAGACCGTGTCCGCGCCGGCCGTCGTCAGCGAATCGAGCAGCGACGTTAGCTTGTCGATGTCGCGCGTTTTGACCTGCACGGAGTTGCTGGCGATATAGCCGACCAGCGTCTGGTGGCCGCGCCCGCCGGGTTCATTGTCCCAGCGATAGTCCGGTTGCAGCTGGATTCCCTGAGTCTGGATGTCGCGCTCGCGGATTCCGGCTGCGCGAATGGCGGCAAGGAGCTTTTCCGTCTTCGTTTTGTTTGCGGCGACGGCTTCGGTCGCGGTCGACGCCTTGGCCTGGGTCCCGACGGTGATGCTCGCCTCGTCGGGAGGGGTTCTCAAGGATTCCGAGATGTTGACCCGCACCAGCGGCGTGCTCGCCATCTCCGCGATGCTCGCCGTCGGCGCCTGCTGCGCCAGGGCGACGCCGGACTGCATCATCGCCGCCGACAGGACGATGGCCTTCAAATAGTTGTTCACTCTCACGCAACTCTCCCCTCGAACGGACACGATCACTTCCACGATGATCGGTGAAAACCTAGCCCTTGATCCCTGAGGAGCAGGTGAACGAGCGTCCCCCGCCGCCCCTCGATTAGGGATAAACCTGCCCGTGTGGTATAAGCCGTCCATCGCACGGAACTTGTTTTCGTAAGCCTGTGCGGCCGAGAGACCATCGCGCTCCCGCTTACCTGTAGGAGCCGAGTATGGATCTAAATTACCTCTACTATCGCCACCAGGTTTCGCTGTTCAACGCCGAACATGCGACCTGCGAGGAGTCGCGTCTCGCGCACCTGAGTCTCGTCGACGCATATGCCGCAAAGATCGAACTGGCGAAGCGCCCGCAGGCCCCGCTCGGCCTCGTCGCGTGAAGCCGGCACTCTCGTGCGAGGAACCATCAATCTCGCGCGAAGAACGGGCCGGCCAGCTTCGCGAGCAAGCGGCGTCTTGCCGGCGGCTCGGCGGCCGCGCTGAACCGAAAAAGGCTTTTGGGCGCTCAACACGGTGGCGAAGCGATTCGACACCGATCACCGGCGGATCGACCCGCTGAGTGAGTGGCTTTGACGGACCTCGTTCCGCGAAAGGACTGACTATGACAAGCAACGATAATCAGATCGATGAAGTGGAGCTCGCGCGGCTCGGTATCAGACGCGTCGAGGCCCATGTGTTCCAGAGGGGAGAGTATATCTACAGCAACCTGCGCGATGCCGTCGCTGCCGCCAAACGGGAGCAAAGACCATGAGCCGCGTCCTGATGGTTGATCTGGACGAGGGCGATGTCGTCGCCCGCTGCCTCGCTGCAAAGGTCAGCATTTCCGCCATCGAGGGTCTCCCGAGCGGCGGCACCCGCCTCGTGTGCATGAGCGCCGACGGCGCGGCACAGATGCGCAAGAAGCTGAAGTCGCAGATCCTCCGGGGAACGGTTGCCCGTGCAACCTATCGGCCCGGAATGCCCCCGCTTTAGAAACAGGGCAGTTCGGCGAGCGCTGCGCTTTTCGTCCTGATGTGGGTTAATGAACGTCGCGGAGGCGGAACGAATCGAGTTCCCAATCGCTAACCGATCCATCGCTGCCCCTGGCCGGCAACCTGGCGACCGTGGACCCGGTGCCGACATAGATCGAGAGCGGGAAATGCCTCTGTTTCGCTTCCACATATACGACCGCGTCGAAACGATCGATCACGAAGGGATGCAGTTGGCCGACCTGAGCGCCGCTCGCCAACACGCAATCACGGGCGCTCGCGACCTGATGTGCGCCGGGGTGAAAAAGGGCGAGATCAATCTCAGCGACTGGATCGAGGTCGAGGACGAAAACTCAGACGTAACCGTCGTCCCGTTTAGCGAAGCTCTCAATGTCAGACCGTGAGGTGGAGCAGGGCGGGATGAGTGTCGCGGGCGTCGTTCGGAAACAGCGAGCGTTGGAAAGTCCTGAAGAGCGAAAGCAGCGGCTCTTGAAGGAAGCTCAGGCCAAAAAGGACGAGGCCGCAGCCGACGAGGCTGCCGTCGATCGGATGATCAGGCAGAACATCGAGCGATACGGTCCCTAATTCAGCGCGCCCACTCGACCTTGTCGCCCGGCGCGATCCCCAATTCCGAAGCGCGCCCCCCGACGATCTCGAGAACCGATGCGATCGGCTCGCCCGAGGGAAGCGGGGTCTCGTCCAGCGCCTTGGCGTTGGTGATCCGGGCGATCGTCCCGTCGGCGCGAATGAAGATGATGTCGAGCGGGATGAGCGTGTTCTTCATCCAGAAAGCGACGTTCTGCGGCGGGTCGTAAGGGAAGATCATCCCGCGGTCGCCGGCGAGGTGCTTCACGAACATCAATCCGCGTTCCTGCTCGTCCGGCGTCGCAGCGATATCGACTGTGAAGCGGTGAGCGCCGCTTGCGGATGTAATCGTCAGCGGCACCTGCCTCAGTCCCGTCTGCGCTTGTCCAGCGACGGCTTCCGCCGGCGCGACGTTCGGGCTGCAAGCGACAAGCGCCGCAGCGATTGCAATCGCAACCTTCCTCACGAATTCAGCCGCAGTTCCACCGCGGTAAGGCCCTTGCGGCCCTCGGCGATACGCGCCTCGACCATTTGACCCTGCTGAAGCTCCCCGAGACCCGAGTTTCGAACGGTCTCCATGTGCACGAAAACATCCTGGCCGTCGACTCCCGGCCGGTTGAGGAATCCATAACCTTTGGCGCGGTTGAACCACTTGACCTCGACCGGTTCGAAATCGCCCGCATTCTCGATGAGGATGGTCCGGTCGGCGCGCTCGGCCGCGGGGCTCGGCCTTCGCGGAGCGACGACCGAATCCGTCACATCGATGGAAATGACTCGCTTGGCCTGGAGCCCGCGCTCGAACCGGACCGGAACGCACTCGACCAGAGCCCCTTCCGGCAGGCTGCGCCGTCCATGCTCCTTCAGGACGCTGAAGTGGACGAGGATGTCCCCGTCGACCGCATCGCTGACGAGGAATCCGAAGCCGCGGGTAGCGTCAAACCATTTCACTCGTGCCGAAACCGGAGCCAGCTCGGCCTCCTCGACTTCCGGAGGCGGGGCGTAGCTTTCGGGTTCGGGCTTTGGTTGCGATGTCCGAGCCACTGACGCGCCTTTAACATAGATTACGTCGGCTATCCGACTTTACAGCATCCCCTACGCTATTTCGACTAGCCTTTCGATATCGATTTCAGCCCCCGGCTCGAGGGTCAGTATTGCCCTGGAAAGGGTGAATCCGTGGCCCGCCCGGAGCATGGCCGCGAGCGACCGTTCCATGCCGGCGCGGTCGGGTCTTGAGTCGCCGAAAGGGCCGAGCCGCCGCCGCCGGGCAAACCGAAGCGCCGAGTCCACGGCCTCCGCTTCGGCAAGCTCGACGGCCGCCTCGCCCTGCTCCTCACCGACTCCCGCCGCCCGCAGGGCCTGCGTGACCCTTCGCGATCCATAGCCGCGCGATGTGAGCGCTTTCGATCTGGAGAGCGCAAATGCCGCATCGTCGACATAGCCGAGTTCGGCGAGCCTCTCGACGACGGTCCCGATATCGGGCGGCACGTCGCCGGACCAGCCGCGTTCGCGGAGCTTTCGCGAAAGGTAGGAGGCGAGCTTCGCCCGCGTCGTGGCGAAGCGCCCGACATAGCTCAGCGCAAGCTCCTTCAGCCTCTCGGCATCGAGCGGCGGCGGCGGTCTTCTGGTCCCTCGACGAGCCATCACGCCCTTTTTGTGCCATAGTCGCAAACCATGACAAGCGAGCCGGCAGGGGCGCCGGCAAGGATCAACTGTTCAGGGACAAGGCGTGCCGGACTTCGAATCGACCCATCGTGCCGATTTGGCGCCCCCGGGCGCAACGCCCACGACCGACAGCCTTCCCCGCCGAATCGCCGACTTCGACACTTTGGCGGACGCTCTCGATTATGCCGCGCGCGGCCGCAGGGGCATGAACTTCCACGACGCCCGCGGAAGCCTCGTTCGCCCTTATCCCTATTCCGAGCTTCGCGGCGATGCGCTGGCCAATGCGCGCCGTTTCCGCGCACTCGGCATCGAGCCGGGAGAGCGCATCGCGCTGATCGCCGAGACCGGGGCCGAGTTCGCCGCCGCTTTCTTTGGCGCCGTCTATGCGGGCGCCTGGCCGGTTCCGCTCCCGCTTCCAACCAGCTTCGGCGGCCGGAAAGCGTTCGTCGACCAACTCCGGATCCAGCTCAAGAGCTGCGACGCAGCGCTCTTCCTGGTCCCCGGCGACCTCGCCGAAATGGCGGCGGAAGCTGCAGGCGATGTCCCGGTTCGCGACTGGGCAAGCCTCCCAGAGCTCGAGCAATCCGAGGGCGAATTTCAAACCGCCGATCCCGATGCAATCGCCTATCTTCAATATTCGAGCGGATCGACCCGGTTCCCCCACGGCGTCGCGATCACCCATCGCGGCCTTCTCGACAATCTGCGGGCCCACGGCGTCGGCCTTCACCTCGAGGAAGCTGACCGCTGCATCTCCTGGCTGCCCTGGTACCATGACATGGGCCTGGTCGGCTGCGTCCTTTCGCCGATCGCGAACCAGCTTTCCGTAGACTACCAGAAAACCGAGGACTTCGCCCGCCGCCCGCTCGCCTGGCTCGACATGGTGAGCCGCAATCCGGGCAACAGCGTCAGCTACTCGCCTAGCTTCGGCTATGACATCTGCGCGCGCCGGATGAGCTCCCAGACACGCGCCGAGGATCGCTTCGACCTCACTCGCTGGCGGATCGCCGGCAACGGCGCCGACATGATCCGCCCCGACGTGATGCAGGCCTTCGTCGATGCCTTCGCGGGCGCCGGCTTCAACGCATCCGCCTTCTGCCCGAGCTACGGCCTCGCCGAAGCGACGCTGGCGGTCTCGCTAATGCCGCCTGGCGAGGGAATCCGCATGGAGCTGGTCGAGGAGGCCGAGCTTTCCGGCGGCGAATGCGGCGCCGACGCCAGTGGTCAACGGGGGCGCCCACGCCGCTATCGGGCGGTCGTCAACTGCGGGAAGCCCGTCACCGGGATGGAGGTCGAGGTCCGCGGCCCCGACGGCGTCCAGCTCCCCGACCGCGGAATCGGCCGCATATTCGTTCGCGGCCAGGCCGTCATGGTCGGCTATTTCCGAGATCCTGAATCCACCGCCGCCTGCCTGTCGGCCGACGGATGGCTCGATACCGGCGACATGGGCTACATGTCCGGTGGCTACATCTTCATCGTCGGCCGCGCCAAGGACATGATCATCATCAACGGCCGCAATTACTGGCCGCAGGACATCGAATGGGCGGTCGAGCAGTTGCCCGGCTTCAAGTCCGGCGACATCGCCGCCTTCGCCATCACCGGCCCGTCGGGCGAGGAAACCCCGGCGGTCCTCGTCCACTGCCGAGTCTCCGACCCCGACGAGCGCGGACGCCTGCGCGACGACATCCGCGAGCGGGTCCACGCGATCACCGGGATCAGTCCCATCGTCGAGCTCGTGCCGCCGCGCACCCTGCCTCGAACGAGCTCCGGGAAGCTGTCGCGAACCAAGGCGCGATCGCTCTATCTGTCGGGTGAAATTCAGCCTTACGATATAGCGGCGTAGCTTGAGCGCCCGAGCATAAGCGAACGCTTGCGCAAGCAAGCGAAGCTTATCTCGAAGAGAGCGCGAAAGCCGGCCGGCGGGCCGGCTCCGGCCGAGCCCGATCGACGGCACGCAATTTACGTCCGTGCCGGCCGACTTCCTCCGGAACCCCCCTCCCCGGCCGTTCGCTGAAACAACCGTGAACGCCGTCAACACCGTGGCCCCGCATCTCGACAAGGCGACGATCGCGCTCGGCGTTCAGCTCGCCGTTGCTGCCGGCTTCGTGCTGTTGATGGTCATCATCCACGGGCTCGGCCTGCTCGCCATCGGGCGGGTCCTCAGGCTCAAGCCCGAGCGGCTGGAGAAACGCGAGATGGACTTCGGCGGGCTTCTCCTCATCGGAGCGACCGGCGTGCTGCTGTTCGTGCTCCACATCCTGGAGATCGTGGTCTTCGCCGTCTTCTACCTCCAGGTCTCGCGCACCACCCTCGATTTCGGGGAGGCCCTTTATTACTCCGCGTCCGCCTATGCGACGCTCGGCACCACGACCGCGCATATCCCCGAGGAATGGGAGCTAATCGGGGCGCTGGAGGCGCTGATCGGGTTCGTGCTCATCGGCTGGTCAACCGCATTCGTCGCGCGAACCATGTCCAGGCTGGAAGCGTAAGGAAAATGGCAGGAGTGGAGGGACTCGAACCCACGACCCTCGGTTTTGGAGACCGATGCTCTACCAACTGAGCTACACTCCTGCGGTGGCGTGCGCGAGGTAGCCATGGCGTGGCGGCCGTGCAACCTTGAAGACTCATCTTCTCGGCGCTAAATGCCCGTCCAAGCTCCGCCGGCCGCGACATCCGCGCCGCGGAGCCTTTCTTTATCCGTAAGCGAGAAACAGAGTAGTGGCCAAAGTCTCCCCAGGCGAATTCATCCGACAGGTTCGTGCCGAGACGTCGAAGGTCGTCTGGCCGTCCCGCCAGGAGACGTTCCGAACCACCATCATGGTGCTGATCATGACCAGCCTTCTCGCCTTTTTCTTCTTCTCGACCGATGCCGTGTTCAGCGCGGCCGTCCAATTCCTGCTCGGCCTGCTCGGCTAGGCCCAAACGAGAGACCCCCACGCCCATGTCCCGCTGGTACATCATCCACGCTTATTCCGGCTTCGAGAACAAGGTGAAGGAGCACATCCTTTCCGACGCGGCCCGGCTCGGCCTCGAAAGCCAGGTCGAGGCCGTCGAGGTCCCGACCGAGAAGGTCACGGAGATCCGCCGCGGCAAGAAGGTCACCTCCGACCGCAAGTTCTTCCCCGGCTACGTGCTCGCCAAGCTGGCGATGAACGACCAGGTCTATCACCTCGTCAAGAACACGCCGAAGGTCACCGGCTTCCTCGGCCCCAACGGCAAGCCGCAGGCGATCAGCGAGGCCGAGGCCGCGCGTATCCTCTCCACCAAGGAAGAAATGGCCGCCGCCGCGCCCAGCAAGCGAATCCAGGTCGATTACGACATCGGCGACAGCGTGAAGGTGCTCGACGGCCCGTTCGCGAGCTTCAACGGCGTGGTCGAGGAGCTCGATTTCGACCGCGGGCGGGTCAAAGTCTCAGTCAGTATTTTTGGCAGAGCTACCCCGGTCGAATTGGAGTTCGAACAAGTCGAAAGGGTCAAATAGCCTGAGACTTTGACCGGAGGTGACGCGCCGCGCGCAGGGTGTCCGGGGGACAGCCGAGCACGGTGCGGGCGTGCCGATCGTAAGGCCCGCTTCGGCGGGCCTTTTCTTTCTGCTAAGCCATTCGTCGAGGGGGAGAGCCCATGGCCACCGGCGACAAATTCGAACGCCACCGCCAGCCCTGGCGGCAGGACGA
>JBKPOU010000122.1:0-3573 GCA_046733255.1 Pseudomonadota bacterium
CGCCAATTCTCCTGGATCGCGGTCCGGTCGATGGTCAGGCGAAGCGGGCGGTGCATCGCTGCCGCCTAGCCGCGCTACTGTTGCGCGTCGAGTTTCGCTTTCGCCGCCGACCAGTTTCGTCCGTCGAACTGCTCGACCGAAAGCTCTGGCTCCTCGTCCAGGCAATGGGCGTTGACGCTCCAGCAGTCCGGATGCGACCGCGGCTGGTAAAAGCTCTTCACTCCGCAGTGCCGGCAGAAGAGATGCTCGGCCGTGCCTGTCCCGAAGCGGTAGCTCTCGAGGTCGTCGCGGCCGGAAATAAGTTCGAATTCCTCATGCTGCACGACGACGTGCAGGAAGCCGGTCATGCGGCATACGGAGCAATTGCAATCGAGCGCTGAAAGGGGCGGATCGGGCACCTGCGCCTCGAACCGCACCGCTCCGCAATGACATCCGCCGCTGACCTTCATTCGGCTAGACGTAGTGCGGTTCGGGCCGTTCGCGAAGCTCTTCGTAGTGGACGAGCGCCTGCGCGGCACCGAGCGGCACCGGCCGCCCAGCGCGGAAGGCCCATTCTCCCCGATCGCAATCCTCCGCCCGGACGTAGCCGTTGATGTAGAAACGGCGCTTGTGACTCGAACAATTCTCGCCCGAGCCGTGGACCAGATAGGGGCTCCACAGAGCAAGATCGCCGGGCTCGAGGACAAGGTCGATCGCGTCGGCCGCTGATAGGCCGACGGCCTCGAGCGCCTCGTCGAGCAGTGGAGTGCCGAGCGCCCTTTTCGAGCAATCCATTCCAAGATCGCCTCGCAGATGGCTCCCCGGTATGAATCGCATCCCGCCCGCTTCCGGATCGTGCGGGTCGATCGCCAGCCCCGTCTGCACATAGCTATTGGCGAGGTTTCGATAGGCCCACGCAGGCCGCCGGGAGCGGCTGTCCTGGTGCCAGGCGAAATCGCCGAGCGAACCCGGCGCCTTCCAGTGAAGCTGGTTGATGATCTGCTTCGTGTTGGACCCGAGCAGCGGCTCGATCAATTCCGCGAATCGATGGTCGAGGCGCACGCTATCGAGGACGCGCTGGTGATAGGACGGCCATTGCACCATCCGGACATTCGGCTCGCCATCCGAACCGGACGCGACATTGTAGAAGAGGTTGCCATGCCGAAAGCTTCGGCCGTGGCGGACGCCTTCGTCATGAAGCTGGTCGGCCGCGGCAGCAATCTCGGCAATCTCACCGGGCGAAAACAGCCGGCGGATGACGGCATAGCCGTCGCGCCAATAGTCGGAGATATGCTGCCGCTCGCGGTCGGTGCCCTGGAGCCTGAGCGGCTGCGCGCAACCCATTACGAACCTCCACCCCGGCATGGAGGATACAGGAAGTCTTTGAGATTGCCAGCGTTTTGCAAGGAACGCCGCCGGGGGAGGAGCGGCGGCGTCCTAATCCTCAGTACTTCACTGCGACCGTGATGCTGCCACGGTCATTCGACGCCACGATCGCGCGAGCCCTGTCGCGGGCTGCGGCAAGAACCGCGGCTCGGCAATCGCGCTCCGCGTTGGTCGCCCTGAGATCGACTGCGGAAGCGGTGTCGCAGACCTCGTGCGCCGCCACGACGAGCCGCTGCTCGAGACGCTGCTGACCCGTCTTGCTCGCGAGGTCGAGGTCCGAGGTGGAGACAATCGTGAAATTCGTCGACTCCACCGGTTCCGCAAGTGCCGGAAAGCCCTTGATGAAAGCCGCGGTGGCGAGCGCCGAGATGGCGATGATCTTGAGGGTCCGTTTCATGGTCACATCCTCCTGTTCGAATGCGACCTTCCATCTAGTCTCAAATCGCAACTTACGTGAGCAACGATGTCGTGCTATCATTCTGCAGATTTGCAGAACGATGGGCGGGCAATATGGCGCTAGATCCGGCCGCGATGCTCGACTGGAACGACCTTCGCTATTTCGTCGCCGTAGCGCGCGAGGGCAGTACCTTGTCCGCCAGTCGCGCGCTTCGCGTAAGTCAGACGACCGTCGCCCGGCGAATCGCAGCGCTCGAGCGGGCAGTCGGCTTCCCGATCTTCGAAAAGAGACAGGCCGGCTACGTGTTGACGCCGGCCGGCCAGGACCTGTTGTCTCGCGCCGAGGACGTGGAGCTCTCCGCGAATCGCTTCGTCGAGGCTGCGAGCGGTCAGGCGCGCGACCTCAAGGGGACCGTGAAGCTCACCACGGAGGAAATCTACGCCCAGGGACTACTCGCGCCGATTCTCCGTGAGCTCCACGAACGGCACCCCGAAATCGTCATCGAGCTCGACACGTCGCAGAAGGTGGTCGACCTGGGCAGCGGCGCAGCGGACATTGCGCTCCGAAGCAGCTCATCGGAGCAGCCTGCCGGGCTCGTGGGACGGCGGCTCTGCGTCGACGATTGGACGCTTTACTGCAGCCAGGACTACGCCAGTCGCAATGGCGCACCCACCAGCCTCGACGAGCTGAAGCACCACCCGATCGTTGGCGGAGGCGGCGGCAATTTGTGGCGCCACTATGAGGCGTGGCTGAAGAGCCTTGGCCTCGAAGAGCAGGTGGCGATGCACCACGCGACCTCGACGGGCCTGCTGTCGGCGGTGCGCTCAGGCTTCGGGATAGCGGTGCTTCCCTGTGTGGTCGCGGATAGCGATCCCGAACTCTTGAGGTGCATCGACCCGCGGACCGGCCACGGCCGCATCCTGTGGCTTCTCACGCACGAGCGCGTCCGCCACACGCCACGAGTCCGCGCCGTCATCGACTTTCTCTACGAGCGCTTGAGCCGCCATGTCCGCGACCTGGAAGCAAAGCAGGCGGCCGCCTGATTATTCCACCGTGACGCTCTTCGCGAGGTTGCGGGGCTGGTCGACGTCCGTGCCTTTCAAAACCGCCGTGTGATAGGCGAGAAGCTGGACGGGCACCGCATAGACGATCGGGGCGATCAGCGGATGGACCTCGGGCATCTCGATGGTCGCCAGGCACCCCTCCCCCGCTTCCTCAAGACCTTTCGCGTCACTGATCAGGACGATCTTGCCGCCGCGCGCGCGGACCTCCTGCATGTTGCTGACGGTCTTTTCGAACAAAGGCCCTGACGGCGCCAGGACAATCACCGGCACATTGTCGTCGATGAGCGCGATCGGTCCGTGCTTCATTTCGCCAGCGGCATAACCTTCCGCGTGGATGTAGCTGATTTCCTTGAGCTTTAGAGCGCCTTCGAGCGCCATCGGATAATAGGGTCCGCGCCCGAGGTAGAGCACGTCCCGAGCCGGAACGATGAGGTGCGCCATGGCCGCGATGTCGTCGTCGTGGCCGAGCGCGGCGTTCAGCGCAGCGGGAGCCTCCTGGAGATGAGCCACGATGCCCTTTTCGTCCTCGCGCCCCAGCACTCCGCGAGCACAGGCGAGGTTCGCCGCAAGCGCCGCAAGGACCGCGAGTTGGCAGGTGAAGGCCTTGGTCGAAGCCACCCCCACCTCGGGCCCCGCATGGGTCGGCAGCAGGAGATCAGCCTCGCGCGCCATCGAGCTGGTCGGGACGTTGACGACGACCGCGATGCTCTGCCGCTGCTCCTTCGCGTGGCGGAGAGCGGCGAGCGT
>JBKPOU010000123.1:0-22839 GCA_046733255.1 Pseudomonadota bacterium
ACGCAAAGGAGACGAAAATGCCCAAGCTCAAGACCAAGAGCGGCGTGAAGAAGCGCTTCAAGCTCACCGCCACCGGCAAGGTGAAGCATGGGGTCGCCGGAAAGCGCCACCGGCTGATCAGCCACAACGCCAAGTACATCCGCCAGAACCGCGGCACAGAGATCCTCGCCGACGCCGATACGGCGCGCGTGAAGCTCTGGGCGCCCTACGGCCTCAAGTAAGGAGCGCTAGACAATGCCACGCATCAAACGCGGCGTGACCACGCGCGCCAAGCACAAGCGGATCCTGGAGCAGGCGAAGGGCTATTACGGCCGCCGCAAGAACACGATTCGCATCGCCCGCCAGGCGGTCGAGAAGGCCGGCCAGTACGCCTACCGCGACCGCAAGGTGAAGAAGCGGAGCTTCCGCGCTTTGTGGATCCAGCGCATCAACGCCGCGGTCCGCGCCGAGGGCCTGACTTACGGCCAATTCATCCACGCGCTGAAGCTCGCGAACATCGATCTCGACCGAAAGGCCCTGGCCGACATCGCGATGCACGAGGGCGAAGCCTTCAAGGGCATCATCGCCCAGGCGAAGGGCGCGCTCGACAAGAAGGAAAAGACTTCGGCTTAAGCCTGCGAGTCAGGCGAACAACGAGGGCGTCGGAAGCGATTCCGGCGCCCCTCGTGCGTCACCCCAGCCGTTCGTAGGCGGGTAGCGTCAGGAATTCGACGAAGTCGTCTGAGACGATCATCTCGCGGAAGAGGTCGGCGGCTTCCGCAATATCCTCCACGTCCTGCAAGAGCCCGACTTCCTCGTCGAAAAGCTGGTCGAACAGGTCGCGGTCGAAGGTCCGGCCGTCATCGAGCTTCGCGTCGAAGTGCAGCCACTGCCAGAGCTGGGCACGGCTGATTTCGGCGGTCGCCGCATCCTCCATCAGGTTATAGAGCGGCACTGCTCCACGGCCGCCCAGCCATGCTGCGAGATATTGCACGCCGACGCGGATGTTCTCGCGGGCACCGGCTTCGGTGCGCGGGCCTGTGTGAAGCTCCAGCATCTCCTCGCGGCCGGGGACGTGCTCCGGAATCTTCGAAAGCTGGTTGGCGCCCCCCATCGCCTGGAAGGTTTCCAGCGCGACGGGCACCAGCGCCGGGTGCGCGACCCAAGTCCCGTCATGGCCGTTGCGGACTTCGCGGAGCTTGTCCTGCCGGACTTTCTCCAGCGCCGACGCGTTGGCCTGCTCGTCGCCCTTGACCGGGATGAATGCAGCCATCCCGCCCATCGCGTGCGCTCCTCGGCGGTGACAGGTAGCGACCAGCCGCAGCGAGTAAGCCGCGAGGAAGGCCTTATCCATCGTCATCGCCGAGCGGTCGGGAGTCAGCCGCCCCGCACTCCGCCCGAGTCGCTTGATATAGGAGAAAATATAATCCCAGCGGCCGCAGTTGAGGCCGACGATATTCTCTTTTAGCGCGTAGAGGATCTCGTCCATCTCGAACGCTGCCGGCAGCGTCTCGATCAGAACCGTGCACTTGATCGTCCCGCGCTCGAGCCTCAGCCGGTTCTCGGCGAGCGCGAAGACGTCGCTCCACAGCTTCGCCTCCTCCATGCTCTCGAGCTTGGGGATGTAGAAATACGGACCCGAGCCCGCGGACAGAGCGCGGCGGGCGTTGTGCCAGACATAAATCGCGAAATCTAAGAAGGCGCCCGCGACCGGCTCGCCGTCTACGGTGACATGGTCTTCCGGGAGGTGGAGCCCGCGCGGGCGGACCAACAGCACCGCCGGATCCTCGCCGATCGCATAATGCCTGCCGCTATCGGGGTCGGTGTAGTCCAGCCGCCGAAGCCAATGATCGCGAAGGTTGACCTGACCCTGGACCAGCTCGTCCCAGACCGGCGACGTGGCGTCCTCGAAATCGGCCATGAACACATTCGCGCCGCTGTTGAGCGCATTGATCAGCATCTTGGCGTTGGTCGGCCCGGTGATCTCGACCCGCCGGTCCTGCAGGTCCGCGGGCGCCGGAGCGACGGTCCAGTCCGATTCGCGGATCTCGCGCGTGTCCTCGCGGAAGTCCGGTAATTCGCCGGCGTCGAACCGCGCTTGCCGGTCCACGCGCTTGTCGAGAAGCGCCAGCCGCCTCCCGTCAAACCGTTCGTGCAGCTCCATCAGCAATTCGAGCGCGTCGGCACTCAGGACTTCATCGGCTCCCCGGACCCTCGAAGGCTCGGCAGCAACCCGGGGCGGGGTGAAAACATCGTTCATCGGCGGATCGGCTCCACGCAGATCGTATAGCGCTCGGTCGCTCCGCGATGGTCGCGGAAGGTCAGGCGCTGCCACTCCATGCGCGCTTTCAGCTCGTCGTTGAAGGGGCCGCTGATTTCTTCGGTGCCGGGCACGACCTGGTCGAACTCGCAGTCGCGATACTCGCCGCCGATTACCCAGTAGCGCTGTCCCATGGCCTTCCTCCTATTCTGCTGCGACCGGTTCGGGCTTGAACTGGTCGGCTTCGGTGGATTCATTGAGCGCGACGGTCGACGACTGGCCGCCCGAAATGGCGGTTGCGACGGCGTCGAAATAGCCGGTCCCGACCTCGCGCTGGTGGCGAGTCGCCGTGTAGCCATGGCGCTCGCTCGCGAACTCGGCCTGCTGGAACTCGGAATAAGCGGCCATCCCTCGGTCGCGGTAACCGGTCGCCAACTCGAACATGCCGTGGTTGAGGCTGTGGAAGCCCGCCAGCGTCACGAACTGGAACCTGTAGCCCATGGCGCCGAGCTCCTCCTGGAAGGAGGCGATCGTGACGCGGTCGAGATTCGCCTCCCAGTTGAAGCTTGGGCTGCAATTATAGGCGAGCATCTTTCCGGGGAATGCGGACTGGACATCTTCCGCGAATCGCCAGGCCTGGTCCAGGTTGGGCTTGCTCGTCTCGAACCAGAGCAGGTCGGCGTGGGGGGCGAACGCTTTCGCCCGGGTGATGCAGGCATCGAGGCCGCTGCCTTCGCGAAGGCGAAAGAAACCCTCGGCCGTGCGCTCGCCGGTGATGAACGGGCGGTCGCGCCCGTCGATGTCGCTGGTGAGCAGCTTGGCGCTCTCGGCGTCGGTGCGCGCGACGATGATCGTCGGAACGCCCGAAACGTCCGCCGCCAGCCGGGCCGCGTCGAGGTTGCGGATCGCCGCTTGCGTCGGGATCAGCACCTTGCCGCCGAGATGCCCGCACTTTTTCTCGCTGGCGAGCTGGTCCTCGAAGTGAACGCCGGCGACTCCCGCTTCGATATAGGCCTTCATGATCTCGAAGCAGTTCAGTGGCCCGCCGAAGCCCGCTTCCGCGTCGGCGACGATCGGCGCGAACCAGTCGCGCTTCGCTCCGCCCTCGGCATGCTCGATCTGGTCGGCACGCTGGAGGGCCCGGTTGATTCGCCGAGCGAGCTCCGGGCCGGTGTTGGCGGGGTAGAGCGATTGGTCCGGATACATGGAACAAGCGGTGTTGGCGTCGGCTGCAGCCTGCCATCCTGACAGATAGATGGCCTTCAGGCCGGCGCGGACCATCTGCATCGCCTGGTTGCCGGTCACGGCCCCAAGAGCTCGAACGGGCTCGTCGGCGTTCAGCAATTCCCAGAGCCGCAGGGCTCCATGCCTCGCGAGCGTGTGTTCGATTGGGATTGATCCGCGAAGCTTGAGAACGTCGTCGGCCGAATAAGGCCGCTCGATTCCATCGAAGCGCCCTGTTGGCGCCGACACCACTTCGCTGAAATCCGCCATTTGACCAACCCCTTCTCTGCCACTCGGGCAGCAGGAAACCTCAAGGGCTTTCAAAAAGATGCAGTGAAAAGGGCTGATGTGTCGAAATTATACTTGTGCAAATTGTGAATTCATTCACAACTTGACGAATGGCGGGGCAGCGCAAGCTTTTCCTTGGTGCTCGACTGAAAAGGCTTCGGCGAGACCGGGGCCTCAACCAAGCCGCAATGGCTGCCGAGCTGGCAGTGTCCCCTTCCTACCTGAACCATCTCGAACGCAACCAGCGACCGGTGACCGCAAGCATCTTGCTCCGGCTCGCCGAGACCTTCGACGTAGATGTGAAGGCCTTCGCGGCTGAAGGCGGGGAGTCAGCCGGCGCCCACCAGCTGGGGGAAATCTTTTCGGACCCGATGCTCTCCGACCTGGGAATCAGCCGGTACGAGCTGGTCGAGCTTGCCGACAATGCGCCGACGGTCGCCGAGGGAATCGTGCGCCTGTACACGGCGGTTCGCGAGTTGCAGCGCCGACCGGCGGACGAGGCAGGACCTGACCCGCGTGTGCTGATCACGCCCGAGACATGGGTGCGCGACTATATCCAGGCGCAGCGCAACCATTTTCCCGAGCTTGAAGACGGCGCCGAAACGCTTGGCGGCGCGCTCAGCGATCCGCTGTCGGTCGCCGAAGCGCTTCGAAGGCGACTCAAGGAGGCCTGGGGCGTCGAGTCGCGGGTCGTCGACCCCGAGCTGCTCGAGGACGTGAGCCAGCATTACGATCCGCAGCGCAGGACGTTCATGCTCTCGGCGCTTCTGCGGCCGGAGAATCGGACTTTCGGCCTTGCCTACCAGCTCGCGCTGCTGGAATTCGCCCCCGTCATCGATCGAATGATCGACCGCGCCCGGCCACCCGATGCCGGAAGCCGCAGGCTCCTTCACATGAGCTTCGCCAATTACGCCGCAAGCGCGATCATGATGCCATACGGCAAGTTCCTCCGCGCCGCCGAAGAACATCGTTATGCCCTCGACCGGCTGTGCGGGCAGTTCGGGGCCAATATCGAACAGATCGCGCATCGGATCACCACGCTCGGCAGGTCCGGCGCCCGCGGCGTGCCCTTCTTCATGCTTCGGGTCGACCCGGCCGGGAATATTTCGAAGCGCTATGCCGGCGAGAGCTTCCCCTTCTCCCACTTCGGAGGAACCTGCCCGCGCTGGCACCTCCACGCGGCCTTCCAGACTCCGGGCCAGACGATCCGCCAGCTCATCGAGACTCCCGACGGCCAGCGCTATTTCACCATCAGCCGGACAATCGAGCGACCGATCCGTCCGGACCTGCGCGACGACGCGCTGCTGGCAATCGGCCTCGGCTGCGACGTGAGATATGCCCCCCGCATCGCCTATGCGGACGGCCTGGACCTGGGGAACACGCCGGCGACGCCCGTCGGCCCCGCCTGTGCGATTTGCCCCCGAATCGGCTGCGCCTATCGCGCCACAGCCCCCGCGGGACGAATGCTTGCGGTGGAAGAAACCCGCAAGACCATCTCTCCCTATCCGTTCGTCGCGACTTAGGGAGCGACCGGTTCCCGCTCGAGCAGCGATCGATCCCAACCGGCGAAGTCGGCGGCGGCTTCGTACGTCGACCGGAAGAACTCACCGAGCATTCGCTCCGGTTCAGCCGACGAGCGCACTTTGGAATAGGCAAGGACGAACTCCGAAAAGCCTTCGTCGAATCGCCCGTGAGCGACATTTGCGGTGCGATAGCCGTCCGGCTCGGGATAGACGTAGCTGTAAAAGAAGGGCTCGGCCGCAATCGCGCCTCCCGCCCAGAAGCCCGCGCTCGTCACTTCGTGACTATAGGCCTCGCGGGCGATCCGGTCGGGAAGCCCCGGAACTCCGCCGGGATGCCGCGGAGCCGTGTGCCCCGAAAAGCGGCTGGTCGCGAGGTCGAAGCTTCCCCACCAGAAATGCACGGGGCTCGCCTTTCCGCTGAACCCGGCCCGAAACCGGGCGAAGCCTGGAATCATCGCCGCAAGCGCTTCACGAAAGCGCTGAGCGGAGTCGCGGTCATAGTCCCGCGGCGAATCGTCCTGCGCAAAGGGCAGGGCGTCGGGAAGCTCACTTGGAACGCCGTAGAAGCTGGACGGAAGCCCGTGCAGGTCGAGCATTGCGACCAGGCGCCGATGCAGCGCGGCGATGCTTCCGGCATTGAGCGGGAGCTCCTCGCGCCCGCCGTCGCTGACCCACAGGACGATCGCGTGCCGGCAAAGGTCAAGCGTAAGCGTGAACGTGCGGTCGCCGCTCGCCGCCGTCGGCAGGGTCGCGAGCCCCCGGGCATTCGGCTGGAGCGCGACATGCCAGCCGTGATTGGTCCACGGTGCATGCGCGACCCGTATCTTGCCGAGCATCTGCGCCGCGAGGTGAAGGACGGCCAAGGTTTCATGATCGCGCTCGACACGAAGCTCAGGCCAGTCGGTCATCGGCGCTCGCCGTAGCACACGCCTTTGCATTTTGCGCGGCACCAAGGATAAGGCGCCGCGCCATGGCTGACAGCGAGCTCTTCGATCAAATCCGTTCCGCGCCCGACCTGCAGGCGCTCGACGCACTGCGCGTTTCGGTGCTTGGCAAGTCGGGCTCGATCACGACGCAGCTGAAATCCCTCGGGAAGATGGGCCCGGATGAACGGTCGGTCGAAGCGCCGAAGATCCACGCCTTTCGCGAAGCCGTCACCAATGCAATTCTCGAAAGGAAACAGGCGCTCGAATCCGCCGAGCTCGAAAAGCGGCTGGCGACCGAGCGCCTCGACCTTTCCCTTCCTGCGGCCGAAACGCCAACGGGCTCCGTCCATCCCGTGAGCCAGGTGATGGACGAGCTTGCGGAAATCTTTGCCGACCTCGGCTTTTCCGTCGCCGAAGGTCCGGAGATCGAGGAGCAATGGTTCAACTTCACGGCGCTCAACATGCCCGAGTTCCATCCGGCCCGGGCAATGCAGGACACCTTCTACGTACGGCGCATCGACGGCGACCCGGCTGCGGAAGCGCATGTGCTGCGCACCCACACGTCGCCCGTGCAGATCCGCACCATGACGTCGCAGCCGCCGCCGCTGCGGTTAATCGCGCCCGGCCGCGTCTATCGCTCCGACAGCGACGCGACCCACACGCCGATGTTCCACCAGATCGAGGGACTGGTGATCGACCGTGCGATCACGATGGGCCATCTCAAGTGGACGCTCGAGACTTTCCTCAAGGCCTTCTTCGAGCGTGACGATGTCGTTCTTCGAATGCGTCCGTCCTACTTCCCCTTCACCGAGCCGTCGGCCGAGGTCGATGTCGGCTGGTCGATGGAGAAGGGCCGGCGGGTCGTCGGCGGAAGCGAAGGCTGGATGGAAGTCCTCGGTTCCGGGATGGTGCATCCGAAGGTTATCTCCGCTTGCGGCCTCGATCCCAACGAGTGGCAGGGCTTCGCTTTCGGCACCGGCGTCGACCGGCTCGCCATGCTCAAATACGGGATGGACGACCTGCGCGCCTTCTTCGACGGCGACCTTCGTTGGCTCAAGCATTACGGCTTCCGCGCGCTCGACGTGCCGACGCTTTCAGGCGGAGTCGGCGCATGAAGTTCTCGCTCTCATGGTTGAAGGAGCATCTGGACATGGACGCCTCGGCGGAGGCGATCGCAGAGCGGATGACCGCGATCGGCCTGGAGGTCGAGGACCTCGGCAACCCGGCTGAAGCGCTGGCGCCGTTCAAGGTGGCGAAGGTGCTAAGCGCGGCGAAGCATCCCCATGCGGACAAGCTGCAGGTGCTCAGCGTCGATTATGGCGAGGGGCCGGTGCAGGTCGTGTGCGGCGCGTCGAACGCGCGCGCGGGGATGCTCGGCGTCTTCGGCCCGCCCGGCGCCTATGTCCCTGGCAGCGACATGACCCTGAAGGTTGCGGCGATCCGCGGCGTGGAAAGCCATGGGATGATGTGCTCGGTCCGCGAGCTGGAGCTCGGCGAGGAGCATGAGGGGATCATCGAGCTCGCCGACGACGCGCCAGTCGGAACCGCTTTCGCGGATTATGCGCAGCTCAACGATCCGGTGTTCGACGTTGCGATCACGCCCGATCGAGCCGACTGCATGGGCGTTCGCGGAATCGCCCGCGACCTGGCTGCGGCTGGCGTCGGATCGCTGAAGCCGCTGCACGTTCCCCAGATCGAGGGTGCCTTTGCACCGCCAATCGCGATCCGGATCGAAGATCCTGAAGGCTGTCCCGCCTTCTACGGACGATCGATCCGCGGGCTCACCAACGGCAATTCGCCGGAGTGGATGCAGCGCCGACTGAAAAGCGCCGGCCAGCGCCCGATCTCGGCCATCGTGGACATCACCAATTATGTGATGCTGGATCTCGGTAGGCCGAGCCATGCTTATGATGTCGGGAAGCTCGACAAGGCGCTTGTCGCCCGCCGCGCGCGCGATGGCGAGAAGGTGCTGGCACTCAACGAGAAGGAATATTCGCTCGATACCGAGATGACGGTGATCGCCGACGAGACCCGAGTCCACGACATCGGCGGGATCATGGGCGGCGAGGATTCGGGCGTCACGGCGCGCACGACCGACGTGATGCTGGAGGTCGCCTATTTCGATCCCGCCCGGATTGCGCGGACGGGACAGAAGTTGGCGCTGACCAGCGACGCCCGCAGCCGCTTCGAGCGGGGTGTCGATCCGGCGTTCCTAGAAGATGGGCTTGCCATCCTGACCCAGCTCATCCTCGATATATGCGGCGGCAAAGCGTCCGAACCGCTGCTGATCGGCAAGCCGCCCGTGGAGAAACGCAGCATTGCTTTCGATCCGCATCGCACGCTGGCTTTAGGGGCCGTCGACGTTCCCGAAGACCGCCAGCGTGCGATCCTCCTGTCCCTCGGCTTCGAATTCGAAGGCGCGAGCAATGTCCTGGTCCCGAGCTGGCGGCCGGACATCGACGGGCCCGCCGACCTCGTCGAGGAAATCATCCGGATCACGGGCTACGATGAAATCCCCTCCACACCGCTCGACCGCGAGCCGGGAGTGGCGAAGCCGACCGCGACGCGCTCGCAGCTTGTCGAGCGGCGAGTTCGGAGGGCGGCAGCCGCCCGCGGCCTCGACGAAGCTGTCACCTGGAGCTTCATATCCGAAGAGGAAGCGGCGCCCTTTGACCCGTCCTGGCTGATCGAGAACCCGATCAGCGAAGAGATGAAAGTGATGCGGCCCTCGCTTCTGCCCGGGCTGATTGCGGCTGCGCGAAGCAACCTCGACCGCGGCGCCTCGTCCGTCCGGCTTTTCGAGATCGGTCGCCGCTATCTGGCCGACGCCGAACGGCCGACCGCGACCTTCGTCCTGACGGGCGAGAAAATGGCGCGCGGCTGGCAATCGGGCAAAGCCAAACCTTTCGACGCATTTGATTCGAAGGCGCATGTGCTCGCGCTGCTCGAGGCGGCGGGCGCCCCGGTCTCGCTGCAAGTCTTCGCCGATGCCGGTCCGACCTGGCATCCGGGCCGTTCGGCAAGGCTCGGGCTCGGTCCGAAGACGATCGTCGCCAGCTTCGGCGAGCTTCATCCGGCGCTGGTAAAAAAGCTCGATGCGCCGCCCGGCCTGATCGCCGGCGAAATCTATCTGGACGCGATCCCAGCCCCGCGCAGCAGCGGACGGGCCCGAGCATTGTTCGAGCCTGCCACGCTTCAGCCGGTGACTCGTGATTTCGCTTTCCTAGTACCAGCCGACGTCAGTGCCGAAAGCCTGACCCGCGCAATCCGCGGTTCCGACAAGGCGGCGATCACCGATGTCCGGCTGTTCGACCGGTTCGAGGCTGCCGACGGATTGAGCCTTGCATTGGAGGTCACGCTCCAGCCGACCGAGAAGAGCTTCACCGAGGAGGAGCTTTCCGCGATTTCCGCGAGAGTCGTCGGCGCCGCCGAGAAGCTGGGCGCGAAGCTCCGCGGCTAGCTGTTCAGGGTGTTGATCGCGGCGCGAACGCGCGCTTCGATTTCATCGCGCTTGAGTCCCGGCGGAATCGTCTCTCCGACACGGAAGTGGATTGTCCCCGGCTTCTTGAGCAGGCCCTTGGTCCACAACCGGCCGCTGTCCACCGCAACGGGGACCACCGGCAATCCCAGCGCGCGATAGAGGCCGGCAAAGCCCGGCCGAAGCGCCGCCCTGGTCCCGTGAGTGACGCGCGTTCCCTCGGGATAGATCACGACCGACCTTCCCGATGCAGTTGCGGCACGCCCTGCCGCGATCATTTCGCGAAGGGCCTTCGACCCGGCGCTACGGTCGACGGGGATGACGCCATAACGCCGAGTCAGCCACCCGAAAAATGGAATTTCGGATAGCTCGCGCTTGAGGACGATGGCCGGCGTGTCAGCGAGACGGACCATCTCGAGCGTCTCGTACATCGACTCATGCTTGACCGCGATCAGCACAGCGCCCTTCGGAATGTCACCCTGAAGCTCCGCACTGATCCCTAGGACCACCCGTGCGAGGCCGTCGTGAAAATCGGTCCAGCTTCGCACCAGTGCGCGCGTCGCGTCCTGGCCGAAGATCGTCGTGACGATTCCTGCGATCACGAACAGGGCGGTGGCCGGGTAGAAGATCAGTGCATAAGCAAGGGAGCGCAGAAGCTGCACGGACTCAAATCTCGAACAGGATCGCGATTCGGCGCAGCAGCAGCTTGTTGTACTCCCCGAAGAGAGTCGTGAAGCTCGGCTGGGTTCGAACCGCGTCCGGCACGAGTTCATATTGTCCGCGCAGGACCCGCCGGAATTCATAGCGCGCCCTGCGCATGTGCCAGTCGCTCGTTACCAGACGGAAGCTCTTGTACCGGTGCCTCGCGAGCCAGCGCTTCGCTTCTTCCGCGTTCGAGCGGGTGTCGACCGATTCGGTGCCGAGATCGACGCAGCAGTTCAGCAGCCTCTTCTTTCCCTTTAGCCGCCGCACCAGGTCTGGCTTTGTCACTGACGGGTCCGTCCCGGCGATCAGCATCCGCTTAGCATAGCCGTCGGACAGCACCTCGATGCCGCGCTCGATCCTGCCGCTTCCGCCGGTCACGACGACAACGGCATCGGTGCGTTGCCCCCCAGCCGCCGAGCCCAGTGTCACCGCGAACAGGATGAAACCGAGCAGGTACAACAGGAAGACAATGGAAAAGAAGCGAAGGATCATAGGGTCGCGCGCAATGCCTTCAGCAAGGTGATGTGCGCAACTGCAACAGCAAGGATCACCGCTGCGACCGGGATGGCTGCGAGAATAAGGAGATCGCCGATGCCAAGCGGTGCGCCGGCGATGAGATCGCCCGCGGCGGCCGCGATTGCGCCTCCGAGGAGCAAGAGCACTACTACGGCGGCGGCCAGGCCGGCAAGGGCGCCCGCGATGGCATCGACGGCGATCTTGCGCTCGAAGAGCCTGGTGACCTGGATGTCGGTCGCCCCGATGCCGTGCATGATCTCGACCGTCGAACGATGCGTGTCGAGCGCGCCGCGAGCGGCGAGCACGATGGCGGCGGCGGTCGCGGTACTCATTAGAAAGACGAGAGAGAGCGCCAGCCACTCGAGGCCGCGGATCGAACGAACGAGCGGCTTCAGTTGAGCGCTTTGAGCACTGACGCCGGCCTCCGGAATCGCCTTGCGGATGCCGGCTCCCACCGTGGAAGCGTTCGCGCGCGGTTCGATCTCGACGGTGAGCAGCGAGGGTACCGGCAGGTCCTTGCTTGCGGCGGCGCTTCCGAGCCAGCGTTCCAGAGTCTCGCGCATTTCTTCCTCGGAGACTGAAGTCACAGCTCGCACGCCCTTGATCGCACGGACCGCGGCGACTGCGCCAGGTAGCCGGGCGGCCGACGCGGCTGGAACCTGGACGACGAGCTTGCTCTCAGTCCCGGCAGTCACGATCGATGCGGCGTTGGCGAGCGCGAGACCGGCGGCAGCGACGACGATCATCGCGAAGGTCATGATCGCGGTCACCGCAACCGTCGGGCCATGCAGCTTTTCCGCCGGCAGGAGCCGGGACTCGGATCCCGGGATGCGGATTCGATCGAAGGTCATGGCCGGCCCTCGATCGGGCTGAGCCGCGGCGGATTCTTCAGGGCTCCGGTCGGGTCGACGAGCGCGCCGGAATCCAGCCGCATCAGCTGCGCGCCCGGGTTGGAGGCGATGAGTCCGAGATCGTGAGTCGCGACGACCACCGTCGTCCCGAAGCCGTTGAGCGCGTCGAACAGGTGCAGGAGCCTCTTCGCCATTTCCGAATCGACATTGCCCGTCGGCTCGTCGGCGACGAGCAAGTCTGGCTGTGTGACGACTGCCCGGGCGATCGCAACGCGCTGCTGCTCGCCGCCCGAGAGGGTCGCCGGCCGTGCGCCGGCCCGGTCGCCGAGCCCGACCCAGTCGAGCATTTCGCGAACGGCCGAGTTGATTTCGGCCTCTCCGCGCCCGGCTATGCGCAAGGGAAGCGCAACATTGTCGTAGGCGGACAGGTGCCGGATGAGGCGGAAGTCCTGGAAGACGACGCCAATGCGGCGGCGGAACTGGGGGAGCGTTTCGCGCGGCGCATGGGCCAGGTCCTCGCCGAACAGGCTGATCCGTCCGCGCGTCGGCCGCTGCGCAAGGTAGAGCAGCTTCAGAAGAGATGTCTTGCCCGCGCCCGATGCGCCAGTGAGGAAATAGAAGGCGCCCTTGGACAAAGTGAAATCGAGGTCGCGCAGCACTTCGGCGCCGGTGCCGTAGCGTAAGCCCACGCTTTCGAATTGAACGACCGACGCCAACTCGTCCTCCCCGCCCGTTCGGACTTGTCGCACAGGCTGCGCCGCCTTGCCAACGCCTGCGCATTCCTGTTTACCGAATGCGAGTTAGCGGAGGGCGCACGGCACATGATCCTGACCTGCCCGTCGTGCGGGACACAATATGCGGTAAAGGACGGCGCCATTCCGTCCGCTGGCCGCAAGGTCCGGTGCGCGTCTTGCGGTCACAGCTGGCACCAGATGCCGGACTCCCAGGAGGCGGCGGACGAGAGCGCCGCTTCCGAGCCCGCGCCGGCACCCGAGCCCGAGCCCGCCTACGCATTCGACCAGCCCGCCGGAGAACTCGAACAGACCGAGCCGACTCAGCCGAGCGAGCCGATCTTCTCCGAAACCGAGTTGGTCGAGCCCCCACTGGCCGTTCCCGTGCCCCCGCCGGACGAGGAAATCTGGTCGGACCCGGCCGGCGAGGAGCTATGGGAGCCGGACAAGGAAATCCCGGACAGCGACGAGATTGCCGCGTTCAGCTCCGAAAGCGGCGCTGACCGGAAGCGCAACTGGATGATGGCAGCGATCATCGCGCTCGTCCTGGTCGTTGCCACAGTCGCGGCGCTCTGGGCCTTCGCTCCCGATTCCCTTCGCCAGCGGATCGGACTGGTAGCTGGGGGACCCACCCCGCTTCAGATCGCGCCGGGGACTCCCGAGCGGCAGAAGCTTGCAAGCGGCAACGAGCTGGTCGTGGTCAGCGGCCGGGTGATCAACCCCAGCGCCAAGCCGCAGCCGGTGCCGCCGATCCTTGCCGAGCTTCGCGACAAGTCAGGCAAGCTGCTCTACTCCTGGACCATCGCGCCGCCCGCTCGGACGCTTCCGCCCGGCGGTAGCGCGACCTTCAACAGCGCCGAAATGAACGTCCCGCCGAGCGGGCTGGAGTCGACTGTTACCCTGACCCTAAAGGGCTGATTTTTCAGGGAAATTCGATGAGCTTGGTGGCGTGGAGATCGCCTTGCGCGTCGCGGATGATCGCCTGCCTGACCATTGCCGTTTCCGGTGGCTTGTCGTGCTCAACCCGAACTCCGGCAACGATATGCACGGTGGCCGTCGCCTGCTCGAATATACGAGAATGAGGCGGATGAGGCGGGGGCCCGCCATGGGCCGCGCTGGCCGCAAGTCCGAAAAGGGCCGTCATGACCGCCATAGGGCAACCTAACGCTCCGCACGGCGAATGGTAAACAAAGCGTAAAGCAATGTCCCGTGGCGGGATTGCTCGACCGGCATTGCGCGGTCGGAACGGCTTTGATAGAGGCGCGGGCCTTGCCAGTCGGGCGGCCAAGCCGTCCATCTTCATGAACGTGCGGTCGTGGCGGAACTGGTAGACGCGCAGCGTTGAGGTCGCTGTGGCCGAAAGGCCGTGGAAGTTCGAGTCTTCTCGACCGCACCATTGAACGCACGCCGACAGGCCGAGGGCTTGTCGAACCGTGTGATCCTCGAATGGTCTAACGCGCTCGGCTCCGCTGCTCCGAACGCTTCGCAACCGATGTGAAACGAAGTCGTCTAAGACGATTAGCTGGACGAAGCGACTTTGGGCCGCGCGTCGATGGAGATGGATCCCGTCCGGGCCACGGGCTGCTCGTCGGTCACGGTCGCCTGGATGTTGAGATCGGGAGCAACTCCGACAATGCCAGCGGACGCCTTCGAGATTCGGATCCGGTAGGTCCCATAGGGAACTCGCTCGAACAGGAAATAGCCGTCGTAGTCGGTCTGGGTCGTCGAGGCCACGGCGCCTTGCGAATCCACCAGCTCCAAATCGAGGCCTTCGAAGCCGAGCCCGCCATTCTTGAGTAGCGCTCCTTCGATGTCGCCGGCGCCCACCAGCCCGATATCGACGCTCGCAGGGACGCCCGGCCTCGGCACGACGACCTGAAGCGCCTTTTTCGGTGCGAGCATCGGGTCAGGGAGGCTCGTACGGTCGATCCCGACGGTGATCGGGCTGAAGGTTTGGAGGCCGGCGATCACCACCTGGCCATGTTCGTCAGTCGGCCGCTCCGCGACTGCATGGCCGGCGGTGATGAGGGCGCCTCTCTCGAACGGCTCGCCCGGATCGGCGAGGCCGTTATCGTTCAGGTCGCGATAGACGCGCGCTCGAACCGAACCGCCGCCAGCGAGCGGACGCCGTGAAAACTCGAACCCATGGCCCGAATCGAGCGAAAAATTGAGGTTGAATCCGAGCGCGACCGAGCCGTCCGTCGCCGCTTCGCCCGTAATCGCCAGGGCAAGCCCACTGAACCTGCGGATATGGCTGACGCGCATGCGGCCGCGATGCAGCCCGCCGTCGTACGCAAGCGTGCCTTCCCAGTCGACATTGTCGGACGCGGACCAATAGCCGGTCAGCTCTGCGGAGCGGAACCGGCTTTCGGGGCTTATTTCGAAGCTGGCGGAGCCGCGGACCCTGATCGGACCGATTCGCCCGGTCCCGATGAGGTCCGCAATGACATTCGGAGGCGGAGCAGGCCCCTTGGCCAGATATTGCTGGGTATATTTGACGTCCCCCGCCAGATTGAAACGGCCGATCGAAGTTGCCAGCCGCCCCGCGGCGTCCAGCTGGCCGCTTCCGTCGGCCCTGCTCGTGTAGTGAAGGTCGCCGTGCGCCGGCACGATCGTCCGTCCGATGTGGATCGGAGCGTCGAGCGCCAGCCGCGCCTCACGGACGGTCTCGGGCGGGCCGCCGTTGATATGGAAATCCTTTGCAGTGATCGCTTCGGCGCTGACGTTTAGCGAGCCGAGCTTAGCGAGGAGTTGAGCGCGGACTGCCATTCCGCCGGTGCTCTCGCGCGAGGCGCCGACCTCGAGAAGAGCCGGGCCCAGCGAGCGCCGGACGGAGCCTTCGACGAAGGTAACCCTTTGATCTTCCAGAAGCATTGTCCGAGCCAGCAGGCCGACGGACGTTCGCTCGTTGATGCCGTGCTCAAGCGCCACCGCCGCCTGCATCTTCGGTTCCGTCGGGCTGACGGGATCGTCGCTAAGCGATACGAGATCGCGGCTCGGTTGATTGATGCCGGCCCAGTACCAGGTCTTGCCGGGCGGAACATTATCCTCGCCAACGTTGATCAGCTCGTCCCGGGTCCGGACCTGCCCTTGCGGCCCGTAGAGGACGATGCTGATCTGGTTTTCGCCATACATCAGCTGGACGTCGTCGAAGACATAGCGCTGGCGATCGTCCGACCGGGCGAAGGCCAGCAGCTCCCCGTTCCGGTAAAGCTCCGCGTCCCATCCGGAGGGAAGGTCGCCTTCGAAACGCGTGCGATCGAAGTTCGTCGGATTGACCACCGGCCGGTTGGTGACGACGGCGCCGCGGCCGCTCGTCGCGCTTCCGCTGAGCCTGGTCGCTAGCCCGGCAACGTCGCCGAAGCCGAAGTGAGTCGCATGGATCGGGCCCAGGAGCCCCCCTTCGGGATCCGAGCGGTAGGCGCGCAGCCGGAGCGATGCCGGGATGCCGTTTTCGTCCGTCGCCACCTGCGCATCGTAGGAGAGGCGCGCAATTTCACCGGCCGCATAGACGGAGGTCCGGCGATCGACCTTCATGCCGTTGTCGGCCCGATAGGTCATTCCGGCGCTAACCACGAAGTCGAGGGCTGGAGCGCGCCACATCCGGTAGGGCAGCCTTACCTGCGGCAGGGTCGAAAGGTCGAACCTGGCCTTGTGGAGATAGGCCGCGCGCTTTTCCCGCTCGATGGCGAGCTCGACCGGAAGCTTGGCGTCCGATTCGAGGACGAGAACGGATCCGTTGGTAAGCGCCTTGACCCCGATACCGAACCAGCGCCCGAGAGCCGCGCTGTCTACGCACCAGCCTTCCGGAGTCTCGCGAACAGCGGTCGCAGCGAGCTTTTCGCTCTTACCCGAATATTCGACCGTTCCGGATCCGACGTCGATCGCAATCCGGTTGCTTTCCTTGAACGCCCAGCCGCTCGCCCTCTTCGCAGTGAGGTCGATCTTCATCGGCACATCGAGCGTGGTCAGGAAGTCGCCGAAAACGAGGCAGGCGCCCTCGGGCGTGCCGTAGGCGCGAACCCCGTCGCCGAGCCGATACTGGTGGAGCTTTACGTCAAGGAGATATTGCTCATCGGGGTTGGCAGCCCACTGATCCGTCACGGGCACAGCGGCGACGGCTCCCACTGCCGTCAGCCAGGCGGTGGCGAGCATTGCGCCCGCCTTGCCGAGCCAATTGCCGGTGCCGATCATGATTTGTCACCGCGCCCGGCGCAGACGGCCTAGCGCAGAACCGCCTGCGTTTCGGCGATCGTCTGCGACCCGTCGAGGTACGTCTCGACATATTGGACCG
The DNA here is from genome assembly GCA_046733255.1 of Pseudomonadota bacterium. Lineage (GTDB taxonomy): Bacteria > Pseudomonadota > Alphaproteobacteria > Sphingomonadales > Sphingomonadaceae > Sphingomicrobium. Next base: position 16,776 of record JBKPOU010000123.1, read on the forward strand.
TTACCGGCCCGCTGAGTGCGCCGGTGTAGTCATCGGCGACGGGAACCACGACCTCGCGCTCGTTCAGCTCGGTGTAGACGGCGACGGCCTTCGAGACCGCGATGGGGTCCTTCACGCCGGCCTTGAGCACGCGAACCTCCCCGAACGTGGAGCGGTCCCCGCTGCGATCGAGCTCGAGCGCCACGACCGGCTTGCCGTCACGCTTTTCCGCGCGAACGTTCGAAATCCCGGCTTTCACGCTCAGGTTGCCAAGACGGACGATGACGGGGATTGTCACGCCGTAGACGGGCGTCAGCTTGAAGCTGAGCCCGTTGGCGGGCGCGCTGGCCGGCTGCGCGACCGGAGTCGACGGCGGGATCGCGCGGAACAGCAGGTGGACTCGATATTCGCCGTCCGGCAGGCCCTGCGGCGGGCGCGCGGCGATCCGGATCGACTGCGGCTCGTTCGGAGCGAGGGTCACTCGGCGAGGAGCGAAGATCAGCATGTCGCGGGCCGCCTTCTCGGCCGCATTGGGATCGGAAACCTCCTCGAGCATCCCGTCGGCCTTCATCCGGCGGAATTCCGCCGAGATGCGGTAGGTCGCCGGCTCCTCGCCGATATTGTTGAGGATGATCTCGGCGCTGCGCCCACCGTTGAGGATCAGCCTGGTCGGGGCGACCAGCAGGTCGCCGACGCCGGCGCTAGCGGGCTGGGTCGGAAGGAGAATTGGCGCGGCGACGAGCGCGGCCGCGGCAACGGCTCTGGTACACAGGTTCATTTCTACGGTCCCCACTTGGCTCCGTTTTGGAGTAATTGGGGTCTAGGCCGCGAATGGTTGATTTTCCGTTCACCATTCGCGTTCACTGCATGAAAAAAGAGGCCGCCGATGCATGCCCGGCGGCCTCCCCTCAGCGGCCCTCTCGAGCCGCATTCGTCAAACGCGATTACTGATAGTCGGCGCTGACGTCGAACGTGCCCTGATAGACACCGTCCGCGGTCGTGTCGCTGACCTGGATCGAACCGCCGAGGTCGAACGTGACATTACCGGTATTGTCGAGAACGACAGAGCCCGCCGTCGGAGCGTCGACGGTGAGGACCAGGTTCGGCGAAACCTGCGTCTGGTTGACGAGGTTGATCGTCGGCGAAACGGTAACCGTCAGAGTCTGGTCCGGAGTGCCGGTGGCGGCATATTGTGCCGTCGTCGTCGTGCCGGAGCAGGTCAGGTTGGCGCCGCCGCAGCTGAAAACGCCAGCCTTGGTAATCCCGACGGTCTGGGTGTACGGAGCCGTACCGCTCAGGACGATCGTGCCGAGGTCGAGGTTCTGCGCCGAATCGAGCGTGAGCGGAACGACGATGCGAGCATTTGCAGTCGCCTGCGTGGTCGGCGTGACCGCAGCCGCGGGAGCCGAGGTAAGGGCCAGGGCGGAGGCCGCGCTGGCAACAATCAGGACCTTCTTCATTTCAACTTCCCCACTGGTTCAAGAATAGGCCGGCTGCCCGACCTCTGGTCCGGTCACCCGTGAGCACCCCATTAACCTCGCTGGCTTACCCCTTCCCTCAAGGGCATGGTTACCGCGGCATTAAGGATTACTCCGGCGTGGAGGAAAGCTCCTAAAGATAGTCGACCGTGATCGGGATATCGCCGCGATATTCGCCTTCCGAATCGCCGCGCAGGTCAAGCCGCCCGCCGAACCGGAACGTCAGGTTCCCCGCCGAATCGAGGGTTGGAAGCCCGGAGAGATCCGTCTCGATGCGCTCGACGACGATCCGACCGCCACCCACCGAGTACAGCTCGATTCGGCCCGGGAGCTCGATACGGAGTGCCCGGCCTGGCTCGCCATGGACGCTGACCGATCCGACCATGGCCGCGGCGCTCACCGTCGCGACGCTTCCGCTGGCGCTTCGTTCGCCATTGGGATGCAAAGTCACCGCACCGGCCCCGCCGCCAAGCATCACCAGCCGGTCGAAATCGAGAGTCGCGTCGACCTGGAGCTGGATGGGGCCGGAGGAATCGCCCTCGTCCAGCTGCGTCGTCGGGTCCGCACACAGCCTGCATTGCGCATGCGCGGCCGCGCTCGCGCCGGCCAGGAGGGCGGCGGCGGCAAGGCTTCTTACAAGGGCGATACTTCGGCCCATTGGGCTACTGCTATTGGGCAGAGGCTAAAACAGGGTTAATGCTCACGTAACCTGCGGAGCCTGATGGAGGGAAAATGGCCGTAAGGATCGAGCGCAGAGCAGGTGGGGAGCCAAAGACGAGCTTGCCGGAACCAACTGCGCTTTCTATCGCCTAGGTCCAGATGGCCCGATCCCCAACCGGCACCGCACGGCGTCCGTTCGTAACTGCCTTCAAGATCCTGGTGTATGCCGCGCTTCTCGGCGTGATCGCGCTTGGGGTGGCCGTTGCGGTCGCCGTGGCGTCGCTTCCAAGCTATCAGCAGCTGTCCAAGCGGTCGGACCTGGGGCAGATGATCCGGGTCCATGCGTCGAACGGCGCGGTTCTCGTCTCGCTTGGCCCGAGCTTCGGCCAGTGGCTCACCTACGACCAGATACCGCCGCAAATGCGCTCGGCGATGATCGCGATCGAAGACCGCCGCTTCCGGAGCCATTTCGGAATCGACCCGATCGGCATCGTGCGAGCGGTCGGATCCGCGCTCATCCAGGGACACCGGGTACGCGCGACCTCGACCATCACCCAGCAGCTCGCGCGCAACATCTTCCTGACCAACAACCGCAGCATGGGGCGCAAGATCAAGGAAGCGGTGCTAGCGCTCGCACTCGAGCGCAAGTTCAGCAAGGACCAGGTCCTCGAACTCTACCTCAATCGCGTCTATTTCGGGGGCGGCGCCTACGGGATCGATGCCGCGTCCAGGCGATTCTTCGGCCACAGCGCCGACCGCCTGACCCTGGGTGAGGCGACGATCATCGCCGGGCTCGTCAAGGCTCCGTCCAACTATGCGCCCACGGCCGACGTCGAGGCCGCGCGAAACCGCTCCGAAGTCGTTCTGAAGGCGATGATCGACAACGGCTTCATCTCAGCCGAGCAGGCCGGGTCGATCGATCCGGCAAAGATCCGCATCCAGTCGAACACCAACCAGACGGCTGTACGCTACTTCACCGATTGGGCGCTTCCCCAGCTCGACACGCTCATCGACGAGACATCGGAGCCGATTGACGTCTGGACGACGCTGGACCCGCGGATGGAGGACGCCGCCGACCGCGCCATAAACGCCAACGCTCCGGGCGGAGCGCAGGGCGCGCTTGTTGCGATCGACCGCGACGGTGCGGTTCGTGCGATGATCGGCGGCAAAAGCTACCCCAACTCGATCTACAACCGCGCCACTCAGGCGGAGCGACAGCCAGGCTCTTCCTTCAAGCTGTTCGTCTATCTCGCCGCGCTCGAATCCGGAATGAAGCCGACCGACATCATGGTCGACCAGCCGGTGACCATCAGCGGCTGGACGCCCCGCAACGACACTCGCGATTTCGCTGGCCCGGTGACTCTTCGCGAAGCCTTCGCGAGGTCGATCAACACGATCAGCGCCCAGATCGGCCAGCAGCTGGGATTCTCGACCATCGCCGACATGGCGCATCGCTTCGGCCTGACGACGGATATCTCAACCTATCCCGCGATGGTGCTTGGATCGAGCGAGGTCCGCCTCGTCGAGATGACGCAAGCCTTCGCGTCGGTCGCCAATCGCGGGGTCGCGGTGAGGCCCTATGCGATCAGCAAAGTGGTTACGGTCAACGGCCGTGAGCTCTACCGGCACGACTCGCCAGAACAGCGCGTGCTTGTGGCCCCGTGGGTAGCGGCCGAAATGACCGATCTTCTCCAGTCGGCCGTTCTTACCGGAACCGGCCGCGCAGCCCAGATCGGACGGCCCGTCGCCGGCAAGACCGGAACGACGACGTCGAACAAGGACGGCTGGTTCATCGGCTTTTCGAGCGGGCTGACCACCGGCGTGTGGATGGGCCGCGACGACGCGAAGCCGGTCCGGGGACTTTACGGGGGCACTGCTCCGGCTCGAGCCTTCCACGATTTCATGGTGACCGCTGTTGCCAATCGGCCCGTCGAGCAATTCGAGACCCAGGTGCCGATGCCGGACTGGCAGCTCGAGCCCGAGGAGCAATATGTCGGCGATGACTATGTCGACATGAACACGATGCCCCTGGTCGATGAGAACGGCAATCCGATCCCCGGAACGCCGGCCTACCCGCAGGGGTATCCGCAGCAGCAGCAACTCCCGCCCGGGCAGCAGCCTCAAGGCGCGTTGACCCAGCAATGGCTCGACAGCGTGCTTGGCGGCAATCGGCAGCCGCCGCGGCAGCCCGTGCAGCAGGTTCCGCCCGGGACGGCCCAGCGCCAACCGCAGCCTCAAGGCCAGCAGCCGGCACCGCCGCCGCGGCAGCCAGGCACCCAGCCGCGGCAGCCCGACAGGCCCTTACCGGATGAGACCGATCCGCCTCAGCCTCGGATTGTGACTCCGCAATAAGCTCTGGGCGGCGGCGACGTCGCCTCCGAATAGCTCGCTTTCCAGGGCCTTGAACTTTCTGCCGTGGTCGAGATGCCGCAGATGCGCCACCTCATGCGCGACGACGAAGCGCCGCGCTTCGGGCGGAGCGAGGATGAGCCGCCAGCTGTAGCGGATCGCGCCGCCACTGCTGCAGCTGCCCCATCGCGTCCGCGCGTCCCCGACAGCGACGGAGCTCGCCTTCACGCCGGCGACGGCCGCCATCTCCTCGGTCTCTTTCGACAGGGTCTCGAGAGCGAGCCGCTTCAGGAACTGTTCGACCCGGCGACCGAAGCCCCCTTCCGGGCCGCCGCAGACAAGCCGGTCGCCTTCGAACACCGGCGTGCGCGGCGCAACTTCGGACCAGTCCAACTCGACGTCCCGGCCCTCTATCGGGATGATCGCGCCGGGGATGAAAGGCTCCGCCGGGAGTGTCCGGCCCAATTGCTGGTCGACCCAGCTCCGCTGGCTCGCGGCCCAGGCAAGCGCCGCGGACGGGCGTACGTGCCTCGGGTGAGTGACCTTCAGAAGCCGCTCGCGCTCGTCGAACCGAAGCCGCATGCGCCGGGCGCTGCGGATGGAGCACAGGAGAACCGGCAATGGGAGGTCGGGGTGACTTGCCAGCCGCCTAGAGGGCACGCTCGACCACGTGGAATTCAAGGTCGCCGGCGTCGGCCTCGCTGATCGTCCATCCTCGCGTGGAGGCTCCCGCCTCGTGAACCGTCTCCCGGCTTCCCGAGATCAGGTAATGCCACTCCGGAAGCGGTTGGCCGGCGGCCCGGAGGCGATAGGCGCAGGTGGCCGGCAGCCAGTCGAGCGACTTGAGATTGCGGCGATCGAGGACAACGCAGTCGGCAACGTGCGCCTTGCGGTTCGAATAATCGCTGCAGCGCCCGTTGCGCCGGTCGAGAAGGCTGCACGCGACGTTGGTCGGATAGAGCTCGCCCGTATCCTCGTCCTCGAGCTTGTGGACGCAGCAACGCCCGCATCCATCGCACAACGCCTCCCATTCGCCGCGGTCGAGCTTCAACAAGGGCTTTTCCCAGAAAGGTTTGCGTGCGTTCATGACAAAGCCAGCCATGCTCTGCTAACCCTCTCCAATCAAGCTAGCTGCGGGGGAATAGGGATGCATGCGCTGAAGCGCGCCTTGGTTGCGATTGCGGCACTTTCGGTCACGGCCCCGGCTGCCGCCCAGCAAGGAGCTTATGACGGGCAGCAGTTCGTCAAGGCCATCGAGGACGGCAAGAATGACGACGCCTTCAAGCTGATCCAGGAGAAGCCGACCCTCGTCAACGCGCGCGACTTCAACGGTCAGACCGCCCTTATCGCTGCGATCGACAATCATGACCGGGAATGGGCGGGCTATCTCCTTCAACAGGGGGCGGACCCCGACCTGGCGGGGCGCAACGGCGAGACCCCGCTGATGGCGGCCGCTCGAGTTGGGCTGACCGAGGCCGTCGACTGGATCATCGGGCTTGGCGCCCGCGTCGATGCGGAAAACCGGATGGGCGAAACGGCGCTGATCATTGCCGTACAGCAGCGGCAGGTGCCGATCGTGAAAGCGCTGATCAACGCCG
>JBKPOU010000124.1:0-4450 GCA_046733255.1 Pseudomonadota bacterium
TCGGCGGCGTCGAACGCGTCCGACACGGTCACCCGCTCGATCAGTGGATGATCGGGCACGCGGATTCGCTGGTTGCAGACGACCGCGACTGGCACCTCGCGGCGCCAAGCGACCTTGTAGACCTCGTCCTTCACCGGGCAGGCGTCCGCATCGATCAAGATTCGAACGCCGCTCATCGGGCCGCGCTACAGCGCCGCAGCGCCGCGCCTAACCGGCGGCGAGCTTCTTGAGGTCCGCTCGGATCGACGGTCCGGCGAGGTGGGCGTCGACGTTCGAATAGCCCTCCTCCCGCAAGGCCTTGCGGATGCCGTCGACGCTTTTCGATGCGCGGGCGAGCTGGAAGGCGCGTTCGACGATGTGGGGGCTGTCCATGAAAGTCCTCGATACAATTTCGGTGCCGTTATGAACGTGCTGCGACCGGCTTTCGTTCCGGCCGCTCAGCCGTTCCGCATATTGTCCAGCCCCTGCACTACGCCCTTCTGGGACGGCTGCGAGGCGTTGGCTTTCGCCGCTTTGTTCTGCTTCGGTTTTCGGACTTCGCGGTTCGATCGTCTCTGGCCCTTGGCCATATCGCTTCCTTTGTGAGGCCGGATGCCTCCGTCAAGCCTACACCATCGCCGTCGCGCCACCTACGGATTTTGGTTCTGCTTGGCTGGACCCAAGCGGCGGAAAAGCCGCCACCCGGTCTCCCGGGCGGCGGCCTTCGAATCAGCAGCCGCAATTCTTGCAGGTGCACGGATTGCAGTGACATCCCGCCGACTTGCAGGCGCAGGGGTTGCACTGGCAGCCGGTCTTTTCGATCTTGTCCATGTCTTATCTCCTCTTACCCAAAAGCGTTGATTCGCCGTCGGTAAAGGCCCTATGACCTCCGTACCATGGTACGGAATCAAGCGAAAAATTCGGACACTATCGGCGGCCTCGCATATGCAGCCGGGGTCGGGGTCGAAACGGTCCGCTATTACCAGCGACGCGGCCTTCTGGCCGAGCCGGCTCGCCCGCATGGCGAGATCCGCCGCTACAGCCAGGAGGACGTGAACCGCCTCAAGTTCATCCGCTCGGCGCAGGCGGCGGGCTTCACGCTGGCCGAGATCGGGGAATTGCTTGCGCTCGATCGCACCGACGACCGGGCACGCGTGCGAGCCCTCGCGGCCGAGCGAGTCGCGGCGCTCGACTCGAAGATCGCGGAAATGAAGGAGGCGCGCGAAGCGCTCGCCCGACTGGCGTCCGCCTGCGCGAGCAAGCGCGACGGCCCCTGCCCGATCCTCGACGCGTTCGAACCCTAAGCCGGGAGGGTTCGCAAGCAGTCATTCAGTTTGGCTGTTTACAAACGTAATCGTGATGATTACAGTCGTAATCGCATTGAAGGACAATCGATGGAAATGCGACTCAGCGACGCGGAATATTGCGTGATGGAGGTGCTCTGGTCGGCCGGCGGCCCGCTCAGCGCCACCGAGGTTGCCGAACGCGTCCCCGCAGAGCGCGGCTGGTCGTTCGCGACGGTGAAGACACTCCTTTCGCGTCTGCTCGCCAAGAGCGCCGTCGAGCCGACCAAGGACGGCCGCCGCTTCCTCTATTCGCCGGCGATCGAGCGCGAGCCTTATGTCGCCGCGGAATCGCGCCGCTTCATGACTCGCCTGTTCGGCGGTAAATTGTCACCTTTGTTCGCCCGCCTGGCGGCGGACGAAGCGCTGGACGAGGAGGACCTCGCGCAGATCGAGGCCATGATCAGGGAGTTGCGCAAATGATCGACTGGCTCACGGATACCTTCGTTGCGACCTCGCTTCTGATGGCGCTCGTGCTGCTCGTCCGCGAGCCGGTTCGACGGCAGTTCGGGCCAACAGCCGCCTACGGCCTCTGGCTGATCCCGGTGCTTCGCCTGCCGATGCCGACGCTGACCCAAACAATCGAGCGCACCGTTCCGGCGGCGCTGCTTCCGGTCGAAACGCTCCACGGGCCCGTAATCCCTGAGACGGAACTCAGCCTGATCGACCGGCTCGGAGGCTGGGAATCGCTGGCGGTCTCGATCTGGCTGGCTGGAGCCGCGATCATGCTGATCGGTGGAATCCTCATTTACCGCTGGCAGCGCCGCGAAGTGCTTCGGGACAGTGTCCAGGTCGCGCGGCTCGGCAGGATACGTCTCGTCCGAAGCGCGGCCGTTTCCGGGCCGATGGCCTTCGGAATTTTCGACCCGGTCATCGCGGTGCCGATCGATTTCGACGAGCGATTCGACGCCGAGGAACGCCGCCTCGCCTTCGACCACGAGCTCTCCCATCACCGCTCTGGCGACCTCTTCGTCAGCCATTTCGCCTTCGCCTTGCTCTGCCTTCAGTGGTTCAACCCGTTGGCCTGGCTATCCCATTCCGCTTTCCGCTTCGACCAGGAAGCCGCCTGCGACGCCCGCGTTCTCGACAAGACAAGCAACGGCAATCGCGCCGCCTACGCGCAGGCAATCGCCAAGGCGGCTTCGGGAGGGGCGCTGCTGTTCGCTGGGGCGCTGGACCGTCCACGCACCTTGCACCGGAGGTTAAAGTCCATGCTTACCAGCCCAAGTTCCCACCGGCGCCTGGCCGGCAAGGCACTGATCGCCATCACTGCCGCCGCGGCACTTCCGCTGACCGCGAGCCGGGCCACCGAATATATCGATGTCCCCGCCACCGGAACGGCGAGCCCCATCGCGGCGGCGGCGCAGGTCCCCGCAAGCGCTGCGACCGCGCTCGCTTCGGCCGCTGCTGCGCCCGCCGCCGCCGCCAGACTTACCATGCCGGATCTCGGCGGCGTCAGGCTCGGCAAAAACGACGTTGCGTTCATGGCCGACGATACGGTCCTGATCGGCGGCCAGCGAAAGACTCTCGAGCAACTGACCCCCGCCGAACGGTCGCGGCTGCGCCACGCGATCGCCAGTTCGAAGCAGGACCTCGTCCGCGACCGCGAACGGCTGCCGAGCGAACTGGCTGAGGCGAAGCGCGAGGCCGACCGCGCCCGCAGCGGCGAGCTCCGCCGCGAGCATTCGCGGGATATCGAGGACATGCGCCGCGAACTGGCGGAAGTGGACTCCCGTGCCGCGGAACTACGCTCTGAAGGCGAGGACCCGTCTGCAGAGAAAGCCGAGATCCTTCGCGACCTGCACGAGGCGCAAGCGACCGACATCGCCGCGGAAGAGCGCGAAGCGATCGAAGAGGATGATCCGGCCCGGCGAGAGGCGGAGATTCGGTCGGAAGAACAGCAGATGGAGCGGCTGCTCGAAAAACTGAACCGGATCGACCGGCGGTAAGAAGCGCACTGATCCGATGCAAAACGCGGCGCAGGTCTTGCGAGCGATCGTTGCGCTCGCCTTGGTCTGGGCGCCCGCGCCGTCTTCGTCGCAGACTGTTCCGAGAGAAACGCGTCAGCAATCGATCCTGCCGTTCACGCAGTTCACGCTCGATAACGGGCTGACCCTGCTCGTCTGCGAAGACCACAAGCTGCCGATCGCTTCCGTCACCGTCGTCTACAATGTGGGTTCCAGGTTCGATCCGCCCGGCCGTTCGGGAATGTCTCACCTGTTCGAGCACCTGCTGTTCTACGGATCGCAGCACAGTCCGCACAATTACCTGGAAACGATGAAGAAGCTCGGCGCCCCGAACGTAAACGGCGGCACGGGAATCGATTCCACGGACCTCATCGAGACTGCACCGATCTCCCAGCTCGATGCCGTCCTCTGGCTTGAATCGGATCGGATGGGATACCTCATCCTCACGCAGAAGACGCTCGCCGAACAGGTCGAAATCATCCGAAACGAGATCAGTCTGGACCGCGATCAGCCGGGCGGCGACGTGCGCAATCGTATTGCGGCCGGAGTGTTTCCGGCCAACCATCCTTACCACAAGGAGACTGTTGGCGATCCGAAGGAACTGGGTTCCATCACGCTCGACGAAGTTCGGGACTTCGACAAGACCTACTACGAGCCCAGTAATGCGGCGATTGTGATCGCCGGCGATATCACACCCTCGGAAGCATTCGAGAAGGTCAGGCATTACTTCGGAGGATTGCCGGCCGGGCCGCGCCCGACCCGGATGACCGCCTGGGTTCCCGACCTGGCCCAGGACAAGCGAGAGCGTATGTTCGATAACGCCTCGCCGAAACTGTTTCTCAACTGGCCGATGCCGAGCTTCAGCACGCCTGACGATGTTTATCTTCGGCTGGCCGGGTCGATCCTGATGGACGGTGCGTCGTCGCGCGTACGCCGACGTCTTTCAACGGCTGGATTCAACGGTGCGGACCTCTCCTGGAGCATCAACGCGCGGGTGATGGCGAGCATCTTTCAAATATCCGCGAATGCTGCGTCGCCGGCGGAGTTTCGGACGATCGAGCGCCTTATACGAGATGAAATCGCAATCCTTGCAACAAAGCAGCCAACGGCGGAAGAGCTTGAACGGGCCAAGCGCTCCAGGGTTATGGAATTGCGCCGACT
>JBKPOU010000125.1:0-15901 GCA_046733255.1 Pseudomonadota bacterium
CCACCGACACTTCCTCGATCGGCCTCGCTTCGAAGATCCGCTGGTCGAATCCCTCGAAGCGGCCGCAGAGCAGGATCGCGCCTTCCCCCGTCGCCAGCTCGCGCACCCGCGACTGGGTCAGCGGCTTGCCGCGCGGGCTGAGCGCGAGCATCGGCCGACCGTCCGCAACGCTATCGATCGCTGCCGCAAGGACGTCCGGCTTGAGCACCATCCCGGCGCCTCCGCCCGCCGGCGTATCGTCGACGCTCCGGTGCTTGTCCGTCGCGAAGTCGCGGATCTGGACGGCGTCGAGCGACCAGGTCCCCTCCTCCAGCGCCCGTCCCGCAAGGCTGACTCCGAGCGGTCCGGGAAACATCTCCGGGTATAGGGTCAGGACCGTGGCTCGGAAGGTCATCGTGGAACCGCCGCTATCACAATCCATTGGGCGCCGCATGGACCAACCACTCGATTGCCTGATCGTCGGCGGCGGACCGGCGGGCCTCACGGCAGCCATCTATCTCGCGCGCTTCCACCTCGACATCCTAGTGGTGGACGAGCGCAAGAGCCGGGCGGGCTGGATTCCCTGTACGCGCAACGTATCCGGCTTCCCGGACGGGATTGCCGGCACGGAGCTGCTCGAGCGAATGCGCGAACAGGCGTGCAAATATGGCGCGAAGATCGAGACGGAGCGCGTATCCAAGCTCGAGCGGAATGAGGAAACCGGCTTGTTCTGCGTTACATGGGGCTCGGGCTCGCGGCTGGCCAGGACCGTTCTGCTGGCCACCGGAGTCAGCAACCGCCGCCCGCCGATGGACGAGGAGCTTCACGACGATGCCCTGGCCCGCGGCCTGATCCGCTATTGCCCGATCTGCGACGGCTACGAGGTCACCGACAAGAAAGTGGGCGTCATCGGAACCGACAGCCACGGCGTCGCCGAGGCGGTGTTCATCCGCAGCTTCACCGCCGACGTGACCCTCATCGCCCCCGACAAGGCGTTGAGCCTGAAGCGCGAGGACCGGCAAAAGCTCAAGGAGGCAGGGATCGATTGCGTCGATGGCCCCGCCCACGCCGTCGCGATCCCGGACGGCTGCATCGTCGTCGACACTGCCGAAGGTCACCACACGTTCGACAGCATCTATCCTGCCCTTGGCTCGGACACGCATACGCAGCTCGGCGAGATGGTGGACGCGAAGCTTGCCGATGACGGCTGCTTCCTCTGCGACGCTCACCAACGCACGAGCGTCACGGGCCTCTACGCGGCAGGCGACGTGGTTCACGGCCTCGACCAGATCAGCCATGCGATGGGCGAAGGCGGAGTCGCAGCGACGACGATCCGCAACGATTTGTGCTCCGAAGAACCGCGGTGGCGTGAGCCAAAGGAGCAAATGGAGCAAGCGGGCGAAGGGACCTAGGCGAGGAATTCGGGGTCGAGCACCACGCGATCGCCCTCGAGATCGGCAATGCCGGGCTTGAACGGGATGAGGAACCGCTTGCCCCCGTCGGTTTCGACCTCAAGCAGGTCTCCAGCACCGTAATTCTCGACGCCGACGACCTTACCAAGCTCACGGCCCTGCGCGTCGATGCACGGATGCCCGATCAGGTCGGCGTGATAATATTCGCCTTCTTCCAACGGGGGGAGCGCCGAGCGGTCAACCTCGATTAGCGACCCGCGCAATGCTTCGGCGGCGGATCGATCGGCAATGCCTTCGATGCGCGCCACCGCACCGGATGAGACCGGACGGACGCTCTCAAGCTTCCGTTCGGTGCCACCGAGGAAGATGGTCCCGTATCGCTTTAGGTTGTCGATGCTGTCGGTGAACAGCTTCAGGCGCAGCTCGCCCTTGACGCCATGCGCTCCGGCGACGGCGGCAAGGGCGATGCGTTTCAAGTGGCGAGAGCCTTAAGCCTTCTCGGCAGTCTCTGCGCCCTCGGCGGGAGCGTCCTCGACCGAACCCTCCGCCGGCTCGCTGGCCGACTCGCCCTCGTTGGTCGCCTCGTCAGCCGGAGTTGCCTCTTCGGTGGCGGCTTGCTCCGCAGGCTGCACGGCCTCGGCGGCGGGCTCTTCAGCCGCTGCTTCTTCTGCGGAAGCTTCGGCGGCTTCCTCTGCTGGGGCCTCAGCAGCTTCCTCGGCCGGAGCTTCCTCGGCAGCAGGCGCTTCGTCCGCCGCAGCTTCTACCTCGGCGGGAGCCTCTGCGGAGACCTCCTCGGCGGCAGCTTCCTCGGCAACGACGTCCTCGGCCGGAGCCTCGGCGACTTCCTCCGCTACCGGCTCTTCGGCCGGCGCGGCAGCAGCCTCGGCGGCTTCAGCTTCCTTGGCGGCGCGGGCCTCGACGCGCTCCTTGGCCTTTTCGCCCGGCTCCGCCTTCTGCGGGTTGTTGCGCTGCGCGCGCTCCTTGATGCCTGCCGCATCGAGGAATCGAAGCACACGGTCGGACGGCTGCGCACCGACGCTCAGCCAATGCTTCATGCGGTCCGCGTCGAGCTTCACGCGCTCGGGCGAATCCTTCGCCAGAAGCGGATTGTAGGTGCCGAGCTTCTCGATGAAGCGGCCGTCGCGAGGCGAGCGGCTGTCGGCGACCACGATGCGGTAATAAGGCCGCTTCTTTGCGCCGCCGCGCGAAAGGCGAATTGCCAGGGACATTATGCGTTTCCTTTCAAGTTAATCGTCATTTTTTCGAAAATTTGTCGAAACCGGGGGGCAGGTTGAACGGCGAGCCGCCTAGGCCGGGGAGGTTCGCTCCTCCACCGAGCCCGCCGGGAGGAAGCCCCCCGGGGATCATTCCGCCGAGCGCTTCTTCCATCCCGCCCTTGCCGAACATCGCGGCGAGCTTGCCAAGGCCGCCCATCTTCTTGAGCCGCTTCATCGCGGTCGACATCTCCTGATGCATCTTGAGGAGCTTGTTCACTTCCTGGACGGTCGTGCCGCTACCCTTGGCGATTCGGATCTTGCGCTTGGCATTGATCAGCTCGGGCTTTGCCCGCTCCTTCGCGGTCATCGAGCTCATCATCGCCTCGAGATGAACCAGCGCCTTCGAATCCTGCGCCTTGTCCATCGCGCCTTTGATGCCCTTCATCCCGGGAAGCATGTTGGCGAGCGCGCCGAGCCCGCCCATCCGCTGCATCTGGCCGATCTGGGCGCGAAGGTCGTCCAGGTCGAACTTGCCCTTGGCCATCTTGGCCGCGAGCCTTTCCGCGTCCTCGACCTTGATCGTTTCCGCCGCTTTCTCGACGAGGCTGACGACGTCGCCCATGCCGAGAATTCGCCCGGCGATTCGCTCTGGGTGGAACGCCTCGAGGGCGTCCAGCCCCTCGCCGACGCCGGCGAACTTGATCGGCTTGCCGGTGACCGCACGCATGCTGAGCGCCGCGCCTCCGCGGGCATCGCCGTCGAGGCGCGTCAGGATCACTCCGGTGAGGTCGACATCGCCGGCAAAGCCCTTGGCGACATTGACCGCGTCCTGACCGGTGAGGCTGTCGACGACGAGCAAGGTCTCGGTCGGCTGCGAGGCCTGCGAGACCGCCTTCATCTCGGCCATCAGTTGTTCGTCCACGTGGAGGCGGCCCGCCGTGTCTAGGAGGACAACGTCATAGGCCTGAAGCTTGGCCGCCTGGACCGCGCGCCTGGCGATTTCGACCGGTTGCTGCCCGGCCACGACAGGCAAGGTGTCGACGTTCGCCTGCCGCCCGAGAACCGCTAGCTGCTCCTGCGCAGCCGGACGGGCGACGTCGAGCGAGGCCATCAGCACTTTCTTGCGCTCGCGCTCGGTCAGTCGCTTTGCGAGCTTGGCCGTCGTCGTCGTCTTACCGGAGCCCTGAAGACCAACCATCATCACGATAGCGGGCGGGTTTACGTCGATGTTGAGTTCCGAAGCGTCCGAACCCAGCGTCTCGACCAGCTGGTCGTGGACGATCTTGACGACCATCTGTCCCGGAGTGACCGAGCGCAGGACTTCCTGCCCTACGGCCTTCTCCGTCGCCTGGTCGACGAAATCGCGGGCGACGGGGAGAGCGACGTCGGCCTCGAGCAGCGCCACGCGCACCTCGCGCATCGCCGAGCGCACGTCGGCGTCGGTCAGCGCGCCGCGGCCGCGAAGCTTGTCGAATACGCCCGAGAGGCGGTCGCTCAGATTATCGAACATTCAAATCTCCCAACATGCCGGAGCGGCCCATATGGGGAACCACAACGCAAATTGCGCCGGCGGACGAAACCTCGTCGGCCGGCGTGCACCCGCGGGTGCTCCAATCATGTCCTGTCGAAAATCGACGGGCGGCCGGTAGTCGAAGTCAGTCGAACGGTCAAGGAATGCCGCCATTCTGAACGCGTTTCAGCACCAATTCGGGAGGCCGCACCGATCCCCCATCGAAATGGACCCTGAAACATGTTCAGGGCGACGATTAGGAAAGCCGCGGCTTGCCCTTGGGCTTGCGCCGGGGACGGTTCGGTCCGCCGGGACCTGCGGGCCCGCGTCCGTTTGGATCGCGCGGCGGGCCGCCCGACCTGCGTGGGCGCCGTTCGCCGGGCGGGCCTCGCCGGTCGCGCTCCGGAACGCGGTCCATCGGCCGCGACTGGGCCAGCGCCTGGCGAGGGCCGACGGCATAACCGTCCTTCAACAGCTGCGTGAAAGCCGCTCGCGTCGTCTCGACGATCGCATCCTGGAGCTCCTTCGGCAAATCGGCGAACGTGACATTGGGATGGATCGCCTGAACGTCGCGGAGGAGCTGGTTCGGAAGCCCGCCCGACGCCTTCTTGAGCGCCTGCACAGCGTCCAGCACGGCGGAAAAGATTACCGCCTGCATCACTTCATTCGCCGGCCTTTGCATCGCGTTGGCGCCCTCGCTGGTGGACTAAGCTTTTCCGGCCCCTTAGACGCGGCCGGCCAATGACACTCCACTTCCACAAGATGCACGGTCTCGGCAACGACTTCGTGATCGTCGATGGGCGCGAGCAGAGCGTGACGATGACGCAAGAACTCGCGGCGGGGATCGCCGACCGGCACAGGGGCGTCGGATGCGACCAGCTGATCCTGGTCGGCAATTCCGACAAGGCCGAGGTGTCGATGCGCATCTGGAATCACGACGGCGGCGAAGTGGAATCCTGCGGCAATGCGTCGCGCTGCGTGGTTGCGCTGACCGGCGCGAAGACAATCGAGACTCCCGCCGGCGTGATCCAGGGCGCCTCGGCCGGAAAGGAGGTCGAGGTCACCACGCGCGAGCCGCGCTTCGGCTGGGACGACATCCCAATCTCCTACGCGATGGACACCACCGACCTCCCGCTCGCGTGGGGCGAGCTGAAGCACGGCTTCGCGGTCAACGTCGGCAACCCGCACATCGTCTTCTTTGTCGACGATCCCGACAAGGTCGATCTGAAGACCTACGGGCCGAGCATCGAGAACGACCCGGCCTTTCCGGAGCGCGTGAACGTGCATGTGGCGGCGGTTCGCGAAGACGGCGTGCACATGCGTTCGTGGGAGCGCGGAGCCGGCCTCACGCTCGCTTGCGGGACCGGCGCATCGGCGACCGCCGTTGCCGCGATATCCTCGAAGCGGGCGACGAGCCCGGTTCGAATTCACATGCCCGGTGGCGAGGTGTCCGTGTTTTGGTCGCCAGGGCAGGAGCTGAGGATGCGCGGCGCGGCGACCCATGTTTTCGAGGGCGACCTCGACCTGGAGGCTCTGCGTTGAGCGTCGAGACCGTAAGCCTGGGGTGCCGACTCAACTTCGCCGAAGCGGAGACGATCGCACGGAGTGTTCCGACGGGTGAAAAGTGGATCGTCGTAAACAGTTGTGCGGTCACAAACGAAGCGGTCCGCCACACCCGGCAGGCAATCCGCCGGGCACACCGGCGGCGGCCGGATGCGCGGATCCTCGTGACGGGATGCGCGGCCGAGCTCGACAAAGCGGGCTTCGAGCGGATGCCGGAAGTTGCGCGCGTCGCTGCCAACCGGAACAAGCTCCAGGCCTTCGGCGGCAGGACTTCAGTCGCCGCAGGCTCGCACTCGCGGGTTCGAAGCTTCGTCGCGGTGCAGAACGGATGTGATCACCGATGCACCTTCTGCTCCATCTGGCAGGCGCGCGGGCCCAGCATGTCGCTGCCCTTCGAAGGGATCCGCGATGCGGCGGCGCAGGAAATCGACCGGGGCGCGAAGGAAATCGTCCTCACCGGCGTCGACATCACCGACTATGACGGCGGACTCGGCGAACTTTGCCAGCGGCTGCTCGCCGCCGAGCCTCGCCTCAAACGCCTTCGCCTGTCGTCGCTCGACAGCATCGAGATCGACGAGGCCTTCTTCGAGCTTCTTTCCGACCCGCGGATCATGCCGCATTTCCATCTGTCGCTTCAGGCCGGCGACGACATGATCCTCAAGCGGATGAAGCGCCGCCACAGCCGCGCGCAGGCTGTCGCGGCTGTCGAGCGCATCAAGAGGGCGCGGCCGGAAGCCACAATCGGCGCCGATCTCATCGCCGGCTTCCCGACCGAAACCGAGGAGATGGCGCTCAATTCCCTCAAGTTGCTGGATGATTGCGGCATCGTAGCAGCCCACATCTTCCCCTTTTCCCCGCGCCCGAACACGCCTGCTGCACGAATGCCGCAACTTGCACGGGACGTCGTCAAAGCGCGCGCGACGCGCCTTCGCGAAGCTGCCGAAGTGCGCCGGAACGCCTGGCTCGACGGCCTCGTCGGCTCGCCACAGACCGTGCTCATGGAATCCGGCGGCAAGGGGCACACCGACGCCTTCGCCCCGGTTGCGGTCGCCGGCGCAAGGCGCGGCGACATCGGCACGGCGCGCATTTCGGCCCGCGACGGCGATCGGCTTGTGGGCATATTCGAATGAGTTGGCTTGACCGCCTGCGCGGCGGATTTGCGAAGACCGCGGACAAGCTCGCCGACAACCTTACCGGCCTCACCAGCCGCGCGGCGCTCGATACCTCGACCCTGGACGACATCGAGGAAGCGCTTATCGCGTCCGACATCGGGCCGGAAGCCTCGCACCGGATTCGCGAGGCGATCGCTCGCCAGAAGTTCGAGAAGCTGGACGAGCGCGGCCTCAGGACCATCCTTGCCGAGGAAATCGAGAAGATCCTCGCGCCCGTCGCCAAGCCGCTGGAAATCTACGGTTTTCCGCGGCCGCACGTGATCCTCGTCATCGGCGTCAACGGCTCGGGCAAGACCACGACCATCGGCAAGCTCGGCCATTGGCTGATGGAGCAGGATTACGGCGTCCTGCTCTGCGCCGGCGACACGTTCCGAGCCGCGGCGATCGAGCAATTGCAGATCTGGGGGGAGCGTATCGGCGCGCCTGTCATATCCGGCAAGGAAGGCGCCGACCCCGCCGGTCTCGTCTTCGACGGAGTGAAGCAGGCGACCGCGCAGGGCATCGACGTGCTGGTCGTGGACACGGCCGGCCGGATGCAGAACAAGTCGCACCTGATGGAGGAATTGTCGAAGATCCGGCGCGTTCTCGGTCGCCTCAATCCGGACGCGCCGCACGACGTCATCCTCGTGCTCGACGCAACCACTGGCCAAAATGCCCTTTCCCAAGTCGAAGTCTTCCGCGAAACGGCGAATGTGACCGGCCTCATCATGACCAAGCTCGACGGCACGGCGCGCGGCGGAGTTCTCGTCGCCGCGGCGGAGCGGTTCGGGCTGCCGATCCACGCAATAGGGATCGGAGAACGGGCCGACGACCTGCGCCCCTTCGACGCCCGCGCAGTCGCGCGCGCCATAGCCGGGCTGCCTCCTGAATGAAGGAGAAAGTCGAGCCGCAGGGAGGAGCGAAGCTGCTGATCGACGTCGGTCCGCTGCTCGTCTTCTTCGCTGTCAACTTCTTCGCTCCGGTTCCGCCGGCGCTGAAGATCTTCGTCGCGACGGGCGCCTTCATGGCGGCGATGGTCGCCGCGATGCTATATTCGGCGCTCAAGTACCGGCACATTTCGCCGATGCTCTGGTTCTCGGGCGTTCTCGTCGTCGTGATGGGCGGGGTCACGCTCTGGCTCCACGACGAAACCTTCATAAAGATGAAGCCGACGATCTATTATGTCTTCGTCTCGGCGCTGCTGGGCTTCGGCCTTGTAGCGGACAAGCCGCTCCTGAAGCGCGCGCTCGGCAGCGCCTATCCGGGCCTGGACGAGGACGGCTGGCGCAAGCTCACCCGCAACTGGGTGATCTTCTTCCTTTGCCTCGCCGCGCTCAACGAAGCGGTATGGCGCAATACCTCGACCGACTTCTGGATCGGCTTCAAGCTGTGGGGGGCGGTCCCGCTCACCTTCCTGTTCGCCGCGGCGAATATCCCGATGCTCCTTCGGCACGGCCTCAACAACGAAGAAACGGCGCCGACCGAACCGGGACCGGTCGAATGATAGATGATGCGATCCTTTCGATCTGGGGCCTGAGGAAGGCCTATGCGAGCGGAACCGAAGCGCTGAAATCCGTCGACCTCGAAATCCGCCGCGGCGAGATTTTCGCGCTGCTCGGCCCAAACGGCGCGGGCAAGACGACTCTGATCAATATCGTCTGCGGGATCGTCACGCCCACCGAGGGCGAAGTGCTGGTCGACGGACGCGACTGGCAGGACAGTTATCGCTACGCCCGCGAGCGGATCGGGTTGGTGCCGCAGGAGCTGACCACCGAAGCGTTCGAGAGCGTGTGGAGCACAGTCACCTTCTCACGCGGCCTTTACGGCCGGCCGCCAGACCGGGCGAAGGTCGAGGAGCTACTCAAGCGCCTGTCGCTGTGGGACAAGCGCAAGACGATCATGATGCAGCTTTCAGGCGGGATGAAGCGGCGAGTCATGATCGCCAAGGCGCTTAGCCACGAACCCTCGATCCTCTTCCTCGACGAGCCGACCGCCGGAGTGGACGTCGAGCTCCGCCGAGACATGTGGGACCTGGTGCGCGAGCTGCGCGCCGACGGGACGACGATCATTCTCACCACCCATTATATCGAAGAAGCCGAGGAACTCGCCGACCGCGTCGGAGTGATCAGCCGCGGCGAGCTGATCGCGGTCGACGACAAGGACACGCTGATGGCGCAGATGGGCAAAAAGCGCCTCGACGTGATGCTCGCCGAACCGCTCGAAAGGATCCCGCCGGAGCTGGCCGACTGGAGCCTGAGCCTGGAGGAAGACGGCCACCGGCTTTGCTACGTCTTCGACAGCCACGCGGAGCGGACGGGAATCGCGTCGCTGATGCGTAAGCTTTCCGAGCTCGGTATCGCCTACAAGGACCTGTCGACAAGGCAGTCGAGCCTCGAGGATATTTTCGTCGAGCTCGTCCACAGCGGCGGGGCACGCGAATGAACGGCTACGGCGTCTACGCAATCTATCGCTTCGAAATGGCGCGCTGGGGCCGCACGCTCTGGCAGAGCCTCGTCGCTCCAGTAATCACCACAGCCCTCTATTTCATCGTCTTCGGCTCCGCGATCGGAGGCCGCATGTCAGAGATGCAGGGGGTGAGTTTTGGAAGCTTCATCGTCCCGGGCCTGACTCTCCTGTCGGTATTCATGCAGTCGATCTTCAACGCCAGCTTCGGAATCTATTTCCCGAAGTTCACCGGGACGATCTACGAGTTGCTCTCCGCGCCGATCTCCAGCCTGGAGGCCGTCCTGGCCTATGTCGGAGCGGCGGTGACCAAGTCGCTGATCCTGGCTCTGATCACGCTCGCGACAGCGACCCTGTTCGTTCATATCGAGGTCCACCATCCGTTTCTCATGGTGGTGTTCCTGGTGGCGATCTGCACCGCCTTTTGCCTGATGGGATTCGTAATCGGGGTATGGGCGCAGAATTTCGAGCAGCTGCAGATCGTGCCGATGCTGATCGTCACCCCGCTGACCTTCCTGGGCGGGGCCTTCTACGCGGTCGATGCTCTCGCGGAGCCATGGCGGACCGTGACCTTGTTCAACCCGGTCGTCTATCTCGTCAGCGGCTTCCGCTGGACTTTTTACTCGATCGCGGACGTGCCGGTGTGGTCAAGCGTCGCTGTGATGGCGGCCATCGTCGCCATCTGCCTCGCCGCAATCGCTCAGATCTTCCGCACCGGCTATCGGCTCAAGCAGTAGCCGATCCGGGCAGCAGGAGGACTATTTCGCCTCCTCATGCTCCGGCACGTCGGAGATGGCTTCAGACGACGTCTCCTGGTCGGCGCGGCCGGCGCCGTTTCCGTCGAGGTTTTGCTCGACGAAGTCCCAGTTGATGATCTTGCCTAGCACGCTCTCCGCATAGCGCGGCCGCTCGTTGCGATAGTCGATGTAGTAGGCATGCTCCCATACATCGAGCGTGAAGAGCGGCTTCATGCCGTCATGGACCAGCGGCGTGTCCGCATCATGCAGCGACGTGATCTTGAGCTGGTCGCGATCGAGCACGAGCCATGCCCAGCCGCTCGCGAAATGGTTGACCGCCTCTTCCTGGAGGACCTTCAGCATGCCCTCGGCGCTTCCGAAGGTTGAGTCGATCATTTCCATAAGGCGACCGCCGGGCTTCTGCCCTTCAGCGGGCGCGAGGCACTGCCAGAAGAAGCTGTGGTTCCACAGCTGCGCCGCATTGTTGAACAGCTTGTTGTCGCCTTCCTGGCCGGCGCGCTTCACGACCTCGACAAGCGAGCCGCTGCCGCCTTTCGCCGCAAGCAGCTGGTTGGTCTTGTCGACATAGGCCTTGTGATGCTTGCCGTAATGGAAATCGAGGGTCTCGGCGGACATCACAGGGTCCAGCGCATCGCGCGCATAGGGAAGTTCGGGCAGCTGGAAAGCCATGGGGGTTCCTCCTCGCTCCAGGGTTGCGGTTGGGCAACGGATGAAAGCGGTCGATGCTCCGCCCGTCCTCGCAAATCCTCGCGCCGCCCGTAACAAGCGCCGCGACGCCTGTCCAACTGAGCGCCCCCTAACGGGAGCCTGCGTCGAGAAGCTTGTGGCGTTTCAGCGCGTGGCGGAGCTGGTCGTAGCTGAGCCCGATGGCGGCAGCCGTGGCGCGCTGGTTGAACCGGTTGGCGTTGAGCGCCTGCTCGAGCAGCGCGCGCTCGTATGAGTCGACGGAGCCACGGAAATCCTGGGTCTCGAGCGGGACCTCCGCGGGTTGGTCAGCAGGCTGGTCGTTTTTCGTTTCGAACGGTTCCGCCTCTGTCGCCGAATGAGTCGTCGCGGAGGGGGCCCAAGGCGAATGAAACGGGTCGAACTGGATCGCTTCCACGGCGCGTTCAGCATCTTCCCAGCGGTAAACGGCCCGTTCGACGACGTTGCGCAGCTCCCGCACGTTGCCGGGCCAGCGGTAGCGCTCCATGTCCCGCATGGCGGAGTCGCTAAACCCCGGCCAGTTGGGCCAGTCGAGCTCGACGGCCATCCGCCGCCCGAAATGCTCGGCGAGGAGCGGAATGTCGCCCTGGCGGACGCGAAGCGGCGGAAGCGTGATCACTTCGAACGACAGGCGGTCGAGAAGGTCGGCCCGGAATTTCCCCTCGTCCACAAGTCTGGGCAGGCTTTCGTTGGTTGCGGCGACGATCCGAACGTCGACGGACATCGGCTTCGAAGCGCCGATCCGGGTGATCTCGCCATATTCGACAGCCCTCAGGAGGCGGTCCTGCGCAGGCGCCGAGAGGGTGCCGAGCTCGTCCAGAAATAGCGTGCCGCCGTCAGCCTCCTCGAACCGCCCGTGACGAGTCTTCGTTGCTCCGGTAAAGCTGCCCGCCTCGTGGCCGAACAATTCCGCCTCGATCAAATTCTCGGGCAATGCCGCGCAGTTCATGACGACCAGCGGTCCCGACCATCTCGGGCTAAGGTGATGAAGGCGCTCGGCGATCAGCTCCTTGCCGGTGCCGCGCTCGCCGATAACCAGGACGGGGCGGTTGAGCGCGGCGGCGCGGCTCGCCCGTTCAACGGCGTCGAGGACCGCGTTGCTCTGGCCGACGAAGGTTTCGCTGCGTTCCATGGCTCGTTCAAAAATCTGGCCGACTGTTGGTGCCAAATGCCATCAATTGGCAAGATATTTCGACCTGATAAACGGCGGATTTTAGCGAATTTCGCAGCTTTTGTTGATTTTCAGAAAATGGCATGTTCCGTGCATGGTTTAAGTGCAGGAAGGGCCCCATATTGACTATCGGAGTGCCAGGATGAGCATTTTTTCCCGGACGCGGGACATCTTCGCTGCGAACATGACCGAACTTCTCGACCGTGCGGAAGACCCCGCGCGGATGATCCGCATGATCATCCTCGAGATGGAGGAAACTTTGGTCGAGGTTCGAGCGAGCGCGGCAAAAACCATCGCCGACGGCAAGGATTTGCGCCGTACCCTCACCCGGCTCGACGAGCTTAAGTCGAGCTGGACCGAAAAGGCCGAACTGGCGCTTAGCAAGGGACGCGAGGACCTTGCCAAGGCCGCGCTGATCGAGCGGCAAAAGGCATCCGACATGGCCGAGGGCTTGAAGGAAGAGATCAAGGAGCTCGACGAGACGCTGAAGGGCTATGAAGTGGATATTGCCAAGCTGCAGGGCAAGCTCCGCGAAGCACGCGCCCGGCAGAACGCGATTGCCCACCGGCTGGAGAGCGCGGTGACCCGGGCGAAGGCGCGCGAGCTCCTGAACGGCAACCGCACCGAGGACGCCTTCAGCCGCTTCGAAATCCTCGAGCGCCGCGCCGACTTCGCCGAAGGCCGGGCGGAAGCACTCGGGATGACCGGCCCCAAGAGCCTGGAGGAAGAGATCGCCGAGCTGAAATCATCCGAGAAGGTGGACGCCGAGCTCGAAGCCATGAAGGCCGCGCTCGCGGCGAAGGGGTCTAAATAATGGAAGATATCGTAATTCCGATTATCGCAATCTCGGTCCTGTTCCTGGGGTTGCCGTGGCTGATCTTCCACTATGTGACCAAATGGAAATCGTCGGCGAGCCTTACCGGCGCCGATGAAAAGCTCCTCGATGAGCTTCATGACATGGCCCGCCGGCTCGACGAGCGCCTGTGCACGATCGAGCGGATCATGGATGCCGACAATCCGAACTGGCAACAGGCCTGCCTTCCCGAAGCCAGCAGCCCGATTCCCGACGAGATCATGACCACCACGCGCTCGCGCAGTCGGCGTGGAGAGAAAGCATGAGCACGCAGCCTCCTAGCCGGACGAAATTCTATCTCGACAAGCGCAACGGCAAGGTCATGGGCGTCTGCGCCGGCCTCGCCGATTACACCGGCTTCGACGTCAGCCTGATCCGCATTCTCCTCATCCTGGGAATCTTCATGGGCGGCGGCGCACTGATCCCGATCTATTTCCTCGCCGGCTGGATCGGACAGGACCGCCCGCGCGAGCTTCAGGATTCCGATCCAGAACAAACGAAGTTCTGGCAGGGTGTCCGGACATCGCCGTCGCGCACCGCCCGCGACATCAAGTCGCGCTTCCGCGACATCGACCGCCGCCTCGCCCAGATCGAACATTATGTAACGATCGAAAACCGTTCGCTCGCCCGCGAAATCGAGCAGCTTCGATAGGGGATAGAGACCATGCAGTTCGTCGACTTCGGGTCGCTCATACCGATCGTTGCGATACTTTCCTCGCTGGGATTCGCGGCGATCTGGCTCCGCTATCATGAGCTGAAGCTCACCAGCCGCCGGATGGAACGGGAGGCCGGAGTCACGGCGGATGAAAAGCGCGCGCTGGAGCAAAGGCTCGCAGTGCTCGAGCGGATCGTCACCGACCGCAGCCTTCAAACCGCGGAGGCAATCGATGCTCTTCGCGACCGCCAGCCCGAACGGCTTGGCTAGCTTCAATCGAAAGGGGAAACTCGACCCATGGATCCCGAACTCGCCCAAATCTTCGACTTCATAATGACGATCATGCCTTACGTTGCGATCATCGTCGTGGCGGGCGTCGGCGGGACGGTCCTAAGTACCTGGCTCAAGATCAAGAACGGCTATCCGCTGTCGACCAGCTGGGGCTTGCCGCTCCATCCCAAGACCGACCGCGAGGCGGCCGAGCGGATCAAGCTCCTGACCGGGGAGAACGCTCAGCTCCGTGCCGAGATCGGCTCGCTCAAGGACCGGCTCGAAACCGTCGAGCGGATCGTGACCGACCAGCCCCATCGTCTCGCCCGCGACATCGACGCGCTGGCGATCGATAAGGGAGGCCGCGCATGATGGGTCCCGGAGAGGTTTTCATCGCCCTGATCGTCGTTGGGCTCCCGGTCATCCTGCTGATGCTGATCGCGAACCGCTTCTTCCGGCTGCGCGAAAAGAAGCTGGAGGTCGAGGCGACGCTTGCTGCCGAGAAGGCCGCGCAATATGCGTCGCGGTCGATGGAGCTCGAGCAGCGAGTGCGCGTGCTTGAGCAGATCGTGACCGACGCGGGAGCGCAGACTGCCAACCAGATTGAAGCTCTTCGCGAGCGCCGCGCGATCGAAAATGGAGAAGCGTCCAAGTGAACCAGTATGAGATGATCGTCCTGATCGTCGCAATCGTCATGTTCGCATCGGTCCTGAGGGCTCGGTTCGGTTATTCCCGGCGAGGCCGGATCGCGGGCGCTTCGGAGGAGGACCGGACGGAGAATCTCCGCCTCCAGGAAGAAGTGAAGGAGCTCAAGGAAAGGCTGAAGGTCCTCGAGCGGATCACCGTGGAAAAGGAAAACAGCCTGTCGCGCCAGATCGACGACCTGCGCGATCGTTAGTTGAGTAAGGGGCTCGCAAGATGAACGAGGATACCGGCATCGTTTTCATGTTCCTGTTCTGGGCGATGCTGGCCATTGCCCTTTACCAGCGTTTCTGGACAATCCGCCGGCTTCGGCGGAAGCTGGATCAGCACGTCGAGGGGGCGCTTTCGGCCGCCAGGGACGTGCGGATAGAAACTCCAGCGGCCCCGACCGGAGATATCCGCCGGTTGGAGGAGCGGCTGCAGGTATTGGAGCGGATCACGGTCGAGAAGGAAAACGTGCTGGCGCGCGAAATCGAGGATTTGCGTAGCGCTCGTGCGTGATTTCGCCCGTCGGCGCTGCTAGTCGGACGGAGTGACCGGACTCCCTCCAATCGCGGACATCCTGGCCGAATATGAGTTCCTCGAGGGCGAGGACCGGTACCGGCTGCTGATCGACCTTGGCCGAAAGCTCGAGCCGATGCCGGACGCGCTTAAGACCGAAGCGACGAAGGTGCGCGGCTGTTCCGCGTCGGTCTGGGTTTATCCGACGACGGAAAACGGGCGGCTGCACTTCCTCGCAGACAGCAATGCGGCAATCACCAAGGGCATCGTCGCGCTCGTACTCTCCGCCGTGCAGGACAAGTCGCCCAAGGAGGTAGCGAAGACCGACATCGCCGCCGAGCTCGCTCCCTTCGAGCTCCGCCGCCATCTCAGCGCCAATCGCACGCAGGGCGTTCCGAACATGATCGAGCTGATCCGCAAGACGGCCGATCGGCTTGCCTCATGAGCGACAGACCGCCAGGCTTCGACGCAAAGAAGTTCTTCGAGCTTGCGCGAAGCGTTGGCCACGGCCGGGCTCTCGGACTGGAATATCGCGATTCGGGGGAGAACTGGGCTGAGCTCGCCCTCCCCTGGCGCGAAGAGCTTGTCGGCGTGCCGGAAACCGGCGTGCTTGCTTCAGGAGCGATCGTCAGCCTCGTCGATACCGCGAGCGGGACATCCATCTGGGTCACGCTCGACCGCTTCATCCCCATCGTTACCGTCGACCTGAGGCTCGATTACCTCCGCCCTGCCCTCAAGGGCGAGACGATCGTCGCGCGCTGCGAGTGCGTGAAGGTGACGAAGCGGGTCGCCTTCGTTCGAGGGACCGCGCATGGCGGGGATGAAGCGCGGCCGATCGCGCTCAGCGCCGCAACCTTCATGCTTGGTCGGTAGCGTCCAGCGCCAATCGTCTTTCTTCCGCGGCCTTCAACACGTCGTACGCCGCCTGGATCTCGCGAAAGCGCTCCTCGGCTTGCTTGTCGCCTTGCTTGAGGTCCGGGTGGTGCTGCTT
>JBKPOU010000126.1:0-2117 GCA_046733255.1 Pseudomonadota bacterium
GTCCTGTTCACCAGCCTCTATGCGGTCGCCTTCGTTGCTGCGCTTCGCAGGGTGCCGCTGTTCCCGCGGCTTCTTGCGGCGATCTGGATGGCGGACATCACGATGCAGCTCGTGACGGCGAAGCTGGTTGCCGCAAGCGGCTACATCCCCCCGAAGGTCGCGGGGGCGCTCCAGAGCGTCCTGTATGGCAATGTCGAGAAGGTGCTGATCAGCGTCGTGATATGGCTGCCCTACCTGCTTCTGTCGAAACGGGTGAACGTCACCTACCGCAGCCGCGTCCCAGTCTGAAGCTTCCGAGTCGGCCCGATTCGCCCCGATTCGCCGTAAAAGTGTAATGTTATTACCGGCTTGACCTGTGGAAAATTGTGTCGTGAAAGCGACAAACCGTCCGGATTTGAGACAGGCCGGCGCAAGCTCCCTTCCCCAATATTTGGTAGAAATCCAACAAAAACCAAGGCTTTGGTCGCGCGAGTGCGCGCCGGTGTGTTAACGATAATTAAACAACGATAGTTGACAGACTCTTAAGGCAAGCGCAGCCCTTTAGCAGCTGAGCGCTCGGGGGGCGTGGGGGCGGGCACTGTAAAAAAGCACAGTGCTACAACCGCTTAAGTCACTGACTACCTCCACCAGTGCGAGGCGTCCTGCCATCCCACCCGGCAGGGAAAGCTTTGAAGGGAGTTAGTGAAATGACCAAGTTCATCAAGATGATTAAGGATGATTCGGGCGCCTCGGCGGCCGAGTATGCGCTGATCCTGGCGATCGTTGGCAGCGCCATTGCTGCCGCCGCGATCTTCCTGGGCAGCACGATCGCGACCGCGATCAACGACGCCGCGACCTGCATCAGCAGCAACGGCGGTACCTGCAACTAAGACCAGACGGCGGGGCCGGTCGCTCGCTAACGGCCCCGCTATCTTCCTGATTCCAAACATGGCATTATCCAAGCGTAAATTTCAGCGCCGGGGGACGCACCGATGAGACGGCAAACTTTGATCGCGGTAGGCATTGCGATCGTTCTAGGGCTCGTCGCCGTTTTCCTGGCGAACACTTACCTTATCGCCGCAGACAAGCGCGCCGATCTTCAGGGCACGACGAAAGTCGCCGTCGCGGCGGTTCCTCTTCAATACGGCACGGAGATCACTCGCGAGAAAATCCGCTTCGCCGATTTTCCCAACAGCAGCATCCCGGCCGGAAGCTTCACCAATGTGAATCAGCTGCTGCCGGAGGGGCAGAAGCGGGTCGCTTTGATGGAGATCCAGCCCAACGAGCCGATCCTTCCAGCGAAGATTTCAGCCGCGGGGCAGGGCGCGTCGATCGCCGCTCTGCTGCCTGAGGGCATGCGCGCGACTTCGGTCCGCATCAACGACGTTTCCGGCGTCGCCGGCTTCATCCAGCCCAACGATTCGGTCGACGTGCTGATCACCCGATCAATGGAGGGCCGCGGCGACCAGGTAACGGACGTCCTGGCGCAGAACGTGCGCGTCCTCGCGATCGGCCAGAATGCGAAGGGCGCCGACGGCAAACCCATTTCCGCGCGCAATGCGACGCTCCTCGTCGACCAGGTCGGCGCGCAGAAGCTCGCCCTGGCGCAGCAGGTTGGCGACATCAGCCTGGTCCTCCGCAAGCCGGGCGAACAGGACAATCCGGTCGTTGAAACGGTCAGCCTCGGCGACCTGCGGTACAGCCTTTACGGCGGCGTCCATTATCCGCCCGAGGCTTCGGTCGGAGCCTATCAGCAGCCGGCTCCGCAGCCGGTGAAGCGGGTTGCTCGCGCCGCTCCGCCACGCAAGGCGAAGCCTCAGCCCCCGTTGCGCACGGACGTCGAAGTGTACCGGGGAACTCAGAGCAAAAGCTACACGGTGGGGGCGTGATGACTCGCAAACTTTCATGGCGGCTTCTTGCCGCTTCAATGGCCGTGTCCGCCGCGCTTGCGGCGGTTCCGGCCCAGGCACAGGTCAGCGTCGCCGAGGGCATTCATGCCGGCGAGCTCGACGTGCCCGTCAACAAGAGTCAGGTGCTGAGGGCGGACAGGCCCTATGCGAAGGCGCTAATCGGTAATCCCGAAATCGCCGACGTCCTGCCGCTTACCGACGATTCACTTTACGTGTTGGGAAAGAAGC
>JBKPOU010000127.1:0-3727 GCA_046733255.1 Pseudomonadota bacterium
CCGCCTTCACCGGCTACCAGACCTGCGAGTGGGTCGATCCCGGCAAGATCTACAAGCGCGAATGCACGCCCGAGGAAGTCGCGCTGCTCGAAGCCGACTCCAAGCGCACGCGAGACTCCGAACGGGCCGAGGAAGAAGCCCTGCGCGACAGCTGGTTCCGGCTCTTGCGCGCGGAAAAAATCGACGCCGCCGGGGGTTCACCGGATAGCGCAGCGGAAACGAACGGTTAAAGGAGTGGGCGTAGCTCGCGGACATCCGGATTCGAAAGGGAGATGGGAGGATGGACGGTTTCGCTCGGTGGCTCGTGCAGCATCGCCTGACCGGTACCCAGGCTTTGCTATGTGCCGCGCTCACCCTTGGCTCGGCGCTCGCGGTCCGCGCCGCCGTCGACGGCATGGTGACGGGCTGCGAGTTCACGCCCTACCTCCCCGCGGTCCTCGTGTCCGCGATCCTCCTTCGCTGGTGGCAGGCGGCGCTCGTCGCGCTCGCCGCGCCGATGCTTCACGGCGTGGCCTTCATCGGCTCGCCATGGCATTTCCTCGAGTCTGCCTGCTTTCAGTCCACCGGCGGCATGTTCCTCCTGTCGTCCGCGGTGATCATCGGCGTTGCAGTGATGGTCCGGCAAACGCTCGAGCTCCCGCGGCACAGCGCTGAGGAGAACTCCGGGGGTATCGTCTTCAGCCTGGAAAAGGGCGAGGTTTGGGCAAGCTGGTATGGCAGCGCTCGTCCGGTGCGGCTCGGCGACCGCAACCGGGTCGAAACCATGATGGCCGACTTCCTCGCGCAGGTGGAACTCGGGAAGCGGCTCGAATCCAATTGCGATCGTGTCTCGCAACCGCGTCCCTAGTTCCTCCCCAATTCGGTCAGCACCACGCGCAAAGCCGCCCTTACGGACTCGGCCGTATAGGGATCGTCCGGATGCGCGGGAGAATTCTCCCTGCCGAAGTGCGGCCGCTCGTCCATCGCCCGGCCCCATTCGACGTCGGCTTCGCGGACCAGCTCCCTCACCAGCTCGTCGGAACCGAGAATGCGCTCGCAAAAGGCTGCGACGGCCTCGAGCGGCTCCTGGAGATTGTCGAGGAGCGCCCTGCTTCCCTTGAGATGGCGGTGGACGACGGCCTTGAGCGCGCCGGAGCCGTCGGGGAGATGGGCGCGAAGCCAGGTGCCGATCGCGGTTTCGGCCTGCTGGACCTCGCTGACCGGCGAAGCGCCCGACATCGCGCCGGGCCCGGCCATCCGCGCCATCGCCTCTTCCATGCCGAACTTCCGTGCCTCGCGGATTTCCTGCTCGATCTGCGCGTCGGACGCGGGTTTGGGGACTTCGTCGACCATATGGCGGTCATACCGCCGATCAGCTGGAATTCACCTCGGGCGGTCTACTGAATCCCCGCCTCAATCCCAGGGCCAGGATATCGTGGTGTCGTTGGCCGCCCTGACGAGCGTGATTGGTCCCTTCGCGATCATCTTCCAATGGTCGGCATTGAGGTCATCGAGCATCCAGGCGCCGGCCACCCCGCAGAGAAACCAGAGCACGGCGAAGACGCAAATAGCGAATTTCATCGCGATCCCTCCCGCGGCGATTCTACGCCATTTCAGCTCGCAGGCCGAGAGGAATCGTGCTGCCGCTATCGACCCCCCGAACCGCAGGAGATATCCTGAGCCGATGAGGGATTCGTCCTCCGACGCCGCGATCGCCACCGCCGCCGAACAGGTGCGGCGAGCCGTTGACGGCACGGCCCCGAAGCCGATCGTGACGGCGTTCTTCCACGAGCCGACTTTCACCGCGTCCTACGTCATCGCCGATCCGGCCACGAAGCAGGCAGCGATTGTCGATAGCGTCCTCGACTTCGACGAGAAATCTGGGCGGACGTCGAGCCTAGCCTCCGACGCCATCGTCGACTTTGTCCGCGGCGAAGGCTTGTCGGTGCAATGGCTGCTGGAGACCCACGCTCACGCCGACCATTTTTCCGCCGCCCCCTACCTGCAACAAAAGCTCGGCGGGAAGCTGGCGATCGGCTGCGGGATCACCACTGTTCAGGACGTGTTCGGCAAGGTCTTCAACGAAGGGACCCAGTTCCGCCGCGACGGGTCGCAGTTCGACCGGCTGTTCGAGGACGGCGATACATTCAGCGTGGGCGATATTGTGGCGGTCGCGCTCCACGTGCCCGGCCATACGCCGGCCGACATGGCCTATGTGATTGGCGACTCGGCCTTCGTCGGCGACACGATGTTCATGCCCGACTACGGCACCGCGCGCTGCGACTTTCCGGGCGGCGATGCTCACCATCTCTACCGGTCGATCCGGCGGCTGATGCGATTGCCAAACGAAACGCGAGTCTTCCTCTGCCACGACTACAAGGCGCTTCCGAACCGGACCCACTTCGCCTGGGAGACGACGATCGGCGCCGAGCGCACCGGCAACGTCCATGTCCACGAAGGCGTTTCTGAGGAAGCGTTCGTGGCGATGCGGAAAGCTCGAGATGCGACTCTGGACATGCCGAACCTGCTGCTTCCCTCGGTCCAGGTGAACATGCGTGCCGGCCATTTTCCGGAGCCCGAAGACAATGGCGTCCGCTATCTCAAGCTGCCGCTGAACTCGCTGTGATCCTGGAACCGATCACCCCGATCCAGGCGATCGGCGGTGGGCTTCTGATCGGGGCCGGAGCGGCTCTGCTGCTGCTTTTGTCGGGGCGGATCGCCGGGGTCAGCGGGCTGGCGGCTGCGGCTGCGGGCATTGCCGACAGAGGGCCGTCGTGGGCGCAATCGGTGAGCTTCGTCATTGCCTTGCCGATTGGCGCCTTGGTCGTGTCGCACAGCCTCCGTCAGGTGAGCGTCGAAGTAACGTCGTCGGCCCCACTGCTCATTGCGGCGGGCCTTCTCGTGGGTTTCGGCACGCGGCTCGGGAACGGATGCACGAGCGGCCACGGCGTTTGCGGGACGGCGCGCCTGTCGCCACGGTCGATTTCGGCCACTCTGACGTTCATGGCCTTTGGTTTGGCGACCGTATTCATCGTGCGCCATGTGATCGGAGTGGTGGTATGAGGCACGTCCTTCCCGGTCTAGTCGCGGGGCTGCTGTTCGGCGCAGGCCTAGCCTTGTCGGACGTGATCAACCCGGCCCGCGTTCTCGCCTTTCTCGATGTCGACGGCGCATGGGATCCGACGCTCGCTTTGGTCGCGGCCGGGGCCTTCGTGCCCTCGGCTGCGGCATACTGGCTATCCCGGCACATGAGCCGGCCGCTCATGGCCCACTACTTCCGAATCCCGCAGAGCCGGGTCGTCGAACCGCAGCTGCTAGCAGGGGCTGCAATCTTCGGGATCGGCTGGGGTCTAGTCGGCTTCAGTCCCGGAGCTGGAATCGCGGCTTTGGCCTTTGGTTTCACTCTCTGGCAGCCCTGGGTTTTCGTCCTGGCGATGCTGGGCGGTATGGTGCTGCACCGGTTTTACGAGGATAAGCGGCGACACCCGCTGCGCATAAGCGCGTGACCCTCAGCCTTCTGCAATATGCGCTCGGTGTCGGGTCGGGCGCACTAGTCGGCTTCGTGCTCGGCCTGGTGGGCGGCGGAGGCTCGATCCTCGCCGTTCCGCTGATGGTTTATCTTGTCGGGGTCAAAAGCCCGCACGTCGCGATCGGGACGAGCGCTTTCGCCGTCGCCGCCAACGCCGCCGCCGGCCTCGCCAACCATGCTCGGGCCGGCCATGTGAAGTGGCGCTGCGCAGCGCTGTTT
>JBKPOU010000128.1:0-16432 GCA_046733255.1 Pseudomonadota bacterium
CACCAAGACCTTCGCCTACAACCCGGCCAGCCAGATTATCACCGAGACCCGCTCCAACGAAGCCTATGCGCAGGCGATCGCCAACGGGACGCAGACGACGGTGACCAACGGCCTCAACCAGCTCTCGACGGTCAACGGCACGGCGGCGACGTACGACGGGCGCGGGAACATGACCAGCGACCCGGTGACCGGGAAGAGTTACAGCTACCTGCCGTCGAACAACCAGCTCTACAACATCCCCAGCCCGTTCGCGACGCTCGAATATGACGCGCTCGACCGGCTGGCCGACATCAGCAACGGCGGGACGATCACCAATTACGTGAGCGACGGCACCGATGTGGTGGCCGAATACAATGCCTCGAACGTCCTCCAGAAGCGCTACGCATTCGACGGCGGCGACCAGCCGCTGGTCCAGTACGACAGCGCCGGCAACCGCACCTGGATGCTCGGCGACGAGCGCGGCAGCATCGTCGCCCTCGCCAACGACAGCGCGGCGATGACGGCGATCAACACCTATGATAGCATTCCTCCTTCTATTACTAGCGACGATGATAGTGAATTAGCTTCTGAACTTGGTACAACAGTCGTAGCCATAGACAAGGCAGGTAACGTTACATGCACTACAGGAAAATAGGATTTCTAATAATATTTTTGACCATTGGGATTGTGGTTTTACTATGCGTCGTGGTATACCAAAGAAACGAATTAATGGGGCACAAAAAGGAATACACTGTTGCACATTTATACATCCGGTATGTTTCGCGCGCCTCTGATCTTTGGAGTTCCAAGTCGCACGAGTCGTTTTCGGAGATTGAGCGAACGCGATTCCCGGTTGCGATGGCTATTGGAAACGAAATCTGCGTAGAACTTCGGTTGAATCGAGGCTCAGCCGGGGGCAGTCCAGTTTATTGCTTTCGTAAAGACACTGGGGCACTTACGAAGCGCTTCGATACCGTAGAGTAGTTGGTCACTGATTGCGGTGACAGTGCATTTCTTTCCGACAGATTACGGGTCGGGGACGGCAATTCCGGAATTCCGGGACACAATACTAATTAGCCGCAGCCGCCCGCGATCGTTGACGAGGGGACGCCCTCGCTTGCCAAGCGCTAGGCATCCGGCAGGCAAAAAATATCCAACAATAGGAAAGCCGAGATTTTCCTGTCCTACAGGCGCCGCGCTCGCTTAGGCTCGCCCGATTCGAGGCCGGGAAGCCATGTCATCTGCAATTCCAAGCCGCTGCATCCGCAATCGTTGCACCTCGCGCGCACGAGGGGTTAGGCACGCGCGCGCATGCGACCGCGAACTTTGCTGCACTTTCGAGGCAAGAGTCACAAAGTGGAAGAAGTGGAAGACCCCCCGATTCGCCCCCTTCAATTTTGTCGCGCGCCATCAGGTGATTGAGGGAAGAACAGTTGCGAAAGGTCCGGCGGTTGCATAAGGGCGTCCGCGACTTCCGGCGGGCGCTGACTGACGCAAGCCTCAAGACAATCACGGAGAGACGAAAATGGCGACCGACGCGCCGACCCCGCAGCAGCTGCCGGTTCTGTATTCCGCGCTCGAGCCACTGAGCTCGACCGCCCACGGCAAGATGAAGTTCCGCGCCTTCGAGAAGGCTCCGATCATCGCCAAGACCCACGTCGTCCCGGCGACGGTGGACGAGTTCACGCTGCTCGCGCGCCACTATCCGATCATTTTCGCCATCGGGGACACGCCCGTGCCGCTGGCGCTGATGGGGCTGACCGAAGGCGTGAACGTCTTCGCCGACGAGGAGGGGCGGCCGCTCGATTCGAACCTCTACATTCCCGCCTATATCCGGCGCTATCCGTTCCTTCTCGCCCGGCTCCGCCCCGACAGCGACGAGCTTTCGCTCTGCTACGACCCGACCACCGGCGCGATCGGCGATTTCGAAGAGGGCGAGCCGCTGTTCGAGGAGAATGGCGAGACCAGCAAGGCGACCAAGGCGATCCTGGAATTCTGTGAGCAGTTCGAGGCCGCCGGCCAGCGTACCGCGGCCTTTGTCGAGGACCTGCAGAAGAGCGGGCTCCTGATGGACGGCGAGGTCGCGATCCAGCCGGAGGGGGCGACCCAGCCGTTTGTCTACCGCGGCTTCCGGATGATCGACGAGGAGAAGCTTCGCGAGCTTCGCGGCGACGAGCTGCGCAAGTTCAACCAGAGCGGGCTCCTGCCGCTGATCTACGCGCACCTCTTCTCGCTGTCGCAGGTCCGCGAGCTGTTCGCCCGCCAGGTCGCGCAGGGCAAAGGACCGGTGCCGGTCGCCAGGCAGCCGGAGCCTGCCGAAGCGTGAGGCTTTCGCGCCGAGCCGAATTGAACCTCTGACAAGCGTCACCAATTGCTATCGGTCCGGCGAGTCCGCGCTTCCCCTTCGGATCCGCACGGACTGCGCGCCCTTGAAAGGTGCGCTCCTCCCTGAACTGCGCCGCCCCGGCAAGACCCCGGGGCGGCGTTTTTCATTCCGCGGCAGCGGGCATCCAGCGGTCGAGGAGCATGGTCCCGAGGCGAACGGCGAGCTGCTCGATCAGAGTCGCGACGTCATCGAACCGCGCGCCCGGTTCGCCCTTTTCGTCCAGGTAGCAGCGGCGGTCGATCTCGATCTGAAGCGCGTGGACGCCGCTTTGCGGGGTGCCGTGCCGTTCGACGATATGGCCGCCGGCGAACGGGTCGTTGGCAGCCGGGGCAAAGCCGGCGTCGGAAGCCGACGCCAGGGCTTCGGACATCAGCCACGGGGCGGCGCTCCGCCCGAAACGGTCCCCGAAGATGATCTCGGCCGGACCTTTCGACGGCGGCATGGAGTGGCAGTCGAGAAGGAGCGCGCAGCCGAAGCGGTCGACAAGCAATGCCAGCTGCGTCTCGATCGCGGAATGATAGGGCCTGTAGGCTTCGTCCAGCCGGCGCTCGAATTCCTCGCGGTCGATCGCCTGGCGCCACAAATGACCGTGGGTCGCGGTCCTCGACGGAACGATCCCCAACCCGCCGCGCGCTCTGGGGCTCGGACGGGCCCGCCAGTGCGTATGCACGGCGGCTGGGTCGATCTCGGTTTCGGCCCGATTGCAGTCGACGGCGGCCCGCGGCGCCTGGGCGACCACCGCCCCTGCGCCAAGCGCAAGCGCTCGCCAGACGAGCCGGTCGACGAGCGGATCTTCAAGAGCCTCGAGCGAGGGCCGTCCGTGCCTCGACATAGCCGTCAGCCAATCCGGATACTCGCGCCCGGAGTGCGGCACCGACAGCAGCACGGGCAGCACGCCGCGCGGCTGGTGGACGATCGGAGAGGGCAGGGGAGGCCGGGTCAATTGTGCCAGATTAAGACTCATAGAGAGGAGCTGCAACGTTTGGCCGCCTCATTCGCTTCTGGAAAATCTCGATTTAACGGCGCATGATGAGTCGATGGCGCGAATCCTCCTAGCTGAAGACGACACGTCGATGCGCGAATATCTGCAGCGTGCGCTGCAGCGCGTGGGCTATGAGGTCGACGCCGTCGGTTGCGGTACGGAAGCGATGCCGCTTCTCGAGGTCGACCATTACGACCTCCTGCTCACCGATATCGTGATGCCCGAGATGGACGGCATCGAGCTGGCCCAGAAGGCCTCGGTTCTGGATCCGGACATACGGGTCATGTTCATCACCGGATTCGCCGCGGTCGCGCTCCAGAGCGGGCGAGCGGCGCCGGAAGCCAAGATGCTGTCGAAGCCATTCCACCTGAAGGACCTCGTCGCCGAGGTGGATCGCATCTTCCAGACCGAAGACCAGCACGGCCGCCTCTAAGCGGAGTGCCCGGCAGCTTTGCGTTCCGAGGCGCTTGCGCCCTCGGCAACCCGCCCCTAAATGGCCCTCCGAGTGGGCGTGTAGCTCAGTGGTAGAGCACTGTGTTGACATCGCAGGGGTCGCAAGTTCAATCCTTGCCACGCCCACCATTTTTCTTTCCGATTCAGCGTCTTGTTTCGCCTGATGCGGCATTGGCTTTCGCTTCGTGTCAGCGCGCATCAGGTTAAACCGCGATACGCATCGCTGCTGATGAGCCTTACGTCGACAGCCTGTGGGCAAGCGCGCGCCTGTGATGTTGTCGATTCGATCGCCGAGCGGAGAGGCAAGGCTTGGCCGTTCGCAGGCGGCCGCCGTGCGGGTTCCTCGTCCGGAGCTTGCCGAACATCCCGTCCCTGCGCTCACCGTCGAGCAACTCGAGGAAGGCCTTCGGCAGCTGGACTGTGGGGAGATCGAGCCCAACCTTTTCTGGGACGCAAATATTGTCGCTTTCAGGCAAACGGTAGTGGCGGCGATCCGGGATACCGCAGACGCCCTGTCTAGCCCTCGGCTGGCCGACGACCTCAGGCGCGAACTCGAAAGCCAGGTCGAGCCCCTGAACTTCTATCTCAGGATGGCTGAGAGCTACCTGGCGAAGCGGCGGCGACGGTTGAACTAGAAAGCTCCACCTCGGGCGCAGATTCCACGAGGCCGACGGAGGGGCCATTTCCGGAACCGAGAGTCGCCGACACATGGCGGGCGATCACTCGCTCCTCGTCCGTCGGGAGGACAAGGACCGGCAGCGCCGACGTGGCGCTTTCGATCCGCTCGCGGTGCGCGGCGTTGGCTGACTCGTCCAGCTCCGCTCCGAGCCACTTGCAGCCCGCAACCACTTCGCGGCGAGTTACGGAGTCGTTCTGTCCGATGCCGCCGGTGAAGACGAGCGCGTCGAGGCCGCCCAACGCTGCCGCCAGCGAGCCGATCTCGCGAACGATCCGGTAGGTGAACAGGGACAGGGCCTCGGCGGCCCTGGGGTCGCTGGACGAGCGCAGGGTCCGCACGTCGGACGAGATTCCTGAAACTCCGAGAAGGCCGGATTCCTTGTAGATCAGCCGCTCGATCGCTCGCGCATCCATCCCGCGATGATCGATCAGGTAGAGCAGCACGCCGGGATCGATCGATCCGCAGCGGGTCCCCATCATCAGCCCGTCGACGGCGGTGAACCCCATCGTCGAAGCGACGCTCCTGCCGTCCCTGATCGCGCACAGGCTCGCCCCATTCCCGAGGTGGGCGATGATCACCTTGCCACTTGCGAGATCCGGCGCGACCTCGCGCAATTTGCCGCTGACATATTCGTACGACAGGCCGTGGAAGCCGTAGCGGCGGACTCCTTCGTCGGTGATTTCCTTGGGAAGCGCGAACGCCTGGGCAATAGGCGGCTGCACCTGGTGGAACGCTGTGTCGAAGCAGGCGACCTGCGGAATGTGGGGAGCCTCGACCATGATCGCCTCGATCGGCGCGATATTGTGCGGCTGGTGAAGCGGCGCCAGCGGAGCAAGCGCCTTCAGCGATTCGACGACCTCCTTCGTCACCAGCGCAGGCGAGGCGAAGTGCGTTCCGCCATGCACGACGCGATGACCGATGCCTTCGATGGCCCGCCCACCGAGGAGGGCAATGCAGGTCTGGAGGATGATGCGCGTCGCCGAGCGGTGGTTAAGCTCCTTGGCGTCCCATTCGCGCTCGACGAGCGCATTTCCCTCAGGCGACTTCACGGTCAGCCTGGGTGCAATCCCGATATTCTCGACCTGCCCGCGGAAAAGCAGTGTCTTGTCCGTATCGTCCTGGAATATCGCAAACTTGATGCTCGAGGAGCCCGCGTTGATGACGGCGATTTCCCGGGACATGCTCTTCTCCGATCCAGTGGCGGGCCGACTCATCTAATCGCCGCCGATGCGTTGGACTTGCGGGCGGCGACGAGCAGCTGGGCCACGGCGCAGGATGCCAGCCGGGCCATCTCCTCGTCCGCGCGGCTGGTGAGGATGATCGGCACCTTGGCTCCGAGCACGATTCCGGCGGCGTCCGCATCGGCCAGGAAGGACAGGCTCTTGGCGAGCATGTTCCCGGCTTCCAGATCCGGAACGACCAGCACGTTCGCTTGCCCGGCGACGGGCGAGACGATCTTCTTGATCGCCGCCGCCTCGGGGCTGATCGCATTGTCGAGCGCAAGCGGTCCGTCGAGTATCCCGCCCTTGATCTGGCCGCGGTCGGCCATCTTGCACAAGGCCGCGGCCTCGAGCGTCGAAGGGACGTCGGGATTGACGCTCTCCATCGCGCTGAGGATCGCAACGCGCGGCTCACTGACCCCAAGCGCGTGCGCGAGATCGATCGCGTTCTGGACAATGTCGACCTTGCCCTTGAGGTCCGGCGCGATGTTTACCGCGGCGTCCGTGACGATGAGCGGCTGGTCGTGGTTCGGAACGTCCATCACGAAGCAGTGGCTGATCCGACGCGCGGTCCTTAGCCCGGTGTCGCGCTTTACGACGGCGCCCATCAGTTCGTCGGTGTGAAGGCTTCCCTTCATCAGCGCGTCCGCACGGCCTTCGCGCACCAGCTCGACGGCCTTGGCGGCGGAATCCTCGCTATATTCCGCGTCGACGATCTCGAACGGGGAGATGTCGATGCGGTGCTTCTTCGCGACTTCCCGGATACGTTTCTCGGGGCCGACAAGAATCGGCTCGATCAGCTTAAGCCGTGCTGCCTCGACGACGCTTTCGAGGGAAACCTGGTCGCAGGGATGGGCGACGGCCGTCGTTGCAGGCGGCAGCTTGAGCGCTTTTTCGACGAGCTTGTAGAATTTGTCGTGATTGTTCCGATCGGTCCTTACCGGCGCCTCAAGCCCTGGCATGGATTCGCTCCTTTCAGCTGGGAGGTTGCCCGGGGGCTCGAGAGTCTTCTGTTCGGTCATTCGGGCCCGCCCGAGATAAGGGAATCCGGACGATAGGAAGGGCCTTCGGCCGGTCCAATCCGCATATCTCCTGACGCGCGTCTCAGTTTTCAGCGGCTTCGACCGCCCGTCGCGTCAGCAATTGGATGAGGATTTGTTGGGGTTAGCCCCGATGGGATGATGGTGCGCGCGGCTTATCGTGCCCTCAGAGCAGGGATGCCTGCGTTAGGCGCAATCAAGTGCCCGCGCGTCCGTTGCCCGCACCTTGGGAGGCGTACGATGGACCGCCATGACCTCGACCTGACCGAAGCCGCGCTTCCGGATCTGGATTATTCCGAGCCGCCGACGGGTTCGGACCGCCGCAGCTTCATGATGCGAAGCGCAATGGCCGCCGCGGTCGTCGCGCTCGGCGGGCGCGTCAATCCATTGTGGGCGCAAGCCCCGGCGGGGGCGCCGCTCGGCTCGACTCCGCCCGACCCGAACCTCCAGGTGATCAAGGACACCAAGGGTCCGGTCATGACGCTGGTCGATGAATTCTACAAAGTCGGTCCGGGACCGTCCTCGTCCCACACGATCGGCCCGATGCGCATAACCTACGATTTCTATCAGCGTGCCACGAAGCTTCCGGCGGACCAGCTTGCCCAGGCGACGGCTCTCAGGGTGAACCTGTTCGGAAGCCTCAGCGCGACGGGCAAGGGGCATGGCACCGAGCGGGCCGCGCTTGCCGGCCTGATCGGTCACGAGCCGGCCACGATCGACCCGGTTGCAGTTCTCGACAGGATGGCGGCCGAGCCGGACAAGACTTATCCCGTCAAGC
Organism: Pseudomonadota bacterium; assembly: GCA_046733255.1. Taxonomy (GTDB): domain Bacteria; phylum Pseudomonadota; class Alphaproteobacteria; order Sphingomonadales; family Sphingomonadaceae; genus Sphingomicrobium. The sequence goes on from JBKPOU010000128.1 coordinate 7,518, forward strand.
TCGGCTCGAAAACGATCAACGCCTCGCTCAAGGACGTTGTCTACGATGCGACCAAGGGCGACTTCCATCATCCGAACACGATGAAAGTGGCGCTTCTCGCCGGCGACAAGGTCCTCCTCGAACAGGAATATTATTCGGTCGGCGGCGGCTTCATCGAATGGAAGGGCTACGAGCCGCCGAAGAAGAACCCGCCCAAATATCCCTATTCGACGATGGCGGAAGTGCTCGACCACGTGAAGCGGGACAACATTTCGCTCGCACAGCTCGCTTATGCCAACGAGCTCGCGGTTTCCGGCCGCGACAAGGCGGAGATCGACGCATTCCTCGACAAGGTCCTCGGCGCCATGCGGGCGACGGTCAAAGCCGGCCTCGCTGCGCCGGAAGGTACGCTCCCCGGACCGATCAAGCTGAAGACCAAGGCGGGAGAGGTCTATCGCAATTCACAGGCGATTGCGGAGCCTGCTCGCCGGGCCATCGGAATGGTGTCGGCTGCGGCGCTCGCCGGATCGGAAGAAAATGCCCGCGGACACCTGGTCATCACCGCACCCACGGGCGGTTCGGCCGGGGTTATGCCTGCGGTCATTTATTCGCTTGGTGCGGAGGGTGCGAAAGTCTCCGACCAGAAGCAGCGCGAGGCGCTTCTTGCCGGAGCCATCGTCGGCTATCTTTGCAAGCACAATGCAACGCTTTCCGCTGCGGAAGGCGGTTGCCAGGCGGAAATCGGAGTCGCTTCGGCCATGGGTGCAGCGGCTCTCGCGCAGGCGCATGACGCGGATCCGATCATCGCCGCCAACGGAGCCTCAGCAGCACTCGAGCATCATCTCGGAATGACCTGCGATCCGGTCGCCGGGTTCGTCCAAGTGCCCTGCATCGAGCGCTGTGCGTTCGGTGCGGTGAAGTCCTGGACGGGCTACCTGATCGCCAACAACGAGATCCCGGCGAACCACCGGGTCGATCTCGACGCGGTCATCACGGCCATGGCCGAGACCGCCAAGGACATGAACCCGAAGTACAAGGAGACGTCGGAAGCAGGCCTCGCGCAATCGCTCGTCCTCTGTTGAGGACGGGATTCGCGTGGCCGAGCCGGTAGAGCGATCGGGCGGGGGGCCGGCCCACCGCATAGTGATCGCCGCGTGGTTGTTCACAGCGGTCTTCTATTTCTACCAATATTCGATGCGGTCGGCTCCCGCGGTGATGGTGCCGGAGCTGACGAGCGCGTTCGGCCTGACGGCGGTGGGGATCGCGTCGCTCGTGGGGCTTTTCTACTACGGCTACGCGCCCTTCAGCCTCGTCGCCGGCGTAGCGATGGACCAGCTCGGACCGCGCAAGGTGGTGCCGCTCGGCGCGGCATCTGTCGCAGTGGGTGCGATACTGTTCTCCACCGGCGATCCGACGATCGCGAGCATCGGCCGGTTCCTGCAGGGGGCGGGCGGGGTATTCGCCCTGATCGGCGCGGTTTTTCTCGTGAGCAGCTACATGCCCGCGTCCCGCGCGGCGACCTTGGTCGGGGCCACCCAGATGTTCGGAATGGCTGGAGGCTCGGCCGGTCAGTTCGCCGTCGGTCCGCTTATCGCGTCCGGCGTCCCGTGGGACACATTCTGGCTGGTGATGGGGATCATCGGTGTGCCGATCGCCATCCTCCTTTTCGTCCTGATCCCGAAGCGCGAGCAATCCGGGCAGCAAGCCGGGCTTGGCTCGGCGCTCAAGGCGATGGGCGCGGTCTTCATGAACCCGCAGTCGATCCTCTGCGGCCTGATTGCCGGCCTGTTCTTCATCCCCACCACGATCTTCGACATGGTCTGGGGAGTTCGCTACCTCCAGGAAGCGCACGACATGCCCTATTCGGTGGCGGTGCTGCGTTCGGCCGCGGTCCCGTTCGGCTGGATCATCGGCTGCCCGCTGCTCGGCTGGCTGACCGACCGGATTGGCCGCCGCAAGCCGGTCATCATCGGTGGTGGCATCGTGCTCATCGGCTGCCTGGCGCTGATCCTGTTCGGGCCGCCGGGCCTTTTCCCGCCGTTTACCTTGGCCTTGGTTGCCGGGATCGCTTCGGGAGCGGCGATGATCCCCTACACGGTGATCAAGGAAGCGAACCGGCCGGAGCACAGCGGCACGGCGACGGGTGTGGTCAACTTCATCAACTTCGGGATCACCGCCACCCTGGGCCCGGTGTTCGCAAGCACTCTGACGCGATTCAGCGGCGGCGGAGAGCGCGAGCTGGTCCACTACCAGCAGGCGTTTCAGCCGCTTCTCTACGCGGTCGCGCTCGGCGTCATCCTGACATTCCTGCTGCGCGAGACCGGCTCGAAGAGCCGCGCGCGAATGACAGCAACTCCCGCCGCGAAGGTCGCGGCTGAATAAGCGCCAAGACGGAGATACCAATGTCGACGATCATTCTTGAGCCCACCCCCGAACTCCGGACCGGCGAAGCTGCGCCTTTCAAACCGGGCCTGTGGACGAAAGAGATCAACGTCCGCAACTTCATCCTCAACAATTACGAGCCTTATTTTGGCGACGGGGCATTCCTCGCGGGACCGACGAAGCGGACGCAGGCGATCTGGAAGAAGCTGACCGACCTGTTCCTGGAGGAGCGGCGCAAAGGCGTCCTCGACATCTCGCAGATTCCGAGTTCGATCACCGCTCATGACGCCGGTTACATCGACAAGGAAAATGAGGTGATCGTCGGGCTTCAGACCGAGGCGCCGCTCAAGCGCGCGATCATGCCGAACGGCGGCCTGCGAATGGTCCTCAGCGCGTTCAAGGCCTATGGTTACGAAGCCGAGCCGCAACTGGTCGAGACCTTCTCCAAATATCGCAAGACGCACAACGAAGGCGTGTTCGACGCTTATACGGCCGACGTCCGCCGGTGCCGCTCATCGCATATCCTTACCGGCCTTCCGGATGCCTACGGACGCGGCCGCATCATCGGCGACTACCGCCGCGTTGCGCTCTACGGTGTCGATCGGCTCATCGAGCAGAAGAAGGCGGAGAAGTCTTCGCTCGATGCGCAATGGTCGACCGACGAGATCATCCGCGACCGCGAGGAGCTCGGCGAGCAGGTCCGGGCGCTCGGCGAGCTCAAGGATATGGCTGCGAAGTACGGCTTTGACATCTCGGGGCCGGCGAGGACGGCAAAGGAAGCCGTCCAGTGGCTCTATTTTGGCTATCTCGCGAGCGTGAAAGAGCAGAACGGCGCGGCGATGTCGCTGGGCCGGGTATCGACCTTCCTCGACACCTATTTTGAACGCGACCTTGCCGCCGGCATCCTCACCGAGGAGCAGGCGCAGGAAATCATCGACGACTTCGTGATTAAGCTCAGGATCGTGCGTTTCCTGCGGACCCCCGAATATGACGATTTGTTCGCGGGCGACCCGACCTGGGTGACGGAATCCATCGCCGGGATGGCGGACGATGGGCGGCCGCTGGTGACCAAGAGCAGCTTCCGATTCCTCCAGACCCTCTACAATCTCGGGCCGGCTCCCGAGCCCAATCTCACCATCTGGTATTCGCCGGAGCTTCCGGAGGGTTTCCGCCGCTTCTCAGCCAAGGTCGCGATCGATACCAGCTCCATCCAGTTCGAGAATGACGAGATCATGCGCATGGCGTGGGGCGACGACGGCGCGATCGCCTGCTGCGTCTCGCCGATGGCAATCGGCAAGCAGATGCAGTTCTTCGGAGCGCGCGCGAACCTCGCCAAATGCCTGCTCTACGCCATCAATGGCGGCCGCGACGAGATCAGCGGCGAGCAGATCGCCCCTGCGACCCCGCCGGTACAGGGCGAATATCTCGACTTTGACGACGTCCTCGACCGCTTCGACAAGGTGATGGACTGGCTCGCGGGCACCTACGTCACCGCGATGAACGTCATCCACTACATGCACGACAAATATGCGTACGAGCGCATCGAGATGGCGCTCCACGATTATGCGCCGCTGCGAACGATGGCGTTCGGGATCGCCGGAATGTCGGTCGTCGCCGACAGCCTTTCCGCGATCAAATATGCCAAGGTGAAGCCGATCCGGGACGATCGCGGCATTGTCGTCGATTACGAGACCGAGGGCGAGTTCCCGAAGTTCGGAAACAACGACAACCGGGTCGACTATATGGGCGCCTGGCTGGTCAGCACCTTCATGGGCAAGCTGCGCAAGTTTCCGAGCTACCGGCACGCTCTTCACACCCAGTCCGTGCTGACGATCACGTCGAACGTCGTGTACGGCAAGGCGACCGGCAACACGCCTGACGGACGCCGCCAGGGCGAGCCGTTCGCGCCCGGAGCCAACCCGATGCACGGCCGCGACACCCACGGAATCCAGGCTTCGGCGGCGTCGGTGGCCAAGATCCCCTATCGCGACGCTCAAGACGGGATATCGCTGACGACGAGCATCGTCCCGACTGGCCTCGGCCGCAACGAGGAAGACCGGATCACGAATCTCACCGCCATCCTGGACCGGTTCTTCGGGGTGACGGGCTTCCACATGAACATCAACGTTCTCAACCGCGAGACGCTGATCGACGCGATGGACCATCCGGAGAAATATCCGAGCCTGACGATCCGGGTGTCGGGCTACGCCGTGAACTTCGTCCGGCTGACCCGCGAGCAGCAGATGGACGTGATCAACCGTACGTTCCACGGAGACTGAGGATGGAAGTCGCTCCGGCGCCCGCGGCGTCGCCAGAAACTGTCTCGCTCGAGGCGAAGTCGCCGTTCGAGATGCGCGTTCACCTTGGAGCGAACGTGCCGGAAACGGATGTGAAGACGGCGCTCAAGACCGGCGACTTAGGCTTCCTCCATTCCTTCACGACCGGGTCGGCCGTCGACGGGCCGGGAATCCGACTTGTCGGCTGGACGACCGCCTGCATGTTCCGGTGCCAGTTCTGCCACAACCCCGACACCTGGACGCTCAAGAACGGCATTCCAGTCCCGCTGAGCCGGGCAATTGCGGAGGTCCAGCGATATGCGACTGGCCTGAAGGCCATGCGCGGCGGCTTCACGCTGTCCGGAGGCGAGCCGCTGATGCAGGACCGCTTCGCCGCCCGGCTCTTCGATGCAGTAAAGAAGATGGGGGTGCACACGGCGATCGAGACCAACGGCTATTATGCCGAGCGCCTTTCCGACGACGAGCTTCGGAACATCGACCTCGTCATCCTCGACATCAAGGCGTTCACGCGCACCCAGCACGAGCTCGTCACCGGGGGGATGCATAACGAGGACGTGCTCGCTTTCTGCAACCGCCTGTCCGACCTGAAGCACCCCATGTGGCTTCGCTACGTGCTCGTCCCGGGCTTGACCGACATTCCGGAGGAAATGGAAGCCGTTGCCGATTTCGGGGCGTCGCTCGGAGTGGTCGAGCGGGCCGAGATCCTGCCGTTCCACCAGATGGGCCGCTACAAGTGGGAAAGGCTGGGGCTGAACTACAAGCTCGCCGGAACCGACCCGCCGTCGGCGGAAGGGGTGGCGAGGGCTGTCGCCATCTTCCGGGATGCCGGGCTGAACGCCAGCTAAGTCGCTTTGGTCGCCGGCTTGCGCAGCTCGGCGGCGATCCGCTCCAGAAGTTCGGCCTCGGCCCGGGAAACCGTGTTTCCAAGGCCGAGCGGCGCCAGCAGGCCGCGTCCCGAAGCCGAAGCGACCTCCTCGCAGGCTTCAACGACGCGATTGATCCGCTCGTCGGCCTCCTGGCGCGGCAGCACGGCGAATCCCGCCCTCAGGACCTCGTAGGAAATCTCGAACAGCTCTTCGACGGGCCTGACCGACAGCCATTCTTCCAGCTGGGCGTAGGATTGCGATTTGGGGTCGATTCCGCGGCCGCGCGCCAGCCTCAGCACCGCCTTGCGTTCCGCCCTGCCGACGGAGCCTTCGGCCCAGGCCATTTGCACCAGAGGCGCCAGGAACAGTGCAGGCGCGGTGTCCGCGGTAATGCCCGCCTGCCTTGCGCGGACCAGCAGGTCCGGATTGTCGACCTCCAGCATCGCGGCGAGCGAGGTCGCGATATCGTCGAGCTTCGCATTGCGGCGAAGCTTGTCGATCAGCTGCGCATCCTGCTGGCGAAAGTAATTGGCTTCCAGCGCGTGTTCGCGGTCTTCGAAAATATTGTTCGTCATCGTCGCGTCCGCCAGAAGTTGACGAGCGAACAGTAGAGCAATCACGCACCGCGCGCATCAGGTCATTCCCTGATGCTTTCGATTCTACCGCTCTTGTGCGCCATCACCACGGCGGGCCGCGCGAGAGCCCGGGATACTGCTGAATACACCTAAGGATTCGTAGCAGCTTATGTGCCCTGTGGAACAAGTCTAATTAGGTCCTTGCGAAGGCCCGCTCCTCTCCCCAAGCCCCGGCGGGCCTTCAACTTTTTCCCCGCGGACTTGCACGGCGCCTTGAGCGCCGGGCCGCAGGCTTGCTAAGTCGGCCGCAAGGGAATGGGGTCTCCCTCGTAACCGCCGATCGGCTGATGGCTCCTACGTCGCGCAATTTTGCTGCAGTAGAGGCCCTATGCTTTACCTGATCGTCTTCCTCGGGGCCGGAATCGGCGGCGCCCTTCGCCACGCGGTCAATGTCGCAGCCTTCCGGGTCGCCGGCTACGGATACCCGTTCGGAACGCTGGCAGTGAACGTGTCGGGCTCGCTGGCGATGGGGCTCCTGGCGGGATACTTCGCTTATCGGACGGGGACCAACCAGCATGTCCGGTTGTTCCTGACCACCGGCGTCCTCGGCGGCTTCACGACGTTCTCCGCGTTCAGCCTGGATACGGCCTTGCTCATTGAGCGGCACGATTACGGCGCGGCCGCCGGTTACATCGTCGGCTCGGTTGCGCTCAGCCTCGTTGCGATATTCGTCGGGATCGCGCTGTTCCGGACAGGCGGCCAGCTGCCCTAACCAGTCCGCTTAGAGGCACGCCTCCAGGTACGGCTGGTCGAAGCCGAACTGCTTGGCCTTTTCCAGCGTATAGGGGCGAAGGCCCATCGAGCGGTATTCGCCGACGATCTTCCCGTCGGCGCTCTCGTCGAGATATTCGAACTTGAACAGCTCCTGGGTGACGATCACGTCGCCCTCCATCCCGATCACTTCGGTGATGTTCGTGGTCCGGCGCGACCCGTCGCGAAGACGCTTCACCTGGACGATGAGGTCGACCGAGTCCGCGATCTGGCGGCTGATGGCCTCCTTCGGGATCTTGATGTCGGACATCATCACCATGTTCTCCATACGCGCGAGGCACTCGCGCGGGGAGTTGGAGTGAAGCGTCGCCATCGAGCCGTCGTGGCCGGTGTTCATCGCCGCCAGGAGGTCGAAGCACTCCTGTCCGCGGATCTCGCCGAGGATGATGCGGTCGGGACGCATACGCAAAGCGTTGATGACGAGGTCGCGGATCGTGATCGCGCCCTGGCCCTCGAGGTTCGCGGGACGCGTTTCGAGCGGCAGCCAGTGCGGCTGCTGGAGCCGAAGCTCGGCCGCGTCCTCGATCGTGATCACGCGCTCGCCCGGGTCGATCATCTTCGACAAGGCGTTAAGCATCGTCGTCTTACCCGAGCCGGTACCGCCGGAGATGATGACGTTCATTCGCGATGCGCCGGCGATCTTGAGCACCGTGCCCATCTTCTCCGACATCGATCCGAAGCCGCGCATCATGTCGATGGTGATCGGCTTCTCGGAGAACTTACGGATCGAGATGGCGGTGCCGCGGAGCGAGAGCGGCGGGATGATGACGTTGACTCGGCTTCCGTCCTGGAGGCGGGCGTCGGCGAGCGGCGTGGTCTGGTCGACTCGGCGGCCGACCTTGTTCACGATCCGCTGGGCGATCTGGAACAGATGCTCCTCGTCGCGGAACTGGATCTGCGCCAGCTCGAGCTTGCCCTTGCGCTCGACGAAGGTCTGCTCGGGGCCGTTGACCATGATGTCGCTGACGTTCGGGTCGGCGAGAAGCTCTTCGAGCGGCCCGAGGCCCAGAAGCTCGTCGACGAGGACCTTCTCGAGAGCGAACTGCTCGCGGCGGTTGAGCGTGATCTTCAGCTCGGCGAGCACTTCGGAGATGATCGGCCGGAATTCCTCCGCGAGCTCGTCCTTGGAAAGCGTGGCGGCCGCTTCCGGGTCGACGCGCTCGAGGAGGCGTGGAAGGACCTGCTCCTTGATCCGGTGGACCGAGGCTTCGAAGCCTTCGGACTTGCTGCTGGCCGCTTCGCCGCTGGCATTCTGCCGCGCGGTGAGACGGTCCATCGCGCCGGCGGCATTCGGCGGGCCTTCAAGCGGAGCGCCGTCGTCCTGGGGCTCGATGTCCTCGATCGGCGGGAACTGATCGCCGCCGTCGGATGCAGCCGCACCGGGGCCGCCCTTCATGGGCTTGGCAACGCCGAAGCTCGGCCGCTGCCCGCCCGAGACATTGCCACGCTTGCCGAATGCGTTCATTCCAACCCCGACTGAGACCGCGCAAAACCAGCGGACGGGATAGGCCTGAATGCTTTAGGAAAAGCTAACCGCGTTTAGAAATCGGACCCATTGGCCGCAGTGGATCAGCCGCCGGCCTTCTCGGCGAGGATGGTGAGACCGTTGGCTCCGACCTCCGCGAAACCGCCGCCGACGGGGATCCGCTCCGGCTGCGCGCCGGCCTTGCGATACACCGCCACCTCGTCGCCGTCCTTGAGCACCGTCATGTAGGGCGCGTGACCGGCCATGATGCCGGACTGGCCCTCGGTGCCGGGGACGACGACCATGTAGACGTCCTCGCTCATGACGAGCTTTTCCGGGGTCACTAGCTCGAAGTGAAGGTCGGCCATCAGTCTTTTGCCTCTATTTCGCGGTCGAACGCTTGCGTCGCCGCCTCGAACTTGTCGCGGCAGCCGGTGTTGCAGAAGCCGACGACCTTGCCCCGGTAGCGTGTCAGCGAGTCCGCGCTGACCGGCTCGCCCGACCAGGGGCAGGCCGAATT